>NZ_SUEO01000124.1:0-13352 GCF_004962925.1 Mesorhizobium sp. | reverse complement strand
TTGGCTCCGATTCTCCGCAAGTCCCTCCGGGTCGGGCGGGGCACCGGACCCGGAGAGCACCGTCTGCAAGCCCGGGGACAAGACAGGCCG
This sequence comes from Mesorhizobium sp., assembly GCF_004962925.1. Taxonomy (GTDB): domain Bacteria; phylum Pseudomonadota; class Alphaproteobacteria; order Rhizobiales; family Rhizobiaceae; genus Mesorhizobium. Next base: position 13,262 of record NZ_SUEO01000124.1, on the reverse strand, counting down.
GACGGGATCTTTTTCCATGTGCCGCCGGCAATGGCGGCACATGATGATTTCAAAGCAGCATCAGTTGCTCGGTTGCCTTGGCCGCGACGACGAACTGATCGGTCCTGAGCGACCGCCGCTCGGCGTTGAGGCCAAGCCGTTTGGCGGCGATCTCAAAACGCCGGCCGATCTGCCAGGCATAGGGGCCGGCGCCTTTCATGCGCTTGCCCCAATCCGAATCGTAATCCTTACCGTCGCGCATCGAGCGGATCAGCGACATGACGTGGCGGTAACGGTCCGGATAATGGCGCAGCAGCCAATCCTTGAAGATCGGCGCTACTTCCAGCGGCAGGCGCAGCACGACGTAGCCAGCCTCGCGCGCGCCTGCTGCACGTGCCGAATCGAGGATGCGTTCCATCTCCTGATCGGTCAGGCCGGGGATGATCGGAGCGACCATGACCGAGGTCGGAATGCCGGCATCCGAAAGTTGCCTGATCGCCTCCAGCCGCTTGGTCGGCGTCGACGCGCGTGGCTCCATCGTGCGAGCCAGCATGCGGTCGAGCGTCGTCACCGACAGCGCCACCTTGGCCAGCCCGCGTTCGGCCATGCGCGACAGAATGTCGATGTCGCGCGTCACCAGCGCGGATTTGGTGACGATGCCGACCGGGTGGCCGCGCGCCTCCAGCACTTCGAGGATCTCGCGCATGATCCGGTACTGCTTCTCTATCGGCTGGTAGGGATCGGTGTTGGTGCCGATGGCAATGGTGCGCGGCTGATAGCCGTCCTTCGATAGTTCCTTGTCGAGCAGCCGCGCCGCATCCGGCTTGGCGAACAGCTTCGATTCGAAATCCAGCCCCGGCGACAGGCCCATGAAGCTGTGCGTCGGCCGGGCGAAGCAATAGACGCAGCCATGCTCGCAGCCGCGATAGGGGTTGATCGAGCGGTCGAAGGAAATGTCGGGCGATTCGTTACGGGTGATGATGGTGCGCGGCTTCTCGACCTGCACCTCGGTCTTGAAGGGCGGCAGCTCCTCCAGCGAATTCCAGCCATCGTCGAACACATGCCGGCTGATCGGTTCGAACCGGCCGGATGGATTGATGCCGGCGGACCGGCCTCGATTGCGGTCCGGACGGATACGGACGCCGCTCTGCTCGATCATTGCATTGGCCATCTCGGCTCTTCCAGCCCCGAAGGCGGCAATGTCTGCACGTACGATCTGTTCCATTTTCGCCCTCTCCCAAGGACTGTCGGCTGGCTGTCGAATCGCTCTGTTCATGAAAATAATCCTATTTTGCCGATGAGAACAAATCAAGAACTTTTTTTATGATGCGACGCAAAAACTGGCGCTGTGCTCGGCTTTCCTCTATTCGGCTAATGATGCTCAGCGTTCTCATCCAGACCATGAATGACGAAGGAGACTTGCCCGCACGCTCGCCTCGCTGATCGGCGGCGCGGTCGAGGGCGTGGTGCGCGATGTCGTCGTCTGCGACGCCGGCTCGGCCGATCAGACGCACCGCGTTGCCGAACATGCCGGCTGCCTTTTTGTGGCGAGCGGCGGCATTGCTGCCGGTATCAGGCAGGCAAAGGGCGACTGGCTGCTGCTGCTGGAACCGGGCGCGCGCCTGGCGGAGGGCTGGATCGACGAGGTCGTCGCCCATACATCAAGGCAAACCATGCCGGCGCGGTTCTCGCGGGCGCGCGGCAGCCGCGTGCCGTTCCTGTCGCGGGTCTTTTCGGGAAACCGGGCACTGGCCGAAGGGCTGGTGATCAGCAAGCGTCAGGCCGCAGCCCTGTCGAAGAACGCCCGCAGCACCGAAGCCATCGCGCGCGGCCTTGCGACCAAGCGGCTCGACGCCGAGATCTGGGTGGCGCCGGCGAAATGAGGGGCCTTCCTCTGCCGTAGCTTGCTGGGTTAGGCGGCGCGCAGCTGTGGGCGGAAGCGGCTTGGTAGAGGCTCTATTGCAGCGACCCTCCTGGGAGGAATGCATACGCTTGTCGCCGTGCGGGAAACTCGCGATACTCCGGCAACATTTTCGGGGAGCCTGCAGATGAATGTATCTAAATTCGTTCGTATCGCCTTGCTGGCGGCCGCTTGGTCAGTGCCGGAAATCGCGTCGGCGCAGGATCCGTCCCTTTGGTCGGTTTATGAGAACACGCTCAAATCGGCCAAGTACATCGATCTGACCCACGCCTTCGAGCCGGCGCAGCCTGTATGGCCGGGCTTCGCCAATGCCAAGTTCAAACCGACTGTCGCCGGTCGGGACATCGAGGGCTACGTCAAGGCCGGCGAAGAGTTCACTTACGACAAGCATGGGTTCGTCGCGACCGCCTACGAGTTAACGACAGACCAATATGGTACGCAGCTCGATCCGCCCTCCCACTGGAACCCGCTCGGCGCAACGATCAGCGACCTGCCGGCCACTTACGCCGTGCGGCCGCTCGTCGTGATCGACATTAGCGGCAAGGTGCAGACTGACGAAGGCTATCATCTACAGCTAGCCGACATCGAAGAGTGGGAAAAGGAGCACGGCCGCATACCGGAGGGTTCGGTCGTCTTCGTGCGTTCGGATTGGTACAAAAAATGGTCTGATGCCGCCCGCTTCAACCAGAAGCCGTTTCCAGGCGTCAGTTTGGACGCACTGAAGTTCCTGCATCTGGAGCGGAAGATTCTGTTTCATGGTCATGAGCCGCTCGACACCGACACCACGCCCAATCTCGAAGGCGAACATTGGCTGCTTCACAACGATTTCACCCAGGCAGAAGGCGTTGCAAACCTCGACAAGGTGCCAGAGGCCGGGGCGTTGGTGACGATCGGCTTTGCCAAGCCGCTCGGCGGGTCAGGCGGATATGCGCGTTACATCGCCATTGCACCCGCCGACTGGACGGAGGGCGTTTCGGTCACCGAAGCGCCTGGTGTGCCGCTTTCCCGGCAAACCGCGCCGCTCAAGCGCGACGAGAACGGCGTCTTCCGTCCGACGCCCTGATCGCTGGCGATATCGGGAGGCCGGGCAGACGATCAGTCCCGCCGGCGCTCGCGAAAACGTGACTGTCCCGACGATAGCTATCATAATCGCCAGCGCTATCGTGGCATGAGCGCGCCAGCCCTGCCACGGGAGACAGCCATGCTCCGCCTATGTGCCGCCGTTCTGCTGCCCCTGGCATTCTGGCCGCTCGCCGCTTCGGCCCAGGAAGAGCCGCCGCCGTCGAGATGCGTTGCGATCGCGCAAGCGCTGCCGTCGGCCACCTATGCCAGCTTCACAGCGCCAAAGGCGCAGCAGCCTATGCTGGCCGAGGCCTTCGAATATGTGCTGCGCGGTTGGAATCCGGACGGCGGTCCGGCGCGCCACGCCCTTGTCGTGGATGACGTCTACATCCGCAACGTGCCGACGGATATCCGCAATGGCGGCGATCTCGGCAAGTACGGCAACTCCATCTTCATCTTCGAAGTGGCGGGGCTCTGCATCGGCCATCTCGGCCATCTGCACCACCGGCTGGAGGACGCGCATTACGGCGCCATCGGCCGGCTCGACGTCCTTATGGTGCCTATCGACGGCGGCATGACGCTATCGCTCGACCGGATGACCGAAATCACCACGCGGCTCTATTCGTCGATGATCTTGCCGATGCATCGCCATTCGACCCCGATCAGTGAGTTCACAGGCAGGATGGGCGACGATTTCGCGGTGGAATTCCTCTCCGGCCGGTCGCTGACTGTCTCGCTGAAGACGCTGCCCGACCGGCCGACGATTGTCATCCTCGAAGGGGTTTGATCGCTTCGTCCCGAGCTTCTCCGCCGCGTGCAACCTCTTCGTTCCACTCGCTCAAAACAAGTATTGACGCTTGTCTTCAGCAGGCAGCCTTTAGCTGCCTCTCCATTCCGCAGGCCGACAGGACCTACGAGGGCGTGCCATTCTGGTTGTTGCGGCCATCGCTAAAATTGGTATTGTGTTGGTATTATCGCTATGGGTCCCAGGCGTGACATTCCTCGAATTTTTTGCTGCTGCGCAGAGCAAGGGAAGTGATGCGCCGGTCTATAGGCGTCTGCAGACAGCCCTGGTCGATGCGGTCGCCTCGGGCACTTTGAAACCGGGGGCCGTTCTTCCGCCCGAACGCGAGCTTGCCCTTGAACTTGGCATCTCACGGGTGACCGTCCGTAGAGCGATGGCTGAACTTGTGCGGCAAGGCCTGATTACCCCGCGACATGGCAGTGGAACATATGTTTCCGGGGCGCGCGAGCGCGTCGTGCAAAGCTTGAGCCGACTTTATTCCTTCTCCGAAGACATGACGTCGCGCGGACGGACGCCAGGTACGCTGTGGCTGGAGCGGGACCTTAGCGTGGCGAATGCCGACGAGGCGAGGCGGCTCGAAATGCCCAATGGCGGGTCTATCGTTCGAATGTGCCGGCTGCGGCTGGCGGACAAAGAGCCCATTGCGCTGGAAACCTCATTGATTCCGGCTGCTATCTTGCCCGACCCGAAGCAGATCGAAGACTCCCTCTACCAGACATTGCGGGATATTGGTCATGTTCCAGTCAAGGCCGTTCAGCGTTTCTCAGCGATCAACCTCGACGAAAAGAGCGCCCGCCTTCTCAAGGCACCGACGGGCGCTGCGGCCCTCGACATCTATCGGATAACCCGAAGGGAAGATGGCGTCGTCGTTGAATCCAGTCGGTCGATTTTTCGTGGCGACGCCTACGATTTCGTTGCTGAACTCGGGCTGGGCAGATGAAGCATGGTAGGTACCGGACCGATCCCGGCGCCACCAGCGAACTCTTTCATGAGACAAGTGCGCACTGATGTCCGGGCACGATTGAATCTGCACCGAGGCGACCGTGGAGCAGGCAGCATTGCGTGCCATCAGGGATAAGACCAATTCATGACCGGTTATTTTCTTGGCATCGACGCGGGCTCGTCCGTAACCAAAGTCGCGGTATTCGACGAAAAAGGCCAACAGCTCGGCATGGGATTTCGTCGCATCCGTTTGCAAAGACCCTATCCGGGTTGGTCGGAACTCGATCCCGCCCTTGCATGGAGCGCGGTGAGCGAGGCGATCCGTGCAGCTCTCGATGATGCCGGCATCGCGGGAAACGACATTGCCGCCGTGGGCCTGTCGGCAGCCATGGTCGGGGCATGGCTGGTCGATGACACCGGCAGTGCCTTGCGTCCCGGCATCATTTGGGAGGACAGCCGGGCGCAGGATTTGCTGGAACGGCGGACGGCCGACGTGCCGGATTTCTATCAAAGGATTTTCCAGTCCGATGGCTGCGTATTACAGCAGGGCTGTACGTTGCCGCTCCTTGCTTGGCTGCGAGCGTATGAGCCAGATGTGCTGGACAGGGCGGCCCATGTTTTCGGCTATAAGGATTTCCTGCGCCTGAAACTGACCGGACAGGTAGCCGCCGATCGGACGGAAGCGGCAGTGGCACCAGGCAGCGCGCGGCAGCGCGACCACAGCCCCGAAATGCTTGCATTGTTCGAAGTCGCCGACCTGGCGCACAAGCTGCCGCCGGTAGCAGATTCCGAAACCATAGGCGGCTTCGTCACGGCCACCGCAGCTACTGCCACCGGCCTGAGGGAAGGAACGCCGGTGGCGATCGGCGCCGGCGATGTCCCGGCGACTGTCATCGGCGCCAGCGCGCTCGAAAGCGGGATGGCGATGGCCGTTCTCGGTACGACCTGTATGGTCGGCATCGTCTCCGATCAGCCCGTATTCACGCCACCCAATCTGGGCCTGCTTTTTACCCTGCCCGGCGAGAACTGGTTCCGCGCGATGGTCAACGTGGCCGGCACGCTCAACCTTGACTGGGCTATCGAAACGCTGTTGCCCGACATAGCCGGGGAGCCCGATCTCTACGCGCGGATGGAGGCGATGATCGCCCCGCTACCTATCGGCAATGACGGCGTGACCTATCTGCCATATCTCAGCGAGAGCGGCATCATTGCGCCAGTGGTTGACCACGAGGCGCGTGCCGGATTTTACGGTCTCGCACCCCGACACGGGCGGCCTCATATGATCCGGGCCGTCTATGAGGGGGTGACGCTGGCGATGCGCGATCTGTACCAAAGTCTGGAAGGCACCAGCGGCAAAATCCTGCTGACCGGCGGCGGAGCGCGCAGCCTGATGTGGACCCAGATGATCGCCGACGCGCTCGGCATCACTGTTCTCGTCCCGGCCGGGACCGAATTTGGTGCCAGGGGAGCAGCTCTCCTCGCGGCGACAGCCATTGGACAGTTCGGTTCGATCCGCGAAGCCTCGACGGCGAGCCGGCAGATACAGCGCCGCCATGAGCCGGACGGTTCCATGAAGCCGGCCTGGGACCGCGCCTTCGCTAATTATCGCGCCCGCCGCGACAGCAGCTTGCGCAGATAGCCGGAAAAGCTCTACACAGTTGTTTCGGGTGGTACATACCACGAGAAATTCTGGTTAAACCTGTCCATGCCTTCGATCATCGCCGCAGATGATGTGCCGCTTTATCAACGCATCGCGAGCTCGTTCGCAGCGCAGATCGCATCCGGTGCGCTGAAGGTCGGCGAAAGATTGCCGTCGGAGCGGCAGATGGCCGTGGACCTCGGCGCGAGCCGAATGACTGCTCGCCAGGCGCTTAAGCTTCTCGAGCGGCGCGGCTTGGTAGAGACGCGCACCGGCCGAGGCGCCTTTGTTGCCCATCCGCACATCGAACAGCAGCTCAGTACTTTGAGCGGCTTTACCGAGGAGATGCATCGCGGCGGCCGAATGGCTTCCAGTATCGTGCTGGATGCAGGCGTCGGCGCGGCGGATCGGGAAGCGGCGACGGCACTTGGCATTGCCGAGCATGCGCCGGTCCATCGCCTCGTTCGCGTGCGTCTGGCGGATGCCGAACCCGTTGGTCTCGAGCGCACCGAAATCCCGGCGGCGCTGGCGCCGAAACTGCTGGAACGCGCGGATTTCAGCACGGATTCGCTCTATCGCGTGCTGCGAGAGGACTATGGCCTCTACCCCAGCGAAGCCGAGCAGAAGCTCTGGTCCGCGCATCCGGATGCGGCCAGCGCTGCGTCACTTGGTATTTCGCTGCAGAGCCCGGTTCTCTTTCTCACCCGCCGCACGCTCGACGCGACGGGCCGTCCGATCGAATACGTCCGGGCGGTCTATCGCGGCGACTGCTTCGTGATGCGTGTTAATCTGACGCTCGGAACAGACAAATGACCAAAACGCCGACTGCCGCCGCTTATCTGGCCGACCTCACCACTCGTATCGGTCGTCTATACGACGACAACGCCGAAGCGATCGCGCTCGCCGCCGCCGCCGTCGAGCGCACGGCCAAGGCTGATGGGCTGGTCTATGTTTTTGGCACCGGGCACAGCCACACCATGGCCGAAGAGGCGCATTTCCGGGCCGGTGGACTGGCGCTGACCGTGCCGATCCTCGCCGCCACGACCATGGTGCATGAAGGTGCGGTCGCGGGCACTGTATTCGAGCGAATGTCGGGCATAGTCGCGCCCATATTCGCCCGCTATCCGATCGGCCCAAACGATGTGCTGATCGTCGTGTCCAACAGCGGCGTCAATACGGCCACCGTAGAGGCTGCGCTGATCGGCAAGACAATCGGAGCGACCGTTGTCGCGATCACCTCGGAAGCGTATTCGAAGGCTGCTGCCCAAGGGCGGACGCGGCTCGCCGACGTCGCCGACATCGTCCTCGACAACGGTGCGCCTCCTGGCGACGCCACCATCGACCTGCCGGGGAGCAAATTGCGTGCCGGCCCGGTGTCAACCTCGATCGGGGCGGCGCTGATGAACGCCGTCTTCGTCGAAGCAGCTGCGCGTCTGCAGTCGGCCGGCGGCGCCGCACCCATTTATCTCAGCGCCAACATGCCGGGCGCCAAGGAGGTCAACGAGGCGCTGATCGATCGCTATCGGCCGCGCAATCCGCATCTTTGAGAATTCCAAGACACAGGGATTCCGGGACTCAAGGGGAGTTCTCGGAGCAACGGGAGGAAACGATGATGGGCCCTACGAGATTTCTGACGATCGCCGGCTTCGCCGCTACACTTCTTGCCGGCACCGCCTATGCCGAGCCGGTAGACCTGACGGTCTGGCATATGGAGCAGCCGCCGCACCGCGTGCAGCGCATGAAGGAACTGCTCGACGAATTCAACGCCGCTCATCCCGATATCCAGGTCAAGCAGGAGCCGCAAAGCTGGGGCGAGGTCTACGCTAAGGCACCGGCGGCCTTCGCTGCCGGAAACGGTCCGGACCTTCTCTTTACCATTCCCGATTTCACGACCGTCCTGAAAGGCATCAATGTCGTCGTGCCGGTCGACGACCTGGTCAAGGACCTCGACAGCAAGCATGGCTTCGTCGAGGCGACGCTCGCGCCCTATAAATACGACGACCATGTTTGGGCCGTGCCAGCCTACAACATGGCGATCTCGCTATGGTACCGCAACAGCGTGCTGAAGGCGGCAGGCGTCGAGGTGCCGAAGACCTGGAGCGAGTGGCAGGCGGCTGCCGAGAAGCTCAGCACCGATGGCAAATCCGGCATCGGTCTTCCGGCCAACAAGCAGCTCTATACGGACCAGACCGTCTACAGCTTCATGGTCAACAGCGGTGCCGGCGATCTCTACAACGACGACGGCTCGATTGCCTTCGACAAGCCGGAAACTGTCAAAGCCTACGATTTCTACAGCAAGCTCGCCAAGTTTTCGCCAGCCGACAACAGCACGTGGACCTGGGGGGAGGCGGAAGCCTGCTTTGCAAACAGCAGCTGCGGCATGATCTTGCAATTCGGTGTCATCAATACCTACGAAACGCAGGCCGAAGGCGACGCCGCCGATCTCGGCGTGGCGCCTGTTCCGCATGCCGACGACGAGAGCGCGTCGGCGACCATCTCCTATTCGAACGCCATCATGCTGACGACAAAGGATGAGGCGAAGCAGAATGCCGCCAAGGTGTTTCTCACCTGGTTGCTTGAACCTGCAAATTACGGTCGCTTCCTCACAATGGAGCCAGGCCTGTTTCTGCCGGTGACCAATGACGGCGCCAAGGCGGAATCATTCTGGAGCGACAAGACCGTGACCAAATACAAGTCCCAGGTCGAAACCATGATCGCCAATTCGCAAACCGGCAAACTCTTCGGCTTTACCACCGGCAAGGTGTTTCCGTCGATCGGCGCCATCTCGGCTCAGAACGTGATCGCCGAGACCTTGCAGCGCGTTGTTGTCGACGGTCAGAGCGCCGCCGATGCCGCAAGGCCGGGCAGGCGCGTATGTCCGAAATCGCCGCCAAATAGCGGGCATGCCGGGGAACGCTCATGAAGAACACGACGCTCGCTTTTGCGTTCGTTTCGCCGGCGCTCCTCTTCCTGCTGGCGGTCCTCGGCTGGCCGCTCGTTCAAGCCGCCATCCTGAGCTTTCAGGATGTCGGCGTGATCGGCTCTGAAGGCCACTTCATTGGGCTCGGCAACTATGCGACGATCCTCGGCGACGCCGGCTTCTGGCGTGCGCTCGGCCGCAGTGTCGTCTGGGTGCTGTCCAACGCGCTGGTGCAGACTTTGTTGGCGCTGGCAGCGGCGCTTATCCTCAATCAAAAATTTCCCGGCGTCCGGATCGCTCGCACCTGGATAATTCTGACATGGATTGTGCCGACCGTGGTGGTCGTCATCATCTGGCGGTGGCTGCTTTCCCCTTCTGGCGGCATGATCAATCCTCTTTTGATCCAGGCCGGCGTGATCGAGCGTCCGGTTGGTTTCTTCGCCACGCGCGAAGGCGCCATGACCACGCTGATCATGATCAATTCCTGGCGCTGGTTTCCATTCACCACACTGATGATGCTGGCTGGCCTGACGCGCATTCCGGGCGATCTCTACGAGGCGGCGCGGATTGATGGCGCTGGCACGTTCCAGCGTTTCAAGCGCATCACCTGGCCGTTGCTGCAACCGACGCTGATGGTGCTCGGCGTCGTCGGCACGCTTCTGTCCTTCAACGTCTTCGATGTGATCTGGCTGCTCACCGCGGGTGGCCCGTCCGGCGCAACCCAGACGTTGCCTGTGCTCATCTATGAAACCGCCTTCAAGGGCTATCGCTTGAGCGAAGCTGCGACGATTTCTGTTCTCACCAGCATCCTCCTGATGGGATTTGCCTTTTTGACGACACGAGCCATGACGGCGGCGGAGGCGGATCGATGAGGCGTACTTTCGGCCAGTCACTTTCGCTCTATGGCGGCGTTTTGGTCATTGCTCTTGCAATCGGTCTGCCGTTCTGGTGGGTGTTGACCGGCTCCATCAAATTGCCGAAGGAAATCATCCAGCGTGTGCCAACGATGGTGCCGCACAGCTTTACCCTTCAACATTTCGAAAAGCTGCTGCAGGCTTCGGATTTCCCGATTTATCTGTTCAACAGCATGGTTGTGGCGCTGTTTTCCACGGCCTTCACGGTGTTGCTCGCCTTGCCTGCCGCCTACGCCTTTTTTCGCATGGAGTTTCCCGGCCGCAACGCGCTCTACAAGACGATCCTCCTCGCCTACGCCTTCCCCGGCGTGGTGGTGCTGATCCCGCTCTACGGCCTGTTCGCGAAGGTCGGGCTGATCGACAGTCCGGTGGCGCTGGTTATCGTCAACGTCGCCTTCGCATTGCCGTTTTCGATCTGGATGATGCGTTCATTCCTGGCGACCGTTCCGCGCGAGATCGAGGAGGCCGCGATCGTCGATGGTGCACCCACCACCACCATCCTGGTCAGGATCCTGATGCCGTTGATTGCGCCGGGCATCGCCAGCGTCGCTATCTTCGCGTTCATCTCGTCCTGGACGGAGTTCCTGTTCGCCTCGGTATTGATCGTGTCGGATGTCAGGCGCACCATTCCGGTCGGCTTTGCCGGCATCATCGGCCAGTACCAGATCGACTGGGGCCTGCTGCTTGCCGGCGCCACGGCTGCCATCATTCCGGTCGTCGCACTCTTCGCCCTTGTCGGCCGCTGGTTCGTCGCCGGCCTCACCGACGGCGCCGTGAAGTAGGCTCGAGGGAAGAACTATGGCGGGTCTATCACTTCAGTCGGTCAAGAAGCGCTTTGGCGAAACGGAGGTCATCGGCGGTGTCGATCTTGACGTCGCCGATGGTGAATTTGTCGTCTTTGTCGGCCCCTCCGGCTGCGGCAAATCAACGCTTCTGCGTATGATCGCCGGGCTGGAAAGAACGTCCGACGGCCGTATCCTGATCGGCGGGCGCGACGTCACCGACGAGGATCCAGCCAAGCGCGGTATCGCCATGGTGTTCCAAACCTATGCGCTCTACCCGCACATGACTGTGGCAACCAACATGGGGTTTCCGTTGGAGATGACCAGACGCCCCAAGGAGGAGATCGACCGCAAGGTGGCGGAGGCGGCGAAGATACTGCATCTGGAGGCCTATCTCGGGCGTAAGCCACGCGAGCTTTCCGGCGGCCAACGCCAACGCGTTGCCATCGGCCGCGCGATCGTTCGCCAGCCGGGCGTCTTCCTGTTCGATGAGCCGCTGTCGAACCTCGACGCCGAACTGCGTGTGCAGATGCGCATCGAGATCGCTCGGCTGCATCAGGAACTGGGCACGACCATGATCTACGTCACGCATGACCAGATCGAGGCAATGACGCTGGCCGGCCGTATCGTTGTGCTGCGGGCCGGTCGCATCGAGCAGGTCGGCGCCCCGCTGGAGCTTTATGAGGACCCCGACAACAGTTTCGTGGCAGGCTTCATCGGCTCGCCACGCATGAATTTCGTGCCGGCCACGGTAACGGCTGTCGAAGACGGACGGGCTGTGGTCGCGGCGCCGGAGGCGGGTCTCACCGGCATGGCCGTTACCACACGCGGCCAGCCGCCGAAACTGGGCACATCTGTCAGTCTCGGCATTCGTCCGGAGCATTTCGTGCCCGCCAAAGGCGCGGCTGGAACGCTTTCTGGCAAGATCTCCCTTGTCGAGCGCCTGGGCGGCGTCACCTATGGCCATGTTTTGCTCGCTAGCGGCTCGATGATAACCGTTGAAAGCCGCGAAGCGGATCGTTTCGAAATCGGCAAAACAGAAATTTTCGGACTCCAGCGCGCATATTTGTTCGGCGCCGACGGCATTCGATTGTAAAATGTGGGCGCTGGGTGAGTTGATGGGGCGAGCATAATTCCCCAGAGAAATTACCAGTCTCTCTTTCTATTGTGCATTGCACAAAATCTGTCCTCGGGTTACCATTCTTTCGTCGCGGGCGGATGGGCTTGGGTAATGCCGGAGCGGTGAGCGGCCGACGCTTTGTCGACGCTGCCCTCATAGCTGAGGATACCGATGACCTTTTCAAGCCCTGACAAGTCTGGCGCTGCAAGCCTCGAGTCGATCGCTCGAAACGGCAGCCTGCTGCGCCGCATTGCCGTGCGGATTCCGACCTATCTGTCGGACCTTCGCGAGAATCCGGCATGGCTGCCGATGTTCATGCTGGCGCGCACCATGCCGGCGCGGCGGCTGCATTGGCGTGGCGCAAAACCGGTTCGACCGGCGCAAAAATCCCAGGAAACGATGTTCACCGGCGTTGATCGTGATGCGGCTGTTGGCGGGCTCCGTTCGGACGGTCTCTTTTCCGGGCTTGCCCTGCCATCGTCAATCCACGAAGAGATCGCCAGCTTTGCGCAGCGCACGCCTTGCTTCGGCAATTTCGACCGTCGGCTGGAGTTCATGCCGGCCGAGCATGCCGACGCCGAGAAGCACTTCGGCCGTCCCTTGCTCAGCGGGCACTTTTTCGAGCGGATCCTCGACTGTAATGCCGCGCTTACCGTGCAGCGCGACCCGCTGCTTCTCGACATCGCCGCCCATTATCTCGGCAGCCAGGCGAAGCTGATCACCACGCGCGTCTGGTGGAGCTTTCCGACGAGCTCCGTCTCCGACGCCGAGAAGAACCTGGCGTCGCTTGGCAAATACCACTTCGATCTCGACGATTGGCGGATGCTGAAATTCTTCTTCTATCTCAATCCGGTCGATGCCGAGACCGGTCCGCATGTCTATGTCCGCGGCAGCCACAATCGCCGCAGCCTCAGGCACCAGATGACACTCCTTGTCGGCCATCCGGCAGAAGAGGTTCTGAAGGTCTACGGCGCGCAGAGCCCGATTACGCTGACCGGCGAGGCGGGTTCGGGTTTTGTCGAGGATCCCTTCGGCTTCCACATGGGCACCGTGCCGACGCGCAAGCCGAGGCTGATGATGGAAGTGGGCTTTGGCGTATCGCCGCCCTCGCGCCGGCGGTTCCATGGCGAGCCCGTCATCCGCTGATCTTTGGCGCTCATTTTGGGAAAGCCCAGAAG
>NZ_SUEO01000123.1:19231-19460 GCF_004962925.1 Mesorhizobium sp. | reverse complement strand
GTGTTTGGGCACAAAACTGTTCTCCCACGCTGCCAATTTGCCTAATGTGGCGGGCCACGCCCGATGAAGATGAGCACTACTCCTACGCTGTAGCGCTACGCTAACCCAAAACCAGACTTCGGCGACGATTTCCATCCGACGGGTCACGAGATTAAGCAGGGACGTAGGTCAACCTGATCACGTCCTCGCCAATCCGATCATTAGTCACAAGGCGGAGCGGCGGCCGGGG
>NZ_SUEO01000123.1:13776-19221 GCF_004962925.1 Mesorhizobium sp. | reverse complement strand
GGCTTGCCGCGGCCAAGCACGACGGGGTGCAGGTAGATGCGATACTCATCGATCAGGCCGAGTTCGGTGAGGCTTCGCGCCAAGACCGGGCCGGCAACTTCGATTTCTCCGGCGCGCTCGGCCTTCAGCTCACGGATCGCGCCCTCGAGATCACCCTCAACAAGCGAAGCGTTGGGGCCGACGGATTTCAACGAGCGCGAGACGACCCATTTCGGCTGGCTCCGCCACGCCGCCGCGAAGGCGTGTTGCTCTGCATCCCACTCAGGATGATCGTCGTCCCAGTAACGCATGATCTCATACATTTGGCGACCGTACACACTGCCTGCCTGCCCCTGAGCCTCCTCGATGAAGTGGCGGAAGAGCAGGGGGCTTGGCGCAAACGCCATATGGTCGACGTAGCCGTCCAGGGACTGGTTCATTCCGAACACGAGCTCAGCCATACCGACTTCCTTTCCTCACCCGGATATCCGTGCAGTTCTGGTTGCGTTATGCAATTGGTTGTAAGCTAGATCGACTGATTTTATATCGCAATTGGTTTTTGGAGTGCGCATGAACGCTTGGAGAAGGCGGGATTGATATCCCGCCGCGGACGATCCCACCCACAGAAGACCATCTACAGCCTGACCGAAGCATCCATCGCTCTGGTACCCTTGCTGGCCTACATGGGCGGTTGGGGCCTGCGTCACACGCCGGCGTCGAAAGAACTCTCCGTACACGCGAAAATCCTTGAGGACGGAGGCCCGGCTTGGACATCCGGGTACAGGCGCACCAATCGCTCCCTGATCTTCAGCGCGCCCTGCTTGGCACGCACAATCAGCTTCTCGATTTGGAGAGGAAGCTGATTGGCGTGCCGGTAAGGCCGCCGCGGTCAGTCAGCCCTTCTAGCTCGCTGTCATTGTAGCGATTGATGAGCTTGTAGCCGGTCTGCGCGAGATCCGAACTCCCGGCAGACCGCCGCCATCTTCTCGCCATGCATAAGCCGCGCTACGAATTTGAGACGCTCGTCCATAAGGTTGCACTCATGCCAAGGCACCTTTGCTCTCCTCGCAAAGTCTGGAAGTGTAACCCATGTCCCCGGAATGAACTGTCACCCATCTCGGGAAGACAAGAAAAGACTGGCTCCCCGGGCCGGATTCGAACCAGCGACCAACCGGTTAACAGCCGGTTGCTCTACCACTGAGCTACCGGGGAACAGAGGCTCTCATGTGAGTGGCGCAGCCTATAGCAAACCCGTTTCGGCTTTGCAAAGAAGCATTTCGATTTTTTCGGCGCTTTTTCGCGCGGCGATTTCTGGCAATCGGGCGCGAGCACTCTCATATGAGCCGTCTGACGGCTGCGCGGAACCGAAAAGGTGGTTGCGGCATTCGTCAGCTGGTGCTTTTACTTTGCCCGAACGGACCATTAACCAGACATGAGCGCAGCAAGCCACAACCATCCACCGGCACGGAAAATATCGGTCTTCGGCCGTCAGTTCACCATGCCGCGCTCGCGCGGTCTCAGGATTGCGATCGGCGTCGTGCTGATCTTCGGCGGCATTCTCGGCTTCCTGCCGATCCTGGGCTTCTGGATGATTCCAATCGGACTGCTGGTGCTCTCCTACGAGTTTGCCTTGGTGCGCCGCCATCGGCGCCGGCTCGTCGTGTGGTGGGAGCGGCGGCGGCGGCCGAACTGACGACGTGGCAAGCCTCTGTGAGGGGGCGTCTTCCCAGCCCGGCTCGACCCGGCTAATGCCCGGAGTGCTTTCCCGGCCCTCGCAATTCTCCTTCAGAATGGCGGAACCTTCTGCTTGCCCGGCGTAAGGTCCAGGCCCCGGGGCTTCTCTTTGCCATATTCAGTACTTAACGGTTAACTAATGTATTAATTGCAGCATGCGTGTCGACGATTCGACACGTGGCATCATGGCCCAGAGGAAACCGTCCGGAATGCACCATGGCCGCTTGACGGCATTTTCGCCGCAACCTATTGGAACCGGGTGGAACGCCGGGAGCAATGAGGCCTCGTGGCGGAGTGGTTACGCAGAGGACTGCAAATCCTTGCACCCCGGTTCGATTCCGGGCGAGGCCTCCAATTGCCCAAGCTCCCGCGCACCAGCGCCAGGGGGCTTGAGTTCCGGTCGAAATGAGCCGCGGTCCCGGCGCGGCAAGCAGATTGGTTTTGGGCAGATTGGTTGGGACATGAGCGCTGATTTTGCCGAACGCCGGGTGAAAATGGTCGATGGCCAGGTCCGCACGACCGACGTGACCAGCGCGCCGCTGCTCGACGCAATGCTTGTCGTGCCGCGCGAGGCCTTTGTCGCCCCCGGCCAGCGCGATCTCGCCTATATCGACGAGGACATCCGCATTGCCAATGGAGCGGATGGCCCACGCTATCTCATGGAGCCTTCGCCGCTGGCCAAGCTGATGCAACTGGCCGAGATCGACCTTGGTGATTCGGCGCTCGATGTCGGCTGCGGCACCGGCTATGCGGCGGCGATCCTGTCGCGGCTGGCAAAGTCGGTCGTCGCGCTGGAAAGCGATCCGGCACTGGCCGAGACCGCCACGTCGACGCTTTCGGCGCTGGGCTGCGACAACGTCACCGTGGTCAAGGGATCGCTGCCGGAAGGCCATGCCGCGGGGGCACCCTACGACGTCATTTTCATCGGCGGCAGCGTGGAGAAAGTGCCGGCGGCGCTGCTTGACCAGCTTGCGGAAGGCGGCCGTCTCGTCGCCGTCGAAGGGCAGGGGAATTCGGGTGTAGCCCGATTGTTTTTTAAGACAGGGGGGATTGTAACCGGAAGAGGCGCATTTAATGCGGCAATTAAGCCACTACCGGGATTCGAACGTATCCGTGCGTTTGAGTTCTGAATGATTTTGGCTTGCAGCAGAGGCGTTGTCATGTTCGCTTGCGCTTGAACAATCGTTGCTGATCCGCATGACTGGGGTACTCTTGGGGGCTGATAGCAGGGAACCTGAAACACATCGCGCCGGCTGCTCGAATGAGAGAAGCCGGCGCGGTGTGGTTCCCGTGCAAAACGAATGAGGGAATAACGTGCCGTCTTTACGCAAGAGTCTTTTTGCCGCCGTCCTTGTTTCCGCGACCGCGCTTTCTCCGCTGGTCGCCTCGGCGGAAACCATCCTTGGTGCACTTTCAAAAGCCTACCAGAACAATTCCTCGCTCAATTCGGCTCGTGCCGGCGTCCGCGTCACCGATGAGGGCGTCGCCATCGCCAAGTCCGGCTGGCGCCCGACCATCAACGGTTCCGCGAGCATCGACTACTCCAGCAGCCATCTCAATGGCTCGAACCGAAGCATCGCCCTAACCACGGGCAACTTTGGCGTCCAGATCGACCAGACCCTGTTCGATGGCTTTCAGACCAAGAACAACGTCGCCGCCGCTGAATCGCGTGTCCGCGCCTCGGTCGAGAGCCTGCGCAACACCGAAGAGAACATCTTGTTCAACGCGGCAAGCGCCTACATGGACGTGATTCGCGATCGGCAAGTGGCGGTGCTGACGGAGCAGAACCTGCAATTCCTGACCGAGCAGGCGCGCGCGGCGCGCTCGCGCTTCGAGGTCGGCGAAGGCACCCGCACCGACGTGGCGCAGGCCGACGCCGAGCGCTCCTCCGCCGTGGCGGAACTTGCCGCGGCCCGCGCGCAGGCGCTGGCAAGCGCTGCGACTTATCGCCAGATCGTCGGCGACGAGCCGGGCAGGCTTAGGGCCGCTTCGCCGCTGTCGAAGCTGTTGCCGTCGAACCTCGACGCGGCAATCGCGATTGCATCCGGTGAGCACCCAGCCATCCTCGCCACCCAGCATCTGGTCGACGCGGCGGCGTTTTCGGTGAAATCGGCCGAAGGCGCGCTGCTGCCGCAGCTCTCGGCTTCAGCCGGCCTTTCGAGCGCCTATCGCAACACGGTTCCGGGCGTTTTCGGGACGCAGGATGGCACAACCAATTCGGCCAGCATCGGTGCCACGCTGACCGTGCCGATCTATTCCGGTGGACGGAATTCGGCGACGGTGCGCCAGAATAAGGAATCGCTCAGCCAGGCCCGGATCGAGGTCGATGTCAGTCGCGACACCGTGCGGCAAGCCGTGACCTCGGCGTGGACGCAGTATACTGCCGCTCAGCAAACCGTGGTGGCCAACAGGCAGGTGATCGCCGCCGCGCAGCTTGCCTTGAGCGGCGTCATCGAGGAGCGCAATGTCGGCCAGCGCACCACGCTCGACGTTCTCAATGCGCAAGCCACCTTGATCACCGCCAAGATCAACCAGGCCAGTTCCGAACGCGATTTGGTGGTGGCGAGCTATGCCATCCTGTCGGCGGTCGGTCGTCTGTCTGTCGATCGTCTCGCCCTTCAGGTGACGAAATACAGACCTGAAGAGCATTACAATGCGGTCAAGGACAAGTGGATCGGCCTGCGCACGCCGGACGGCCGCTGAACGCTCCACCAGTTTGAAATTCCATCCAGTTTCAAGCCATTAGAGCCCGTGCGTTCAAAAGAATGCGCGGGCTCTAATCTGTTGAAATCCAACACACCCTCAGATTGGGGATTCTCGTAAGGCGATCCGTCGGTTACGCTGTTGCCATGATTCGAATCCGGCTTGGCCGGACTGGAAATCTGCAACGAGTCACAAGGGCGGCGGATGTGACGATGGCGACGGCAAGCAGCGTGCAGCGCGAACCTTCCATGGAAGAGATACTGGCTTCCATCAGGAGGATCATCGAGGACAATGATACCGGCCGCAAGCAGCCGGAGGAAGAGAACGACCTGCTGCAGGATTTGGCGTCGGTGACTGTGCCGGCACCGGCGGCAGGCGGGACGCCGGCACCGGCAGGCGAGACGCCGCCGGAAGTGGATGCGTTTCGCGCCGAATTGCGTCCGGGATTTGACGCCAGAAGGCCGGCCACGCTGGCCGAGGTGCAGACGGCTCCGTCGGTCGCCGAGCCCGTCATCGCGCGCA
Organism: Mesorhizobium sp.; assembly: GCF_004962925.1. Taxonomy (GTDB): domain Bacteria; phylum Pseudomonadota; class Alphaproteobacteria; order Rhizobiales; family Rhizobiaceae; genus Mesorhizobium. Next base: position 14,283 of record NZ_SUEO01000123.1, on the reverse strand, counting down.
TGGAGCCGCCGGTGCGTTCCTATCCGGTTCCGGTCAAAGCTCCCGTGACGCTTGCCAGGGCCGCTGGCGGGCCGGCCCCGGCCGCCAAGCCGGATGCGACGGCAACGGTTGCGGAAACGACCGACAGAATCGTTGCCGATTGGCGGCGTGAGATCGCCGCAGTCGGCGAAGCGATGACAGCGGCCAAGCCGGATAGGCCCGAAGTGCGACTGGCGCCGGATGCCGAACCGAAGACTGAGGTTTTCGAGGACGCGGCCGAACCTGCTTTCGAGCCGGCCTCGCCGCGAAGCGGGTTGGCGCTTCCGACGGCAAGCGAGGCACCATCCACTCGTCCATCGATCCTTTCCGAACATAGGGGCCGGCAGGTTGCCGCCGCCTTCGGCGAGCTTTCCGATGCGTTCGCCAGCCGCAGCAAGAAAACCTTCGACGAGATGGCCGAAGAGATGCTCAGGCCCATGCTGCAAGACTGGCTGGACAACAATCTGCCGACGCTGGTCGAGCGGCTGG
>NZ_SUEO01000123.1:8403-13766 GCF_004962925.1 Mesorhizobium sp. | reverse complement strand
CCACCGCGGTGGCGGTTTCATTGACCCGGCAGCTCAACCGCTCTCAACCGATGTGGCAAAGGCGATCAGGTTTCCGTCGGGATCTGCCACGATGAAGGTGCGGGCGCCCCACGGTTCGGTCCGCAACGTCTGATGAAAGCTGACCCCGGCCGCCTGGTACTCCAGGAACAGCGGCTTGATGGCGTCGACCGCGATGGTTGCCGACAGCAAGTCCTCTCTTGCTCTTAGGCCGTTGTCGAACAGAGGCTTGTCGACATGGCGCAGATTCAACCGCGCGCCGTCGCGAAAGACCTGGGCATAGAAGGGCGGTTCGCCATAGGTGAAGCGTGTCGTGAAGCCGAGCTTCTGTTCATAGAACGCCCGGGCGGCAGCGATGTCACAGACAAAAAGCTGCGGCTCGGCCAAGGCAAGGAAGGGTTTTTCGGCATCGGATGTCGTGCTGTCGGTCATGGTTTGAAGGCCTTTCTTCAGCGCCTGCCAGCTTTCGAAACCAGCCTTCTTGGCAACCAGTTCCTGGGCGTCGGCAAGCTTGAAGCTGTGATCCAGGATCTGGCGATCGGTCAGATGGCGGAAACGCGGCAGTATCGACCCGATCGCGGCCGCGACGGGATAGTACCGCTCGCGATGCCAGCGCAGGTGGAGCTTGGCCTGTTTCCTGAAGTTCTCGAAATTCGACATGTTCGAAATTCGGCTTGGGCGCGGTGAGGGTTAAGGTGTCGTAGGCGGGCAATGCCCCTCCGGCGGGAAGCCGATGCGCCCTACAGCAGCGTTGGCAACGTATTGCGGTTCGCGATGGCCGGTCAAGAGGCGTGGCTGCATGGAGGATCGCTTATGCGAATTGCCTCGAACTATGAGGCCCCTATCTATTGGCCATGCCATCTGCGGCTGGTTGACTTGCCAACTGCCTTCCGATTTACACCAACCCAACAATCCCGACAGCTCGGACGCCTTTCCATGCTCGAAAAAACCTACGACGCCAAAACCGTCGAGCCGAAGATCGCTAAAATCTGGGAAGAGGCCGACGCGTTTCGTGCCGGCGCAGGGGCCGAGGAGGGTGCCGAAGCCTTCACCATCGTCATCCCGCCGCCGAACGTCACCGGCTCGCTGCATATGGGCCACGCGCTCAACAACACGCTGCAGGACATTCTGGTGCGCTTCGAGCGTATGCGCGGCAAGAACGTGCTGTGGCAGCCCGGCATGGACCATGCCGGCATCGCCACGCAGATGGTGGTCGAACGCCAGCTTATGGAGAAGCAGATCCACCGCCGCGACCTGACGCGCGATGAGTTCATCGAGAAAGTATGGGAGTGGAAGGCCGAATCCGGCGGCACGATCCTTAATCAGCTGAAGCGGCTGGGGGCTTCGGCCGACTGGAGCAGAGAGCGCTTCACCATGGACGAGGGCCTGTCCACGGCGGTGCTCGAAGTGTTCGTCACGCTCTACAAGGAAGGGCTCATCTACAAGGACAAGCGCCTTGTGAACTGGGACCCGAAGCTGCTCACGGCCATTTCCGACCTGGAGGTCGAGCAGCAGGAGGTCAACGGCAATCTCTGGCATTTCCGCTATCCCGTCGAGGGCGAGATCTTCGATCCGGAAAATCCGAAAACCTTCATCACCGTGGCGACGACGCGCCCCGAAACGATGCTCGGCGACACGGCGGTCGCGGTGCATCCCGACGATGAACGGTTCCGGCATCTGGTTGGCAAGAACCTCGTCCTGCCGATCGTCGGCCGCAAGATCCCGGTGGTGGCGGACGAATATTCCGATCCGGAAAAGGGCAGCGGCGCGGTCAAGATCACGCCGGCGCATGATTTCAACGACTTCGAGGTCGGCAAGCGCCACAGGCTGCCGGCGATCAACATTCTCACCGTCGAGGCGGCGGTGACCCTCGGGGACAATGAAGACTTTCTTGCCGGATTGGAGGTGACGCCCGAGCGTCAGGCCGTCTGGGACGAACTCAACGGCCTCGATCGTTTCGTTGCACGCAAAAAGATCGTCGAGCTGATGGAGGCGGGCGGTTTCCTCGAAAAGGTCGAGCCGCATAGCCATACCGTGCCGCATGGCGATCGCGGCGGCGTGCCGATCGAACCGTTCCTGACCGAACAATGGTATGCGAATGCCGCGGAGCTCGCCAAGCCGGCGATTGCCTCGGTGCGCGAGGGTCGTACCAATTTCGTGCCGAAGAACTGGGAAAAGACCTATTTCGACTGGATGGAGAACATCCAGCCCTGGTGCATTTCGCGCCAGCTCTGGTGGGGTCACCAGATCCCGGCCTGGTACGGGCCGGACGGACGCGTCTTCGTCGAGAAGACCGAAGAGGAGGCGCTCGCCGCGGCGATCGAATATTATCTGGCGCTTGAAGGGCCGTGGAAGGCCTGGGTCGAGGACAAGCTCGAAAATTTCAAGCCGGGTGAGATCCTGACCCGCGACGAGGATGTGCTTGATACATGGTTTTCGTCAGCGTTGTGGCCGTTCTCGACGCTTGGCTGGCCGGACCAGACGCCGGAGCTGAAGACCTACTACCAGACCGACGTCTTGGTGACCGGCTTCGACATCATCTTCTTCTGGGTCGCCCGCATGATGATGATGGGCCTGCATTTCATGGACGAGGAGCCGTTCCACACTGTCTATGTCCATGCGCTGGTGCGCGACAAGAACGGGCAGAAGATGTCGAAGTCGAAAGGCAACGTCATCGACCCGCTCGATCTCATCGACGAATACGGCGCCGACGCACTGCGCTTCACACTGACTGTGATGGCGGCGCAAGGACGCGACGTGAAGCTCGATCCAGCCCGCATCGCCGGCTACCGCAACTTCGGCACCAAGCTGTGGAACGCGACCCGTTTTGCCGAGATGAACGACGTCGCAAGGAACGACGATTTCTGGCTGAACGACGCCAAGCTGGCGGTCAATCGCTGGATACTGACCGAACTGACGCGCGCCGCACGAGAAATCACCGAAGGCATCACCTCATACCGTTTCAACGAAGCGGCGGGTGCGGCCTACCGCTTCGTCTGGAACCTGTTTTGCGACTGGTACCTGGAACTGTTGAAGCCGGTCTTCACAGGCACGGACGAGGCTGCCAAGGCCGAAAGCAGGGCGTGCGTCGCCTTCGTGCTCGACGAGATTTATAAGCTGCTGCATCCGATGATGCCGTTCATGACCGAAGAACTTTGGGCTGAGACATCAGGCGAGGGCAAGGAACGGCCGTCTCTGCTTTGCCATGCGGCATGGCCGTCGCCCGACTTCGAGGATGAGGCAGCGGCCGCCGACATCAACTGGCTGGTCGATCTCGTTTCGGGTATCCGCTCCGTGCGCTCGGAGATGAACGTGCCGCCAGCGGCGATCGCGCCGCTGATGGTGATCGGCGCCAATGCCACGACCCAGGAAAGGCTTGAGCGCCAGGCATCGGCCATCAAGCGGCTGGCGCGGGTCGGCGACATCTCGCTGGTCGATACGGCGCCCAAGGGCTCCGCCCAGATCGTGCTCAACGAGGCGACCATCTGCTTGCCGCTCGGCAGCCTGATCGACCTTACCGCCGAGGCGGCGCGGCTGCAGAAGGAACTGGTCAAGGTGACCGAGGAGATCGCCCGCCTGCACAAGAAGCTGTCCAACGAGAAATTCGTCGCCAACGCGCCGGAAGATGTCGTGGAAGCCGAACGCGAAAAACTCGCCGAGTATCGCGAGGCGCAAGAAAAGCTTTCGGTGGCGCTGGCGCGAGTGCGCGAGGCCGGCTGAATTATCTGGATTCGCGCGTCTGCGAACCCGCTTTTCGGGCGGGCTTCCTGCCGCGAAAATAGGCATTCCGCAGCGTAAATCTTGACGTAAACGGAATGTTTTGGCCCCATTGTTGCCATAATGTAACAATGGGGTTTGTTTTCGCAAAACGCGCTGTTTTTGCGTCAATTCATGCGATTTTTCTGAATTTTTTCGTCGGTTTGCAGCCAAATAGGCCGTTTTCCGGCTCTGCGGTGAAGCTGTCACTTTGTCTAAAATGCGGTCGTCGCAGGTGTACGTGTACGCATCGAGAATTCGTTGTTGCGCCGTTAACCTGAATTGGTTCTAGCTTGACCCCACTAATGTTCGGGGAGGAGATTCATGAACAATTTGCGTCTGAAAGCGCTGCTGGGGGCGGGGTGCTTTTCGCTATTGATTTCGGGCGTTGCGAATGCTGGCGGCTTCGACCGCGGCGGTGTCAACATCGACCAGTTGTTTGATGCCGCACCGTATTCGTTCGATGCTGGCGTCACCTATGTTTCGCCACAGCGCACACTGAAGAATGTCCAGCGCCTGGATGGCTCGGGAATGTCGACGTCGGAAATAGATGTTGGCGGTGACTATGCGGTGCCGCGCATCGGTTTCAAGGCCAACATCTTCGAACCAGTGGATTGCCTTGCGAGCTATACGGAACCGTATGGTGCGGAGGCAGACTTCGGAATGAACAACGCCTATTCGCCAACGGCGGTCAAATACTACGTCAAAACAAATGATTTCGGCCTTACCTGCTCCTATAAGGTAAATGTCGGCAAGGGCGCACTGCGGTTCATCGGCGGCGTCTCCTACCAGGAGGTCGATGCGTTTCTGTCCCGCCAGACACTGCTGGCCTTCGGCAATACCGGCCTCGGAAAATTCAAGCTTTCGGATGAGGCATGGGGGTGGCGCGTGGGCACCGCCTATGAAATTCCCGAGATCGCCTTGCGCGCAAGCCTGATGTACTCTTCGAGCTACAAATATGACGGACTGTCGGGAACCGTCGACTCGACCGGTTTTAGGGGCGCGTTTCCAGCGGATCTGATTCCAGGCTCTACCGGGGTCTTTCCTGTCTCCGCCTCGGCCGAGATACCCCAAGCTATGGAACTCAAGCTGCAGAGCGGCATAGCTCCTGGCTGGCTGGCCTTTGGCTCTATCCGCTGGCAGGAATGGAGCAGGCTTGGCATCATTCCCATCAATGGCGTGCGTAGTCCTGTGACCGGTGCGCCATCGCCCGTTTCTTTCGACCTGCTTTATCGCGACGGCTGGACGGTCACGGGCGGCATAGCTCACAAGTTCACCGACCAGTTGTCGGGCGCGGTTTCGCTGACGTGGGATCGTGGAACCTCGACGACCTCCGGCTATCAGTCGGACACCTGGTCCGTGGCCAGCGGCATTTCTTATTCGCCGAACGACAAGATCGAGGTCAGACTTGGTGGCTCGATCGGTGTGCTGACCGGTGGGTCGTCGACCTTCCCCGGTGTTGGCGACAATGCAAATGCCATTACCTACACCTACGGCGACGATCTGCTCCTTGCTGGCTCAGCTTCGGTTAAGATCAAGTTCTAAGTGTAGGTTTTAAATAGAAAAAGAGCCGGGCAAATGCCCGGCTC
>NZ_SUEO01000123.1:0-8393 GCF_004962925.1 Mesorhizobium sp. | reverse complement strand
GCTCTTTTTGTTTGAGTGGCCTTCCCGACCCCAAGCGGCGTTGCAAATATGCCGCGCCCCTCTGCCTCCTGCGATTGTGACGTTTTGGCAACAGTTTCTGGGCAACCCTCGTGCCGCAAGGGCGCCCGGGGACATTGCCTATTTCCCGCCATAAACCCGGCGCACCTCGGATTTGTCTCGGGACACGTGCCAAAAGGCTCGGCGATGGGGCAGGGCCGCATTGCCCGCGGCAAGGACGAGTATGAACGCCAGAGTCATCTCCAAGGCCAAGCTGCCCAGCCGCCATGTGACCGTCGGTCCGGCGCGTGCGCCGCACCGCTCCTATCTCTATGCTATGGGATTGTCGGCGTCCGAGATCGCGCAGCCGCTGGTCGGCGTCGCTAGCTGCTGGAACGAGGCGGCACCCTGCAACATCTCGCTGATGCGCCAGGCGCAGGTGGTCAAGAAGGGCGTTGCCGCGGCTAACGGCACGCCGCGCGAATTCTGCACCATCACCGTCACCGACGGCATCGCCATGGGCCACCAGGGCATGAAATCATCGCTGGTGTCGCGCGAGGTCATCGCCGATTCGGTCGAACTCACCATGCGCGGCCATTGCTACGATGCGCTGGTCGGCCTTGCTGGCTGCGACAAGTCGCTCCCAGGCATGATGATGGCCATGGTGCGGCTCAACGTGCCGTCGATTTTCATCTATGGCGGCTCGATCCTGCCCGGTTCCTACAAGGGCCGGCAGATCACCATCCAGGACGTGTTCGAGGCCGTCGGCCAGCACTCGGTCGGCACGATCGGTGACGCCGAACTCCTCGAAATCGAACAGGCCGCTTGTCCGTCGGCCGGCTCTTGCGGTGCTCAGTTCACCGCCAACACCATGGCCACCGTCGCCGAGGCCATCGGCCTGGCGCTGCCCTATTCCTGCGGGGCGCCGGCGCCCTACGAGATGCGCGACCGCTTCAATTTCGCCTCTGGCGAAAAGATCATGGAGCTGATCGCAAAGAATTTCCGCCCGCGCGACATCGTCACGCTGAAGGCGCTGGAGAATGCGGCAACCGTGGTTTCGGCCACCGGCGGCTCGACCAACGCAGCGCTGCATTTGCCGGCGATTGCGCATGAGGCCGGGATAAAGTTCGACCTCTTCGACGTAGCCAGGATCTTCGAGAAGACGCCCTATATCGCCGACCTGAAGCCGGGCGGCAAATATGTCGCCAAGGACATGTTCGAGGCCGGTGGCATTCCGCTTTTGATGAAGACGTTGCTCGACCACGGCTATCTGCATGGCGACTGCCTGACGGTGACCGGCCGCACTTTAGCCGAAAATATGGAGCACGTAGCCTGGAATGATAGCCAGGATGTGGTCCGTCCCGCCAACCGACCAATCACCCAAACGGGTGGTGTCGTGGGCTTGAAGGGAAACCTTGCCCCCGAAGGCGCGATCGTGAAGGTCGCGGGCATGTCGGAGCTGAAATTCTCTGGTCCGGCGCGCTGCTTCGATTCGGAAGAGGAATGTTTCCAGGCGGTTACGGATCGCAGCTACAGCGAGGGCGAGGTTCTCGTCATCCGCTACGAGGGGCCGCGCGGCGGTCCGGGCATGCGGGAAATGCTATCGACGACGGCTGCTCTCTATGGCCAGGGAATGGGTGGCAAGGTGGCTCTCATCACCGATGGACGCTTTTCGGGCGCGACACGCGGTTTCTGCATCGGCCATGTCGGGCCGGAAGCCGCGGTGGGTGGTCCGATCGGGCTGCTCAGGAATGGCGATTTGATCTCGATCGACGCGGTGAACGGCACGATCGAGGTTAATCTGTCCGACACCGAACTGGCGACAAGGGCAAAGGCATGGAAGGCGCGCGGGACCGACTATCAGTCGGGCGCGATCTGGAAATATGCGCAAACGGTAGGGCCTGCCCGCGACGGCGCGGTCACCCATCCCGGTGGTGCCAAAGAAACACATTGTTATGCGGATATCTGAGTTGCTGAGGTCGTCTGTCTTTTCGGCACTGGTTGCGATCGCCACTTTTGGCGCGACCTTGGGCGCCGCGGGCCAGGCCGTGGCCTTCGACGACAAGGTGTTCGACGACAAGACCGGCGTGAAGCCACAGTCGAGCCCGTGGGCGGTGTTCCAGTTCGGCTTCTCCGCCTACAAGAACGGCCGCAAGGAGCAGGCCGCGGAGGCCTACAAATACGCGGCCGAAAACGGCCAGATCGGCGCCACCTGGAAACTTGCGCGCATGTATGCCGAGGGTGACGGCGTGGAGCGCGACGATTACGCGGCATTCAAGTTCTTCTCAGAGATCGTCGACCAGGACGTCGAGCCCGGCTCGCCGGAAGAGAGCTATGTGTCGGACGCGCTCGTCGCGCTCGGCGATTATCTGAGGAAGGGCATCCCCGGCAGCCCCATCACGGAGGACGAGGTGGCGGCCCAGGAATATTACATGCGTGCCGCCGCCAACTACCGCAACCCGAATGCGCAGTTCGAGATGGGCCAGATCTTTCTGAACGGCAAGGGTGGCGTAAAGGCCAGCATCAAGCAGGCCGGACGCTGGTTCCAGCTCGCTGCGGAAAAGGGCCATGCCGGTGCGCAGGCGACGCTCGGCAACCTGCTCTTCCAGAGCGGCAAGATCGTTCGGGGGCTGGCGATGATGACTGCGGCACTTGAACGGGCCTCACCTTCCGACCAGCCATGGATACGCGGCATGCAGGAAGAGGCGTTTGCCGCCGCGGGCGAAGCCGACCGCCGCACCGCGATTTCGCTGGCCGATGACATCCTCACCAAGGGTGGCGGCGACCAGTAGCCGCGAAGGCCGTAGTCACGAAGCCAGTAGTCACGAAGACTGGGTATCTCGAAAAATCAAATCGGACGGCCGAGATCAGTTCCCGGTCGATTCCGTCGGAACGAGGCCGGACTCCGGCGTTGAAATCGGCGTAGCCGGCAGATGCGGCGCAAGCATGTTTTCTGGACAATCGTCCCTAATCTTTGTCCACGACGTGTTGTTGAGCACCATGTCGCAGCGGGCGAGATGGCTCTGACCGGAGAGCGTCAGGCAGGCGACCTGGCCGATCTGGAATGATTTTCCGTTGGCCAGGCATTCCGCATCGGCAAAAGCCGGGGTCGCCGCGAGGGCGAGCGCCGCAGCACATAGGCAAAGCGCAAACCTGATCGTCATCCTGAATCCCAGCCGAACCCCGGATTGCAGCGGAACCCCGGATTGTGGCGATATGACGGTCTATCGGCCGGGAATCCGGGTGATCCGAACCTCGAAATGATCAGATTGGCGCAAAAGCCAGCTCGACGGCCACCGGCACGTGGTCGGAGGGTTTTTCCCAGGCGCGCACGTGCTTTTCGATCGAGGCTGAGGAAAAGCGGTTGGCGGCTTCGGGCGAAAGCAGCAAGTGATCGATCCGGATGCCGTTGTTCTTCTGCCACGCGCCGGCCTGATAGTCCCAGAATGTGTAGGTGTCCGGCGCGTCGGTGACCGCGCGCACGGCTTCGGTGAAGCCAAGATTCTTCAGCCGGCGAAACGCTTGTCTCGTCTGCGGCTGGAACAGCGCATCGCCCAGCCAGTTCTCCGGGAATCTCGCGTCGATGTATTCGGGGATGACATTGTAATCACCGGCCAGCACCAGCGCCTCTTCGAGCATGAGTCGTTCCTCGGCCCAGCGCTCCAGCCGCGCCATCCAGGAAAGTTTGTAGGAGAACTTCTTCTCGTCATCGATCGGGTTGCCGTTCGGCAAATAGAGCGAGGCAACGCGCAACGCGCCCTTGTCGGTCGAAAACACGCCCTCGATGAAACGCGCCTGCTCGTCGGCATCGTCGCCCGGCAGGCCTCTGATAACCTCGTCGAAGCGCAGCTTCGACAGGATGGCGACGCCGTTGAAACCCTTTTGGCCATAGATTTCGACGTTGTAGCCAAGCGCCTCGATCTCGGCGCGCGGAAACTGCTCGTCGACCGTCTTGATCTCCTGCAGGCAGGCGATATCAGGTGCGCTTTCCGTCAGCCAATGGGTCAAATTGCCGAGGCGGGCCCGAACGCCGTTGATGTTCCAGGTGACGATTTTCATGACGGCCTCATTGCTGTTCCGGTGGATGACGTTCGACGAGGCCGATCGTATTGCCTGCCGGGTCCTTTAGGAAGGCCATCCATTCGCATTCCCCAGCCGGCCCGAACAGGCCTTCGGTATCGCGATGGACGAGCATCGGCGGCGCGGTGAAGGGGACACCGGCGGTTTTTGCCGAGGCGTGGAAATCGTCGAGGTCTGATATATCGAGATAGACGGTGCCGGCCGGCAGGCCATCGGAGAACAGCAGCCGCACGTCGCCGGCCATGATGAAGGCGATGCCGGGCGGGTCGAAGCGCACGTGCACCGCCATGCCGAGCACGTCGTGCCAGAACGCCAGCGTTGCATCGAGATCGCGCCCGGCTGAAAGCGCGACCTGACGGACCGCGCCGACGGCAGGCATTTCTATATACTGAAGCTGGTGCCGCAGCCGCACGAGGCGACCGCATTCGGGTTCCTGATCTGGAACGACTGGCCCATCAGATCGTCGACGAAATCGATCACTGAGCCGCCCATATAGACCAGCGAGAGGTCGTCGATCAGCACGGTGGCGCCGTCTTTCTCAATGGCGACGTCGTCATCGTTGCGCGTATCGACCAGGTCGAACTTGTAGGAAAAGCCGGAGCAGCCGCCGCCTTCGACCGAAACGCGCAGCGCCGTCTTGCCGGTTTCGCCAGATACAATCTTGGCGATCCGCCTGGCGGCGGCGTCGGTCATCTCCACTTTCATGGCAGTCTTGGCATCAGCGCCCATGGGCGTCACCTTGCTTTCGGTTTCACATGATAGGTATGAAGCGCGAGTAGGCAAGTCAACTGCGGTATCGGCGATGACCAACGAGTTGGGCGACATCGGATTCGGCTATCGGCCGCGCGCGGCCTATGCCTGCGATCCGGCGAAATCGCGCGGGCGGCTGTTCGACGAGGTGGAGAGCCCGACCCGCACGCCGTTCCAGCGCGACCGCGACCGCATCATCCATTCGACGGCATTCCGCCGGCTGAAGCACAAGACGCAAGTGTTCGTCGCGCATGAGGGCGACCATTACCGCACCCGGCTGACGCATTCGATCGAGGTGGCGCAGATTGCGCGCGCCTTGGCGCGGGCATTGCGCGGCGATGAGGATCTGGCCGAGGCGGTGGCGCTGGTGCACGATTTCGGCCACACGCCCTTCGGCCACACCGGCGAGGACGCGCTGAACGAGAAGATGGCCGGATGGGGCGGCTTCGACCATAATGCACAATCGCTGCGCGTGGTGACGCGGCTGGAGAGTCGCTATGCCGAGTTCGACGGGCTGAACCTCACCTGGGAAACGCTGGAGGGGCTGGTCAAGCACAACGGACCGCTGACCGATGCCCGCGGCAAAGGCCTGAAGGGGCCGGTGCCGCAAGCGATCCGAGACTATTCGGAGCTGCACGACCTCGAACTCGACCGCTTCGCCGGCATCGAGGCGCAGTGCGCGGCGATCGCCGACGACATCGCCTACAATACGCATGACATCGACGACGGCCTGAGATCAGGCTTGCTGACGCTGGACATGCTGGAAAAGGTCTCGTTGCCGGGGTCGATCCTCGAAGGCGTGCGCCAGCGCTATCCGGCGCTGGACGATGTGAGGACAGGGCACGAACTTATGCGGCGGCAGATCACGATGATGGTCGAAGATGTCATCGTGTCAACAACCGCGAACCTTGCGCGCATCAAGCCGGACAGCGCCGATGCGGTAAGGGCGGCAGGCGAGACGATGGTGACCTTTTCCGCCGAAATGGCCACGTCGGAAAAGGAATTGAAGGCCTTTCTCTACAAGCATCTCTACCGGCACAAAGAGGTCATGCGCGTGCGTACCGAGGCCGAGCAGATCGTCAAGGACCTGTTCGAGGTCTATTTCGCCGATCCGCGCGCCATGCCCGATGGCTGGCGCGAGGGGCTCGATCGGGCCGATGATCGCATCAAGGCGCGCAGCGTTGCCGATTTCCTGGCGGGCATGACGGACACCTACGCTTTGAAAGAACACCGCCGTTTGTTTGACCATACGCCTGAATTGAGCTAGGGCGGGCTCGATTTTGCCGGGATCCCTGCAAAGCCGCCAGAGCCACACCCCAGAGCTACACCAATGAACATCTTCGCCGATTTTAACGCGCGAATCACCAGAGCTGTCGAAGCGCTTGATTTGAAAGACAAGGACGGCGGTTCGCTGGACCTGTCGCGCATCGCCGTCGAGCCGCCGCGCGACGCGAGCCATGGCGACCTGGCGACGAATGCGGCAATGGTGCTGGCCAAGCCGACCGGCCAGTCGCCACGCGCACTGGCTGAAAGGCTGGCACAGGCGCTGCGCGCCGACACCGACATCGCCGCGGCCGAAATTGCCGGTCCGGGATTCGTCAACCTCAGGCTCAAAGATGCGTTCTGGCAGGTGCATTTGACCGCACTGCTCGGCGAAGGCCGCAACTATGGCCGCTCGACGGTTGGCGGCGGCAAGAAGGCCAATGTCGAATATGTCTCGGCCAACCCGACTGGACCGATGCATGTCGGCCATTGCCGCGGCGCCGTGGTTGGTGACGCGCTCGCCAATCTGATGGCTTTCGCTGGTTATGACGTGACCAAGGAATACGTCATCAACGACGCTGGCTCGCAGATCGACGTTCTCGGCCGCTCGGTCATGTTGCGCTACCGCGAAGCGCTCGGCGACGAGATCGGCGAGATTCCTGCCGGGCTCTATCCGGGCGATTATCTCGTACCGGTAGGCCAGGCGTTGGCCGGCGAATTCGGCCGCTCCTTGTTGCAGATGCCGGACGAAGAAGCGCTTGCCATCGTCAAGGACAGGACGATCGATGCGATGATGGCGATGATCCGCGAGGATCTGGCGCTGCTCAACGTGCATCACGACGTCTTTTTCTCGGAGCGCACGCTGCACGCCGACAACGCCCGGAAAATCCGTTCGGCGATCAACGACCTGACGCTTAAGGGCCATATCTACAAGGGCAAGCTGCCACCCCCCAAGGGCGAGAAGCCGGACGATTGGGAAGACCGCGAGCAGACGCTGTTCCGCTCGACAGCCGTGGGCGACGATCTCGATCGGCCGCTAGTCAAGTCCGACGGCACTTTCACCTATTTCGCCGCCGACGTCGCCTATCTGAAGGACAAGGTCGATCGCGGCTTCGTCAAGCTGATCTATGTACTTGGCGCCGATCACGGCGGCTATGTAAAGCGCCTGGAAGCGCTCGCCCGGGCGATTGCCGGCGACGAGGTGAAACTTACCGTGCTGCTTTGCCAGTTGGTGAAGCTGTTTCGCGACGGCGAACCGGTGCGGATGTCGAAGCGGTCGGGCGATTTCGTGACGCTGCGCGAAGTGGTGGAGGAGGTCGGCCGCGACCCGATCCGCTTCATGATGCTCTACCGCAAGAACGATGCGCCGCTCGATTTCGACTTCGCCAAGGTGACGGAGCAGTCCAAGGACAATCCGGTGTTCTACGTACAGTACGCCTCGGCGCGCTGCCATTCGGTGTTCCGGCAGGCGAGCGAGCAGCTGGGCGAGGCCAATTTCGACCGCAATCGGCTGGCGGCCGCCACTGATTTACTGACCGACGAAGGCGAGATCGGCCTGATCAGGAAACTTGCGGAATATCCGCGGCTGATCGAATCCGCGGCCCTTGCGCTCGAGCCGCACCGGCTGGCATTCTACCTCTACGATCTCGCCTCCAGCTTCCATGGACATTGGAACCGCGGCACCGAAAATCCGGACTTACGTTTTGTTAAGGTTAACGACCGACAATTGACGCATGCCAGACTAGGGCTGGTGCAGGCTGTTTCGGACGTTTTGACGTCCGGCCTGACGCTGATCGGAGCCGATGCGCCCACCGAAATGCGTTAGGTTTGACTAAAAAACCTGTCACCTTTTGCCCACATTGCGCTGGTAAGGGCCAACCCTACGCGACGTCCATGGCGTCCGAATGAGTGCGAGTTCGGGAACAATAATGGCAGACAGAACCCAGCTGAGAGCAGCCGCCCAAAACGATATCGCTGACGATGATCCGTTCGCAGAACTGACCAAGATCATGGGGTTCGACCCGCGTCAGCCGGCTTTCGAGGCCACTGACGCGGTGGACGACGAGCTTGGGGACGACGAGCTTGCCGCGTCGCTTGAACAGGATTTGCTGCTGGACGATGATGCGGCGGACGAAACTGCCTATGCCGCTGCTGCCGACGACGTGCGTTCTGGCATTGCCGAAGCATCCGCGCCGGCTGTTGAAGCTGCTTTCGATAACGATTTCGACGATGCGCTCGCCAGTTCGCTCGAAGATGTGTCGCCATTCGAAGACGATTTGGCGATGGACGACAAGGTTGGGGAC
>NZ_SUEO01000122.1:19058-19498 GCF_004962925.1 Mesorhizobium sp. | reverse complement strand
CGCCTCCGGCAGCACATCGATCATCTGTCCCGGCAATGCATTCGCTAGCGCCAGCGCCAGACGGGAGGATCGTTCGAACTCAGCGATCTCCGGCCCGAAGCGCACCGGGGCCGGGCCGTTCTGCTCGGGCAGGCGCACCGGCTCCGCAACGTGCGCGTCCGTAGGCAGGCTGGCAGGCACAGGAGGTGCTGCGTGGGCAAAGGCAGCAGCAAGCTTTTGCGGCGACAGCGCCGCTTTCGCCACCACGCTGTCGAAGCGCGCTTGCGGCGAGATTTCTGCGAAAAGCGGCACGGTAGCCGGCTGCGCTAACGGCTTGAGACGCGCCAACTTGCCTTCATGCACGAAGCTCGCGGCGGCCTGCGCACATCCGGCATCGCATCGGCTGAGCAGCGACGCCTGACGCTGCCGGCTTGCCAGTGACGGCGCCCGCGAATTGGTCC
>NZ_SUEO01000122.1:14821-19048 GCF_004962925.1 Mesorhizobium sp. | reverse complement strand
TTGGTCCATGAATTGGCAAGCGTGCGATCGGCGAGCGCGATGGTGCGCGGCGCGCGCAGGCTTTGCGGAAGACTGTTGGAGGCAGCGGTGAGCGAGGTTCCCACCGAATAGAGGCCGGCCATGGTCGCCACCGACCACAGAGCGACCGCAACGCCAACAACGGGAACCGCGACCCAGCGCAGGCCGGGCTTCGTCGAAGTCAATCCAGAGTCAGGATTGTCACCCCGGTTTTTCAAACGCACAAACGCCATACACCAACCTCAATCGACCTTGCGGCATGCGGGGCTCGCAGCCGTCACAATCACAGTCGCCTGGTGCCCCCTGCACGCTTCGCGTCTGTTGCCGATTGATTCAAAAGATGGACAAACTTGGTTAACCAATCCCTCCACCGATCGCCGATTGGGCGAAGGTCGATAACAAAAAAGCCCCCTCCACGACTAAGAAAATGGCTGGAATGCCCTCCGTATCAGGCTTTGCTGCCCGTTTTTGCCGACCGAGTCAAGAAACCGAAAGGACTAGACCTTGCCTGGGCAGGCGACATCTGAAGCTTTCTCGGGATCAAAAGCGTCGCATCACCCATGATCGTCTGCGCGCAGGCTGCGTTGCCGGCCCGGCCTTGCATACAGGTAAATTCGCCTGTGCTAATATACATTGGTCATGCACATTTGTGCGCGACCAACAAAAGGGAGGATGCGATGGAAACCATGAATCGCAGGTCTGCAATTGCTCTCGGCGTCACTGCCGCCGCGGTAGCGCCTCTGTTCGCTTTGGCGAGATCCGCAACGGCCAAGGAGTACGGCCCGAATGAAGGCACGGAGATTGCGCCCGGCGTCAGACTGGTGGAGGTCGGCACCGGGACCTCCGACATTCCCGCTTACAAGAGCATCTCAATAGTCGACATTGTCTTTCAGCCCGGAGCGGTCGCTCCTGAAGAGGTCATGGACAACGACATGGTCTGCACGATCGCTGCCGGCGAATTCACGATCAAAAAAGCGGACAAGGAATTCAAACTCAAAGAAGGCGACATGTACACCTGCGCCAAGGGCAAGACCGACGGTGCCACGAATACAAGCGCCGTGGTCGGCGTGCATCGCGTTGCGATCTTGAAGGCCGCCTAGAGCAGTTCCAAGAAAACTGTGCAACGGTTTTCCGCCCGGAAAAAGCGCTTAGCGCTTTCCCTAGGGGATTGCGCAAAAACAAAGAGATAGAGCGGTTCGGCGAACCGCTCTGGCGCATGACCCGAAAATGAGGCCCGCGTCCTCCGCCGGAGGCGCGGGCCTTGTCATTGCGTGCGCACGCCTATGCGGCGCGCACGTTTTTCACCGGCCTCAAATTCTGGTTCATGCGGAACAGGTTCAGCGGGTCATAACGCTGCTTGATTTCCAGAAGTCGCCGATAGTTGCCGCCATAGGCTGCTTCGACCCGGTCGACCTCGTCCTCGGGCATGAAGTTCACATAGGCCGTGCCGGCGGCATAGGGCCTGGTCGCCTCGTAAACACCGCGCGCCCAGTCGATGCAGGCGCGGTCCATTTGCGGTTCGCGCCAGCGGGCGTGGACATTCATGACGAAATGCGCGCTGCGTTGCGGAAACGCCGTTGCATCCGCTGTCACGCGGCCCGCGGCACCGCCGATATGGGCGAAGAATATCTCGCATTCAGGCCCCGGAAGCCTGGGTATCGCGGCCGTGACGACCTCGATCGCGCTGTCGGAAAGCTCGGTGAAGTCATGGCTCTTCCAGTAGTTTCGGGCGCCGGGCGTCAGCAACGGATCGAATGCCTGCTCCCAGCCGGTGAACGGGTTGGGGCCGACCACATCGGCAATCGGTGTGCCGATGGCGCGAAGCCTTTGCGTCGCTTTCTCGCCCTCCTGAAGATCGCCGCAATAGCACATGGCCAGGACCAGCACCTCCTTGCCATGCCATTCGGTGGGCAGGAACGGCAGCGGCGGCGCCTGCCGCATGACCACCCAGCAGGTCAGTTCATTGGGCGCTGCTTCGAGCGCCGCTCGGTATTCCCGCAACACGTTTTCGGCATCGGCGAAGGGATGAACAACAAGCCCCGACAGCACCTGCGGACCGACTTGGTGGAGCTTGAACTCGAAAGCCGTGACGACGCCGAAATTGCCGCCGCCACCGCGCAGCGCCCAGAACAGGTCGGGATTTTCGGTCTGGCTGGCGCGCAACAGCTTGCCGTCGGCGGTAACCACATCGGCGCCGAGAAGATTGTCGATGGTCAGGCCGAATTTCCGCGTGATCCAGCCGAAGCCGCCGCCCAGCGTCAGGCCTGAAATGCCGGTGGTCGAGCTGATGCCGGTCGGCACTGCCAATTCGAAGGCCTGTGTTTCCGCGTCTACATCGGCGAGCGTCGCTCCAGGTTCCACCCATGCCCGCCGCGTCGCCGGATCGACCCGCACCGACTTCATCGGCGACAGATCGATCATCAGGCCGCCATCGCAGACGGCGCTGCCGGCGATATTGTGGCCCCCGCCGCGAACCGCGACGAGAAGCTTGTTTTCCCTGGCAAAATTCACGGCGGCGATAACGTCGGCGGCGCCGGCGCAGCGCACGATCAGCCCGGGCCGCCGGTCGATCATGGCATTCCAGATGCTGCGTGCGTCGTCATAGGCGGCGTCGCCTTCCATCAGTATGGTGCCGCGCAATTGTGCCGAAAGCGCCTCCAGGGCCGCGGCATCGACCGTCGTCTTGCCGCATTCAAGCGTGGTGAGGCTCATGCTGTTCATGGCTTTCCTCCCGATTGTTTTTTGAGCCGTTTTCCCTCCACCCGTTTCGAACTGTGTCCTTATATTAGAGGTCGCGCAAGTTCATAGTCGCCTGCTGGCCGGTATTGCGGCACGCGTCGGCGGTTGGATGGCTGCGCCGGCGGGCCAAGTCGAGGGATCGACGTAAAAACGGTCTCGCCGGTTCGATGGAGGAACTACGCAACGGTCCGCGGAGTTAGGCATATGACCGACCAATGCATAGGAGAGCTCTGATGGCACCGCGCAGAAAGCCCCACGATCCGTCCGAAGGCCCGACAATCGAACAGCAAGATTGGGACGCGATCAAAGGCGGCAAAATTCTACCAGACAGCGTGCCGGGAAACGGCGACATCCGTTACGACCTCGAGAAGGAGGCTGAACTGCCCGAGGAAGACGACGACAATCCATACCAGGACAGCGACGAGGCGCTGCCGGACGACGAGGAGGAACGCGCTCTCGCGCGCAACCCCTCGAAGCAAGATATCGACGAGCCATGAACGGCAGCTTCAATGACGCGGCTAGCCGGCCCGTTCTAAAGCAATTCCAGGAAAAGTGCGTAGCGGTTTTCCGTCCGGAATTGCGTAAAAACAAATACTTAGAGCGTTTCGGCGATTCTATCAAAGCTGAACCGCTCTAGGTGCGCGCCAAATTCCGTGCAAGTTCCTGCACCAACAGACAAAGGCCCCGCGGGGAGGAAGCGCGGGGCCTTTGTCCGAATGCCGTGCGAACGGCTTTCATAGTCGCTGGAGTAAAACGACTGAGCTTCCAACCCTTGGCGGGCGGATGTTGTTCCATCGAAACCGAAAAAAAGACGGTGCCCGTTTGTTGTTTGCGCCGGCATTGCTGCTTGCCATCAGAGAAAGCCGGGGACCGGCTTTGTCTTGCCGCTCAATTGCGCGCCCAATGTCAATGTCTGCGGGAAATTCTGGATAATTGCCGCCATCAAGGTGGCGCTGCCGGGGCGAAGGGCAATTCCGGCAATAGCTGCAGCGGCGTGGACCCGCGTCAAAAACAGTCTTTTCCAGGCCGCCTCATAGCGTCTGCCGGCAGCCTCGCGCCCTGCACGGCCCACCGGCGCGCATGCGAGTTCCGAGGCCAGCAGCCAGCCGGACTGAAGCGCCATCGAGATGCCCTCGGCGATAACAGGATGAGACTCTCCGGCTGCATTGCCGACGCGAAAGATGTCCCGTTCGTAGCAGGAGCGAATTCCCGGCCGGATCGGGCCTGCGGCAAGCCACGGACCGTCGGGGTGAGCTGACTCCAGGACATCCCTGACACCCCGGCACGATCGCATCAAATGGCGGGAGACCGCATCGGCGGCCGACATATGGCTCTGGTTTGGACCAGGGTGTTTACGCAACCGCGCGAGCATATCGCGCCGAATGCAGCACGAGATCGACAGCCGGCCATGGTCCGCCGAGACCATGCCGCCATAACCGCCCGGGAACACCAGCAGGGGCATCAAATCAG
>NZ_SUEO01000122.1:0-14811 GCF_004962925.1 Mesorhizobium sp. | reverse complement strand
GCCAGGGACGACCCGATGAAATGCGCCTTGAAGCCGAGCAGGTCTGACGGGCGGTTGGTCTTCCCGGGCTGGCTGGGCAGCGGTCCTGGTTCCCAGGAGCCGTGTGCGGCGACAATCACCGGCGCACGCAACATCGTCGTTTCGTCTCCGGCTTGAATTCGCACCATTTGCATCTCGTCATCCCGATCGATGGCGACGGCGCGGTACGGCTGAAAGATTTCAACGCCGGCCGATCGCGCCGCCTGCAAAAGCAGACAGTCGAGAATGTCCCGGCCCAGCGCCCGGCCGAAGCCATCTTTTTTCTCGCCGGGTCCATCTTTTGCAGGAGGCATTGGCGCCTCGACACTAGCTTCGCCGGAAAAGAAGCCGACGCGGCGGATTTCGGGGCCGGCATTGGCACGCCAGGCATCGCCGATCTCCAACTGGTCCAGAAGCGCAAGATTGCTTGCCGATATGTATTCGCCGCAAACCTTGCGGCGCGGGAACACGCTCTTTTCCACAATAGCCACGGCCCATCCGCGCCGGGCCAGCGTCAGCGCAACGGATGTGCCCGCCGGGCCGGCGCCTATGATGATCGCGTCATGGGTCCGCGTCATAGGTCATCACCGGCACTGGCACCGACGAAAATGTGGGAAAAAAGGCCGGCGCGCCGTTCCTCGACCGGTTTGCCGTTTGCCGCAAGCCAAAGGCGGGAAAGCTCACTGCCGCGAAAGCCGGCGCGCACGCTTTGAGCGGCGTCGTTTCGTGTCACGTCATTGGCGCCGATTGCCGGGAGAAGACGGGTAGCGGCCAGTGCCAGTTTCGTCCGCAACGGCTCTGTCGCCAGGAGCAACCGGGCCTTCGGTGCCATCAGCGAAAACAGACGCACGAGCTCGGCATCGTCGAAATGATGCAGAAACAGATTGACGGTGATCGCGTCGAACCGCGCGCCCTCACACTTTGTGGCCCAGTCGAAGACATCGGCGGTGACGCCTTCGACCGTCCATCCCAGCCTGTCGAAATCATCCCGCAATTGCGCTGTGATGAGGTCGACTCGGTCGAGCATTATCAGTTCGACCTCAGGCCAATGCCCGGCAATGCGCCGCGCCACCGCCAGCATGAAGGAGCCATCGCCGGCGCCGATCTCCAGAATCCGGCGTGGCGGCGTTGGCACAAATTTCCTGAGCAGCGACGCCATGATCTTCGCCTGAAACATCAGCGCGTTGATCCGACGGAGATCGCGGCGTGCGGCAAGCGCTCGCGGATCGTCTGCCGCAAGTCCGTCAAGGATTTCCGGTGCAAGCTGGCGGTGCTCCAGGCCACTCATGACACCGTTCGAAAAAGCATGGTTTCGGCCGTCAGCCCAGGTCCGAACGACATGCCGCAGCCGAGCAGGCCCGGCGGCGCCTTCAGCATCTCCTTCATCACGAACATGACTGTTGCGGACGACATGTTCCCATATCGGCGCAACACCTCGCGCGATGGCTCCAGCGCGGTGGGCGCAAGTCTCAGAGCCCTTTCGACGGCGTCGAGAACCGAACGTCCGCCCGGGTGCACGGCCCAGAGGTCGATCGCTTCCGTCGTCCGGGCGCCGAGGACGGCGTCCTGGTTGCTCCGCAATGCTTCATGGATCGCTGCCGGGACCTGGCCGGAAAGAACCATCTCGAAGCCGTGGTCGCGAATACTCCAGCTCATCAGATCCCGCCGCTCGTGCGCCACGATACAATGAAAGCTCTCGAGCTCGATGCCGGCCGGCTCTGCGGTGACGAGCGCGGCCGCACAGCCGTCGCCCCAGAGGCAGAACGACAGTAGCTTTTCCAGTTCAGTCGTTTCGCGCAGATGCAGCGTGCAAAGTTCGATGTTGACCAGCAGGACCCTGGCCTGCGGGTCGGAGCGGACGATGTGGCGGGCAAGCTTGAGGCCGTTGATCGCCGCGTAGCAGCCCATGAACCCGATCATCGTGCGTTCGACCCTGTCGGCCAGGCCGCACCGTGCAACCAGCTCCAGATCGATACCCGGCGCCGAAAAACCGGTGCAGGTGGTAACGATGAGATGAGTGATGCGGCGAGCGTCATCGCCAAGCTGCAATCCGTCGACGCCTTTTTGCGCCAGAACAGGCGCGGCATCTCCGAACATTGCCATTCTCTCGGCCGTTCCAGGAAAGGCGCCCCGGATGAACGTCCCAGCCAGATCTGCTGATGGTCCTTCGGGGTCGCCAGCGGGTGCAAAGCAGGAATAGCGGCGCTCGATGCCGGCAAGATCAGCCATGCGTTCGAAAATTCTTCGGCGGTCGGCCGCAAGCATGGAAGCCGCGAAACGCAGATAGAATTGATGAACCTCGTGCTCCGGCACCGCTGTCGCGATCCGGTTGATGTAGGCTTTGGCCGGCATATTCTGTCTCCTCGGCGTGTGCACGGGGTAGCGTGTGGCCACCGCCGGAGGGTTTTTGCTCACCGGCACCCGGTATCGGACACCAAGTTTTGAGCGTTGTTCGATAAACGTTTTCGAAAACTGATTTCATCCCGAGATTCAGCATACGCAGTTGCCAGGCGATGCTGCTGTTCGCGGGCACCGGGAACATAGGCTCCGATGTCAGGGCATTGGGACTTGCAAAAGCCGCACTTTGAGGCCAGCCTATGCGCATGATGGCACGCCGGTCGGCAAAGCAATTGCTTGTCATGCTGCTCGCAGTCTTCCTGACCGCCGGGTTCAGCCTTGCCGGCGCTCAGGCGAGCGTCATGTCGGCGCAGATGATGACGACGACGTCGGACAAAGCCATGGTCATGCACTCCGACGCGGACACGGCTATGTCGTCCGACATGGCTGGCGACTGCAAAGCGTGCCCCAAGGGAGCCGGCGTCAAAGGCGATCCTATGCATTGCCCGCCGACCTGCATCGCACCGGTGCTCGCGGTGCTGCCGCAAGGCATCGCCATGAGGATAGTTGCGCGGATGCAGGAGCCGTTGGCGCTACCGACCCCGCTTCTTCACGGGCGAAGTTCCCTGCCCGACCCATACCCTCCAAGACAAGCGATCTGATCTGACGCCGTTTCAGCCGTCCTGCGGCTGATTGTCGGCGCTCGATCGCCCACTGCGCTCATTGTGGCGTGGCGGGCGCGGACAGCAGTTCAATCGATGTCGAGATGCTCGCCGTCGATCGAGATCGCTAAGGGCATAAGGGTGCATTCCGATTTCCATCATTTGATTTCACGCCGCGGGTTTCTCGTTGCGGCGGCGGTTGCCGCGTCCGCATCGATGCGTCCGGTACGGGCATCCGCCACGGAGGAACGCCGGATCAAGGTCGCGCCGAGCCAGGTCCGGTTCACCGGCCCCGATGGTCCGCATACCCCGGTGTGGGCCTATGACCGGACAGTTCCCGGCCCAACGCTGCGCCTGCGGCAAAGAGAGCCAGCCCGCGTCGTCGTCGACAACGGGCTCGATGAGGACACAACGGTTCATTGGCATGGCATACGATTGCCAAATGCGATGGACGGCGTGCCGGGCCTGACCCAGCAGCCGATCAAGCCGGGCGAGAGCTTCGTCTATGAGTTCACGCCGCCCGATGCCGGCACCTTCTGGTATCATCCTCATGCCGACAGCCTGGTGCAGCTCGGCCGCGGCCTTGCAGGCGCACTGATCGTCGAGGAGGCCGAGCCGGTCGCCGTCGACCGCGATCTCTTGTGGCTGCTGCAGGATTGGCGACTTGCCAAGGATGGGCAGATCGCTGCCGGCTTCGGCAACATGATGGATGCGGCGATGTCCGGCCGCGTCGGCAACGTCGTCACCATCAACGGGGTGGCGCTGGCAGATCAGAAGGTGCGCGCCGGCGAGCGCATCAGGCTGCGGCTGGCCAATGCGTCGCTCGCCCGCATCATGGCCTTGCGCTTCGAAGGTCATCGCCCGGTTGTCGTCGCGATCGACGGCCAGCCCTGCGACCCGCACGAACCGGATGGCGGGGGCCTTGTGCTCGCGCCGGCCATGCGCATCGATATCGTGCTCGACATGCAGGGCGATCCAAGCAAGCGCTATGCGGTGACCGACGACTTCTATGACGGCCTCGCCTATACGCTGACCAACCTCGTCTATGACACCGGTCCGCCGCTGCGGCCCCATCCTCTCGACGCGCCCGTACGCTTGCCGGCCAATCCGCTGCCGAGCCCCGACCTTGCCCGGGCCGAGCGCCAGGAAATCGTGCTGCAAGGCGGCATGATGGGCGGCGGCAGGCTCGCCGGCGTAGGCGGCATGATGGGTATGGGGATGCCCGGTATGAATGGTGAGGCCGCCTGGGCGATCAACGGCACGTCGATGACCGGCGACGGCCACGCCGGCATGGCGCCGCAATTCACGCTGAAACGCGGCGCGACCTGTCATCTCACAATGCGTAACGAAACCGCTTGGTGGCATCCGATGCACATCCATGGCTTCAGCATGTCGGTGCTGTCGCGCAATGGTTCGCCGGTGCCGCACCGGCAATGGCAAGACACGGTGCTGCTTGCCCCAAAAGATACGATCGAATGCGCCTTCGTCGCCGACAATCCCGGCGACTGGATGCTGCACTGCCATGTCGCCGACCACCAGATGGCCGGCCTCATGACCGTCTTCCGCGTAACCTGAACCCATTCATTCAACCAAGGAGAACTGCAATGAAACTGACCTACCGCCTCGCCGCACTTGCCGCGCTGATCGCAACGCCGCTGCCCGCGGTCGCCGCTACGATCGAAGCGGTGATGTACAAGAACCCGCAATGCAGTTGCTGCGAGTCCTATGCCGCCTATCTCGAGCAGAACGGCTTCAAGGTCGACATCAAGTCGGTCAACAACCTGTCGCAGATCAGCAGCGATGCCGGCGTCCCCGCCGACCTCGAAGGCTGCCACACCCTGATGGTCGACGGCTACGTCGTCGACGGCCTGGTGCCGATCGATGTCGTCAAGAAGCTTTTGACGGACCGGCCTGCCATCACGGGTATCACGCTGGCCGGCATGCCGACCGGCGCCCCCGGCATGGGTGGCGAGAAGGCAGGGACCTGGACGATCTACGCCTTCACCAAGGACGGCAAGGCACCCACTGTCTACGCGACACGGTGAAAGCAGTCGTGATGACCATGAGCAAACTGGCCATCGCCCTGGTTGGCGTGCTGCTGGTGTTTTCGCGGTCGGCATCGGCTACTGAACCGCCGCAGAATTTTGCCGTTCACGAAACCCCGGTGCCGGTGCCAGAGATCAGCTTCGAGGACGGCGATGGTCGACCCCGAAGCCTTGCCGATTTTTCAGGCAAGGTCGTGTTGCTCAACATCTGGGCGACATGGTGCGCGCCCTGCCGGAAGGAGATGCCGACGCTCGACCGGCTGCAGGCCGAACTCGGCGGGCCGGATTTCGAGGTCGTCGCGCTGTCGATGGACCGCGCTGGCCCAGACATCGTGAAAAAGTTCTTCGCCGAGATCGGCATCGAGCATCTCGCCCTCAATATCGATACCTCCGGCAAGGCCATGTTCGCCATCGGCACCGTCGGCCTTCCCGCGACCTTGCTGATCGATCGCGACGGCAAGGAAATCGGCCGGCTGATCGGCCCGGCGGAATGGGACGCGCCCGACATGGTCGACTTCATCCGCAGCCGCATCGCTGCCAAGTGAGAAAGGAACAGATATGTCCGGGCCAAAGGCTCGCTGCGTCGCGCCGGCTTTGAACGAAAGCAGGCGTTTGCTGCTACGCGTAATTGCCATCGCGGCGCTGATCGCGGGCTTTGCGTATCCGGCGCAAGCGCACTCGCTCGACGAAGTCGATGCCATGCTTCAGAGCGATGAGAAATATTTCCAGACGCTCGACAAGCCGGCGCCCGATTTCACGCTGCGTACCGCCGACGGGCGGGTCGTGCGGTTGGCCGATTTGCGCGGCAAGATCGTCGTCCTCCACTTCATCTACACATCCTGCCCGGATGTGTGTCCCCTGCATGCCGAGAAGATCGCCGAGATCCAGGCGATGGTGAATGCCACGCCGATGAAGGACCAGGTCAGCTTTGTGACCATCACCACCGACCCGACGAGGGACACGCCGGACGTGCTGCGCAATTACGGACCGGCGCATGGGCTCGATCCGGTCAATTGGCTGTTCCTGACCACGACCGCGGATCAGCCGGAGGATGCGACCCGGAAGCTCGCGGAAGCCTTCGGTCACAAGTTCGCCTTGACCGATGACGGTTACCAGATGCACGGCACCGTCACGCATGTGGTCGACAAGCAAGGCCATTGGCGGGCGAATTTCCACGGCCTGAGTTTCGCGGCGCTCAATCTCGTCACCTTCGTCAACGCGCTGACCAACAATGTCGAGCGCCCGCACCATGAGCAGGAAACGGGATGGTGGGCGACAATCAAGGGCATGTTCTGAGGCATGACCATTATTCGGAGGTGCCGGCTGTCCGGCGAAACAAAAGGAAGGAGAAACCCGTGGTCCACAAATCCAAGCCATTGGGTAGAGCCATCGGTAAAATGGCCCGTGTCCTCATGCTGGCCTGCGCAATGGCCTGGCTCGCGCTCGGTCCCGGACTGCAGGGGCAGGCCATCGCCGCAAGCGAGATGTCTCAGGACCAGTTCGACCAGCGCATTCACGACTATATCCTCGCCCATCCCGAGGTGATCATGGAGGCCCTGCAGAGCCTGGACGCGCGCCAGCGGGAGGCCGCGGCCAAAGCGGCGAAAACCGCCCTGGCCGCCAAGGCCGACGAGATTTTCCGGGACCCGGCCAGCCCGGTCGGCGGCAACGCCCACGGGAACGTCACTATGGCCGAATTCTTCGACTACAATTGCCCCTATTGCCGGCAGGTGGCGCCGATCATTGCGCAAGCCGTGGCCGACGACCCGCAACTCAGGATCGTCTACAAGGAATTCCCCATCCTCGGCCCGGATTCCATGTTTGCGGCCAAGGCGGCGCTCGCCGCCCAGCGCCAGGGCAAATACGCCGAATTCCACAAGGCGTTGTATGACGCCAGGACACGGGTGACCGAGGCGGTCGTGCTCAGGGTCGCTGCTGCGATCGGCCTCGACGTACCGCGCCTGAAGGCCGACATGCAGCAGCCCGATATCCAGGCGGCGATAGACAAGAATGCGCAACTGGCTCAGGCGCTAGGGATCACGGGAACGCCGGGCTTCGTCGTCGGCGAACAGATTTTCCCGGGCGCGACTGACCGTGCAACGATGAAGAAACTGATCGAGCAGGCAAGGAGTAGCAAATGAGCGAGACATCGTTTCCAAATCGACGAACGGTTGTTTTGGGCGGCGTTTTTGGCGCCGCTGCGGTTGTGAGCTTCCTTAAGGATCCAGATTTGGCAATCGCCGCTGAGGATCCCGAGCTGGTGCGCCGTTTCAAAGATCTCAGCCAGAATGGCAACAGCACCTGCTCGGCCAAGTTCACCGAGTCGATCGCAACCATGCCGAGCACGTCGCGGATCACGGGCTCGTGCTGCAGCCCGATGGAAATGAAGCGCTATGCCGAACAGGTTAACGGCCTGGCTAATACCGCGACATCGCGATGATTCCGAGCGATCCGTACGATATTCCGGCAGGCATCGCGCAAAAGGTCATGCCCTATTATGATTTGAAACTCACCGGCGCCGAACAGCAGGCCTACGACTACGCGATGGCAAATTCCGAGGAGAAAGGCCCCTGCTGCTGCCCATGCTGGCGTTGGAGCATGTATGGCGGACTGGCGAAGTTCCTGATCCGCGAGCATGGATTCACCGGCAAGCAGGTCGTCGACGTCTGGGACCTGTCGGACGGTTGCGGCGGAGGTATGTAAGATTCCAGGGCGTGTCGACCCTCCGGTTGGCAGACAAGGCAAGCGACACAGGCGGCCTATCGAGTTTCCTTGTCGTCTTGACCGCAGTTTACGACGAGCTAATTCACCTCGGAATCGCCGATATGCACCGGCAAGGCCGGACTCTCGCCAGCCGAAGAGGTGACTGCAATGATGAATGGTCCAATGGGTATGTGGACGATGGGCGGCATGGCGCTCATCTGGGTACTGGTGCTTGTCACCCTTGTGCTCGCGATTGCGGCGCTCCTCAAATACCTGCGAAGCTGACCGGATCGACGATCGCGATCGAAGGGCGACAGGACCGCGACAGAGAAAGTATCGCGGACCGGCGAAGGTCAGCCAGCACAGCTTCACCGGCAATCAGATCATCGATCTATGGAATCCTTCCGAGAGCCGCGGCGGGGGTAAATCGCGCTTGACCTTCCAGCAGCTGGAAGCCGTACGTGATTGAAAATCAAGGAGACAACGGATGCATCGACGCGGTTTTCTGAAGGCGGGCCTCGTGACGGTTCTTGCAGGCCGACCCGCCATCGCCCAGATGAAGA
This sequence comes from Mesorhizobium sp., assembly GCF_004962925.1. Classification (GTDB taxonomy): domain Bacteria; phylum Pseudomonadota; class Alphaproteobacteria; order Rhizobiales; family Rhizobiaceae; genus Mesorhizobium. The sequence continues at coordinate 6,483 of NZ_SUEO01000122.1, read as the reverse complement.
TGGACGACATGCCCGGTATGGGCGGTCACGCCGGCCACGACATGGGCGCAGCGCCGTCACAGGGCGCAGCTGCGTTGCCTGAAGGCGAGGCGCTGCGCGATTTGCCGCTGCTTGCCAACAAAGCCGGTACCTCAGGCCTGTTCAAAGCGAGGCTGACGGCCGAGCCCGCCACGGTGCGCTTTGCCGAAGGGCTCGACACGCCGATCCTCGGCTATAACGGCATGAGCCCCGGACCGCTGATCGAGGCGGTCGAGGGCGACCGCGTCGAGATCACCTTCGCCAATCGCGTTCCGGACGAGGCGAGCACCATCCATTGGCACGGCATGCCTGTGCCGGCCGACCAGGACGGCAATCCGATGGACCCGGTCGAGACAGGCACCGATCGCACCTACAGCTTCGAGCTGCCGGAAGGCAGCGCCGGCTCCTACTGGTATCACCCGCATTCGCACGGCAAGACGGCCGAGCAGGTCTATCGCGGCCTTGCCGGCGCGTTCGTGGTCAAGCCAAAGGCCGATCCGATCCCGGCCGGGTATGGCGACACGGTACTGATGTTCACCGACCTTCGCCTTGCGGCCGATGGCACCTTGCCCGACAATACGATGACGGACCTGATGAATGGACGCGTCGGCGACTATGTGCTGGTCAACGGACAGAGGAATCCTGCGCTGACGGTCCCCTTTGGCACGAAGCGGCGTTTCCGGCTCTATAATGCGACCAACGCGCGCTTCCTGCGGCTTTCCTTTGACGGCGCGCCGATGACGATCATCGGAACGGATGGCGGTCTGCTGGAGGCGCCGGTCGCAGCCGACGACATCCTGCTCAGCCCGGCCGAACGCCTTGACCTGATTGTCTCATTCGACAAGCCCGGCCCCGCGACGCTGTACACGCTCGACTACGATCGCGGCTGGATGGGTGCAGGCCGTCCTGCCGATGCCGGGCTCACGCTCTTCACGGTCCATGTTTCGGAGACACCGGCCGACGCCGTCCCGCCACTGCCCGACAGGCTGCGGCCGATCGCGCAACTCGGCGCTCCTGCCGTCAGCCGGCGCTTCGTGTTCACAGAGACCATGGCGATGAGCGCGACCTCCATGGAGATGGGGTTCCTGATCAACGGCGCCGCCTTCGACATGAACCGCGTCGATATCGTCGCCAAGGCAGGCGAGGTCGAGCTTTGGGAAATCGTCAACGAGGCAGACATGGACCATCCGTTCCACGTGCATGGCACGCAGTTCCAGGTGGTTGAGCACGAACGCGACGGCAAAGTCTCGGAACCGCCCTATCTCGCCTGGAAGGACACGGTCAACGTCGCGCGCGGCGAGACGGTGCGGCTCTTGCTGCGACAGGACCGGCCGGGACCGCGCATGTATCACTGCCACATCCTGGAACATGAGCAGCTCGGCATGATGGGCATCGTCGACGTGCAGGCTTAATTTAGACCATGATCCCGAACCGATGGACAGCGTCAGCGAAAAGTGGAAACCGGGTTTCGGAAAAGATCATGTCAGCAAGAAAGTTGAAACGGAGATTTTCATCATGAACATTGGTATCGCATCCGAAAAATCCGGCCTGCCGTCCAAGACGATACGCTACTACGAGGACATCGGGCTTTTGCGCCCGGCCCGGACGGAGAATGGCTATCGTGACTATTCAGCAGACGACATCCACCGCTTGCGGTTTCTGCAGCGCTCGCGCAGCCTCGGTTTTTCAGTCGACGAGTGCCGCCAGTTGCTGTCGCTCTATCAAGACAGGGATCGCGACAGCGCCGACGTGAAGGCCATTGCCAAAGCCAAGCTGGTGGAGATCGACAGGAAGATCGCCGAACTCGTGGGATTGCGCGGCCTGCTGCATCATCTGGTTGAGCATTGCCATGGTGACGAGCGGCCGGACTGCCCAATCATCGACGAACTGGCGGGAGAAGGCCTGGTTCAGTGAAATGGACCGCCGCCGCCGCGATGCTGTCGCTTGTCTGCGCCTCCGCGGTGGTGGCCGCGGCCGGACCTGACCCAATCATCGCCACGCGCCAGTCTTCGATGAAGAAGATGGCCGCCGCGGCAAAAACGATCGCCGGGATGTTCGATGGCAAGCTGGCCTATGACGCCGCGGCCTTCAAGGCGGCGGCCGGAACCATTCGCGCCCGCACGGGCCCTGCCCTCATTGCGGAATTTCCCAGCGCGACATTGGGCGCGCCTTCGGGCGCCAGGCTGGAAATCGATCAAGCCCGTTCGGAATTCGAGGCACTGGCCCGTCACATCGGGACGCTGGCCACCACGCTGGCCGCCAAGGCCGAGCGGGCGCCCGCCAGCATTACCGACGATATGAGGATGGGTTCCGGCCCGGCGATGGGCGGCAGCCTGCTTGGCAAGCGGCCGGCAGCGGCGCAAGCCGATCCTGCCAAGGCTCCCGCCGAGCATCTCCTGCATCTTATCCTGCAGGATTGCTCAAGCTGTCATTCGAAATTTCGGCAGAAGGTCTTGTAACGGCCGAAGCTGCTGATCTCCCTCTTGCGGGGCCCCAGACAAACTTGATAATTTTCATCATGAAATATATCAAGGCGAATGGATCATGGCATTACAGGGAAACGGGACGTGGCCTTCGCCCCGCGCATGGAAAGTCGTATTCAGGGTTTTTCGGTCAATGGCGGCCTGAAAGGCCACGTCGGGGACGGCGTCGTCGCCGACCTCTGGGACGTTTCGTGCGGGGACAAAGCGGAGGGCTATTATGTCTCTCCCGACCCCCGGCTCTTTGTCGCGCTGGATGTGGATGGCGACGGCGCATTTTTCGTCGAGGGCTCGCAGGGCGAATTGCGCCGTCACGACCGTGCATTTTCCATGGCCTACATACCGGCGGGAGTGCCGATCAGAGGCAGGGTCGAGGGCCTGCACCGCATCAAGCACCTCGATCTGCATTTCGACGAGGTGGCGCTGACGCGCCGCTTTGGCAGCAGCCTGGACCGCGAGGCCTTGCATGTGTCGCGGTTCCAGTTTCGCGACGACCGGATCGCCGCGCTTGCCGGCCTGATTGCGGCCGAATGCGACAGCGGCCAGCCGATGCACGATCTCTACGGCGAGGGCTTGCTGAATGCATTGTTCGCCGGACTTTTTGATATCGGCCAACCGGACGGGCAGCGGCGCCGCACGCCGCTGCCTCGTCGGAAGCTGCGCCTGGTCACCGACTACATCGACGCGCATTGCCTGGGCAAGATTCGCCTCGCCGATCTGGCCACGCTGACCGGCCTGTCGGAAACCGCCACCAGCCACGCATTAAAGGCGGCTACGGGTATACCGCCGCACCGTTGGCAGATGCAGGCACGGGTCCGCAAAATTCAGACCATGATGGTGGGCGACTCCGCGTCACTCGGTGATATCGCTGAAGCGACCGGCTTTTTCGATCAGGCACATCTGACGCGGGTGTTCAAATCCGTCGTCGGATTAACGCCCGGTGCGTGGATGAGGAGTGCCGGCAGGCGCAACGATGCAACATCAGATCGCAATGTCCGCCTTTTGGGACAAAAACCGACAAACCGCGCAAATTCATCCAATGACCCACACATAAGCTGAGGTAAACAGTCAGGTATATGCGTTTCGAGAACCTGGGGTTTGCTTTATGAACAGAATCTGCCGGATGAAGCCGCTGTTGGCGGGCGCCGCCTTCGCTTTGATCCCGCCCATGACCGCGTTCGCCCAGCAAAACGACGTCCAGCTCGAGCCTGTGGTTGTCGAGGGCGAGACCGGTGACAGCGCGACCGGTCCGGTGGACGGCGTCGTCGCCAAGGAGACAAAGACCGGCTCCAAGACCGCGACCAAACTGACCGAAATCCCGCAATCCGTCTCGGTGATCGGCCGGCAGGAAATTGACGACCAAGGCGCCCAGAAGATCGACGAGTCGCTGCGATATACGGCCGGCGTTTTCACGCAGCCCTTTGGCCCAGACAGCGATACCAACTGGATTTTCATCCGTGGCTTCCAGGCGACGGACACCGGCATCTACATGGATGGCCTGCAGCTGTTCAGCTATGGCTTCGGTGGATTTTACGTCGATTCCTTCGGGATCGAGCGCATCGAAGTGCTGAAAGGTCCGGCCTCGGTGCTTTATGGCGGCAGCAATCCGGGCGGCATCGTCAACTATGTCAGCAAGCGTCCCGACGGCAGGCAGCGCTATGTCGAAACCGGCGTCAACGACGCCGGTAGGGTCTATCTCGGCTTCGACATTGGCGACATCGCCGGCGATGGCGTGGTCAGCTACCGCGTCAACGGCCGCGTCGCCGGCGGCGACACCTATAGCGACCTGCAGGACGGCTGGCGCGGCTTCATCTCGCCAAGCATCACCTGGCAGCCCGACGAGCAGACTCGGCTAACGGTGCTCGCGAATTTCAGCCATATCGACGAGAACCACAATGGCGGCAACTTCCTGCCCTACATTGGCACAGTGGTGGACCGGGTCGTCGACGGCGTGAACTATGGCCGCATCGATCCCGACGCCAACTTCACAGAACCGGGCATCGATCTCTACAAGCGCGAACAGGGCTCGATCGGCTACGAGTTCGAGCACACGCTAGACAATGACTGGACAGTGCGTTCCAACACGCGCTTCGGCGCAGCATCCATCGACGAGGTCAGCGTTTATCCCAATGGGTGAGTCCGAAATGCAGACGATCCGAACGACACAGGCGACCCCACGGCCCTGAACCGCATCAATTTCGGCCACGACACCGACGTTATGACATTCCTGTCGGACCTCCAGATCGAAGGCAAATTTGAGACCGGCGCGATCGAACACACGCTGCTGACCGGCATCGACTACAAATATTACAACATCGACCATGTTCAGTCGTCGGCCGTCTTTGGAACGACCCCACCGATCGATGCCTTCGACCCCGTCTACGGCGCGCCGCTGACGCCTCGCGTCAGCTACCTCAACCAGGATCTGACGCAGAAGCAGCTCGGCCTCTATGCGCAGGACCAGCTTCGCTTCGGCGATGGCTGGCTGGTGACGCTGAACGGCCGCTACGACTGGGGTTGGCTTAGCGCCGATAACGGCCCGACCTACTACTCGGCGACTTCCAGCTCGCAGAGCAGCAACGTTGGCGATTTCTCCGGCCGCGCTGGTCTCGCCTATGAGTTCGACAACGGCATCACCCCCTATGCCAGCGTCGCCACCTTCTTCAACCCGATCATCGGAACCGACGCGAACGGCAATCTATTCAAGCCGGAAGAGGGTGTGCAGTACGAGATCGGCGTCAAGTATGAGCCGACTTTCATAGATGGCCTGTTCACCCTGTCGCTCTTCGATCTGACGCGCCGGAACGTGGCTCTCGCAAGCGAGACCGATCCTTTTGCCCAGGTCCAGGCCGACGAGCTGCGTTCGCGTGGTGTGGAGCTCGAAGGTAAGGTCAACGTCACCGAGGACTTCCGGGTGACTGCGGCGCTGACCGCCTACGATATCGACTTCACCAAGAGCGACGACCCCGACCTACTCGGCAAGACCCCTTTCATCGTGCCCGAACTCATGGTCTCGGCGTCCGTCGACTATACTTTCCGCGGCGACTGGTATGACGGCATCTCGGTCGGCGCCGGTGTACGCCATCTCGGCTCCTCATGGGCTGACAACGAGAACACGGCGAAGGTGCCGGCCGTCACGCTGGCTGATCTGAAGCTCGGCTACGAGAAGGAGAACTGGGGCGTCGATCTGAACATCACCAATCTCTTCGACAAGACCTATGTGGCAAGCTGCCAGACGACCCTGACCTGTTCCTATGGCGAAGGCCGGTCGTTCAAGCTCAAGGCCCACACGACTTGGTAGTCATGTGCTGTAGCCGATGGCGATAATCCCCTTCCCCAATCGGCGGCGGGTGCTCGCGCTTGGCCTGGCGGCCATGCTGCCGCCGATCGCCAGCTGGGCTGCGCCGCTGCGCGTCGCGGCGATCGACTGGGGCATGCTGGAGACCTTGATCGCGCTTGGCATCGAGCCGGTCGCGGCGACCGAGCTCATCCAGTTCCGCAAGCTGGCGGTGGAGCCCGAAGTGCCGCGATCGGTGACCGATCTCGGGCTGCGCGGCACGCCCAATTACGAGCTGCTGCGCATCGTCGCGCCGGATCTTGTCGCCATCTCCAGTTTTTACGAATACCAGCGCCCGATGCTCGAGCGCATTGCGCCGGTCTTTGCGCAAACGGTTTATGCGCCCGGCGTGCCGCCCTACCCGCTCGCCGAAGCGGCGACGCTGGCGCTTGGCGAAAAGCTCGGGCGACCGGCCGAGGCGAAAGACTACGTCGACGAGACATCAGTCGAAATCGCGCGACTGCGCGCTACGCTGTCGGCTGCCTCCGGGCGGCCGATGTTCGTCATCAGCCTTGGCGATTCACGCCATTTCCGCGCCTTTGGCCGGGATTCCATGTTCGGCGACGTGCTGCTGCGTCTCGGCATGGAGAATGCCTGGGCCGACGAGACGAGCTACAGCGCCGCCGCGCCGGTCGGGCTGGAGGCGCT
>NZ_SUEO01000121.1:17759-19608 GCF_004962925.1 Mesorhizobium sp. | reverse complement strand
ATGCAGGCGATCGCGCCGCGTGCTTCCGTGCCGGGTTCGGCGTTGACAGCCTCGGCAGCATAGTAGCGCAGGAAGTCGACCGCTTCGCGCACCTCGGCAACGCCGTCGGCCAGCGATTTGCCGGCCTCGCGGGTGGCGAGCGCGAAGAATTCGACGGCGTTCGCCTCATAGAGATCGGCGGCGCGGTTGAGGATGGCGGCACGCTCGGCAACGGCACGCCTTGCCCATGCCGGCTGCGCCTCCACCGCGATGCGCACGGCGGTCGCGACCTGCTTGGCGGTCGCCTCGCTGACCGTGCCGACCACCTCGTCGGGCTTTGCCGGATTGACCACCGGACGCTGCTTGCCATAGCCGGCGGCCCGCGTGATCGGCTTGGCATGCCAGCGGTCCGGCCCGGCAAACTCTGCCCTGGCCTTGTCGATTGTCGCGAGCGTCACCGAATCGGCGATGTCGAATCCCTTCGAATTGCGCCGCGCAGCACCGAAGATCACGGTCGGTCGGGGGATCGCCGGATTGGCGGCGGGCCCCTGTTTCTCGACCGTTTCGAGCGGGTCGCGGGCAATATCCTCCGGTTCGACCTCCTCGTCGGTGAGCTGGTGGACGAAGGAGGAGTTGGCGCCGTTTTCGAGCAGCCGGCGGACCAGATAGGCAAGCAGGTCGGAATGCGCGCCGACCGGCGCATAGATGCGGCAGCGCGTGCCCTCAGCCCGCCGCACCGTCTCGTGCAGAGCCTCGCCCATGCCATGCAGGCGCTGGAACTCGAAGGAGTCGCGATCGCCGGCCATCGACAGGATGGCGGCAACGGTGTGGGCGTTGTGGGTAGCGAACTGCGGATAGATGCGGTCGGTCATCGACAACAGCTTTTTCGCGCAGGCCAGGTAGGACACATCGGTATTGGCCTTGCGGGTGAAGACCGGATAACCGTCGAGCCCGAGCGTCTGCGCCCGCTTGATCTCAGTGTCCCAATAGGCGCCCTTGACCAGCCGTACCATGATGGTGCGATCGTATTTCTTCGCCAGCGCATAGAGCCAGTCGATGGTGAAGGCCGCGCGCGGACCATAGGCCTGGACGACGACGCCAAAACCGTTCCAGCCGGCAAGCTCCGGCTCGGCCAGCACCCGCTCGATGACGTCGAGCGACAGGTCGAGGCGGTCGGCCTCCTCGGCGTCGATGTTGAGGCCCATGCGCGAATGACGCGCCGCCAGCGCCAGCGACAAAAGCCGCTCGGCCATGACAGGCAGCATCTTTTCCTTCTGCGCTACCTCGTAGCGCGGATGCAGCGCCGAGAGCTTGACCGAGATGCCGTGGTTCTGGCGGATGTCGGGGCCATTGGCGCCGGCGTCGAGCGAGGAGATGGCGTCGGCATAGGCCTTGAGATAGCGCAGGGCATCGGCCTCGGTGCGAGCCGCCTCGCCCAGCATATCGAAGGAATAGAGATAGCCCTTTTGGGTCATCGACCGGCCGCGCTTGACGGCCTCGGCAATCGTGCGGCCGAGCACGAACTGCTCGCCCATTTCGCGCATGGCGGCGGCGACCGCCTTGCGGATGACCGGCTCGCCCAGCCGGCGCACCATGGCGCGCAGCGTGCCTTCGATGCCGCCCTCGCCTTCGTCGAGCACCCGGCCGGTCAGCATCAGCGCCCAGGTCGACGCATTGATGAAAATAGAGCTAGAACCGCCCGAATGCGCCGACCAGTCATGCGGGGCGATCTTGTCGGCGATGAGGTCGTCCATCGTCTCGGTGTCGGGCACCCGAAGCAGCGCTTCGGCCAGGCACATCAGCGCCACGCCCTCCTTGGTGGAGAGGCCATAGGCGGACAGAAAGACCTCCATCAGGCGCGGATCGGACG
>NZ_SUEO01000121.1:0-17749 GCF_004962925.1 Mesorhizobium sp. | reverse complement strand
CATGACGGTCCTGTAGAGCAAGCATCAGAGAGCGGGCCGGCGATCGCCGGATCGAATGGCGCAAAGCTAGCATAAAGCCCGATTTCAGTCGGTCCAAAGAAATCGACAAGGCAGGCCAATTGATCTATCATTATGGCTTATCCTCGCCAATTTGACCAGAATTTCAATGACAGAAGACCAATTGGACCGCATCGACAGGAACATCCTGTCGGCGCTGGGCAGCGATGGCCGGCTTTCCATGTCGGAACTGGCGGCAAAAGTCGGCCTGTCGAAGACGCCGGTGCAGGCGCGGGTCAAGCGACTGGAAAAGGACGGCTTTATCAGGGGCTACCAGGCGATCATCGATCGCGAGCGCATGGGCGAAGGCCATGTCGCCTTTGTCCAGGTGAAATTGTCTGACACCCGCTCGGCCGCGCTCGACGCCTTCAACCGCGCGGTGCAGGCGGTGCCGGAGATCGAGCAGTGCCACATGATGGCGTCGAGCTTCGACTATCTCCTAAAAGTCCGCACCACTGATATCGCCGCCTACCGACGCGTGCTCGGCGAGCGCATCTCCGCCCTGCCCCACGTCGCCCAGACCTCGACCTTCGTCGCGATGGAGACGGTGAAAGATCGGTAGGCGCGCTGTTGCGTTAACGTCGGCGCGAAGGATCGCTACTGGGTGGCCTTTATTCCGAGTCCTTCACTCCGCCAACGTCTTCAAGAACGCCACCAGCGCCGCGCGCTCGCGGTCCGAAAGCTGCAGCGGGTGGACCTCGGACACACCCTCGACGCTTGCCGGCGCTTTCGAATAATGCGCCACCACCTCGTCGAGCGAGGAAAACTGCCCGGCATGCATGTAAGGCGGGCGGGTGGCGGCGCCGCGCAGCGACGGCGTCTTGTAGGCGCGGATCAGTTCCGGTCCGGTCTTGACCATAAAGCGCAGTTCGCCGCAGGCGCTGGCGTCGCCATCGCGAAACGCGCCGAAACAGTTGAACGGGTCGGCCTCGACCTGCGCCACGGCGTCTATACGGCCGCGATCCGGCGGCAAATTCGCAACGGGCGGCACGCCGGTGTTGTGAAAACTGCCGTCGGTGAAACGCGGCCCGGTGTGGCACGTCACGCAGTTGGCCTTGCCGATGAACAGTTTCAGCCCGAGGATTTCCTCAGGCGAAAAGGCATCGTCGCCTTGCGGCTGTATACCGGTAGCCAAGGCGGCGGCGAACCGGTCGAAGCGCGTCTGCGGCGGCGCGATCGACCGCTCGAAGGCGGCGATCGCCTTGCCGATATTGGCGAAGACGCGGTTGACGTCCTCGGCCTGCGCATCGGTCATTGCATTCCACGCCGCTTTCTCGGCATTGCTGCCGAGCGGGCTGGCATTGGCCGGCACAGTCGAGAGGTCGGGCAGCGGCCCGAAGATGCGTTCATAGCGCTCGCCGAAGCGCGCCTGGATATAATGCGCGTAGGCGGCGCGATTGCCGGCCTGCTCCAGCGGATTTTCCAGCGGCGCCAGCGCCTGCGCCCAAAGGCTGTCGCGCCGCCCGTCCCAGAAGAACCATGGATCATGCGCGACACCGGCCAGCGGCATGGTGCGCCGATTGGTGCGGCCGACGCCGACCGCTTGCGGCAGGTCGTCCTGGAACTGCCGGTCGATCTTATGGCAGGTCGAGCAGGAAACCTTGCCGTCGCCGCTCATCCCGACGTCGAAGAACAGCGTCGAGCCAAGCGCGGCGGCGGCCGGCACGTCGGCAAAGCGGTTGGTGGTGTCGGTCTTCAGCGGCGACAGCGCCGACAGTGCCAGCGAGGCGATGGTCTTCTTTTCGGCATCGGAAAACTCCGGCTTGCCGCAGCCGGCAAGCACGGCCATCGCCAGCAGCGCGAGAAGGCGCGAAAAGCGGCTCATCTTGCTCCAGCGCTCACAGCAGCACATTGAAGACGACCGTGTCGGATCCGGCCGCTGCAGAAATGGCGAAATGCAATTGCCATAATCCGCTCATCGTGAATTTCACCCCGTCGATGCGATAGCACCCGTCGCCCAGATAGTCGGTCGCCTGCGGGCTGGTCGGCAGACCATGCCTGTGCTGCGGCATACCGCCCGAAATCGTGATCGCGGCGCCCTCCACCGGGGTTCCCGCACCTGTTTTGAGGATCAGCAGCCAGGATTGCAGCTCGCCTTGCCTGATAACACCCCGCTCCGGCTCGAAACTGGCCACAAACAGCCCGTTCGCCGTCTTTTTCGAGCGCGCAATCTCGGAGCTTGCAAGCCGAGGCGACTGCGGCGCGGTCAGATAGACGGCGGCAAGAATGCCAGCCAGCAAGGCAGCCAGACCAAGACCTGCCAAAACATAACGCCATAACGATGCCAAACCGGTTCCTTTTCCAGAGATAACGTCTCGCTGGGCAGATCGCGTCCCGCCGCGCAGTTGAGAAAACGCATCTGACGCAAAATCTGCTGCCGCCAAGCATGGCGCTGCCGGCCGCAAAAAGCTACAGCACCGGAATCGTCCGGAGGAAGATAGATGACAGGAAACGGCGTCGCCTCGATCGGTGAATGCATGCTCGAACTTTCAGGCCAGGCGGGGCCTAACTGGCGCATGGGCTTTGCCGGCGACACGTTCAACACGCTGTGGGCGCTGCATGCGCTGAGCGGCGACCGGCCGGCAAGCTATGTGTCGGCCTTCGGCGACGACCCGTTCTCGCGCAACCAGATCGATTTCTTCGCGCAAAACGGCATCGGCATCGGCGCCAGCCCGATCATAGCAGGCGCCCGGCCCGGCCTCTATGCGATCACGTTGACCGGCGCCGAACGCTCCTTCACCTACTGGCGCGGCGATGCCGCCGCAAGGCAGCTTGCGTCCAACGCGGCAGCATTGGCGAAAAGCTTGGAAAATCAGGCGCTTGTTTACTTTTCCGGAATCACTTTGGCAATTCTGGATGACGCCTCGCGCAAGACCCTGCTGGCGGCGGTGGCCAAGGCGCGCGCCGACGGCTCGCTTGTCGCCTTCGACCCCAACTACCGGCCGCGGTTGTGGCGCCGGCGCGAGGAAGCGCAGGCCGCGATCCTCGATGCGCTCGCCGTCACCGACATCGCGCTGCCGACCTTTCCCGACGAGCAGATGCTGTTCGGCGACGCGGCGCCGCAAGCAACCGCCGAACGGTTAGGAAAGCTTGTCGGCGAAGTCGTCGTCAAGAATGGCGAGGAGCCGGCACTGATCGCCGCAAGCGGAACGCGGCAACCCGTTGCGGCCGTGCATGTCGACGCTCCTGTCGATACGACCGGCGCCGGCGATTCCTTCAACGGCGCCTATCTCGCCGCCCGGCTTGCCGGCCACGCCCCGACCGAAGCCGTGCTGCGCGCGCATCGTGTCGCCGCGGCTGTCGTCCAGGTGCGAGGCGCGCTGGCACCATTCGAGACGTTAAGGGCAGCGTTCGAAGACTAGCATCAAAACGCAATCCGACCGGCTGCCGCCAATGGGCGACAACCTTGCGGCCCAAGGCGGTCGCTATCCGCGCTTTTCGATGACGCCGTAAAGGACGTTACGGTTCTCGCCAAAGAACACCTGCGCCTCGACGGTGTTGCGGTCGACGCTGGCATTGATGATGTTCCACATATTGGTTTCCGACCGCAGCAGCAGCACCCAGTTCATGAACGTCTCCCGGTAGCCGGCGTCGGGGTTGCCCTCTGCGTAGTTCGCGAAGAGGAATGTCCCGTTCGGCTTCAACATCTGCAGGCAGGTCTTCGTGAGCTTCACGGCGACGTTGTGCGCAAGGTAGTCGTAAAGGCCAGAGGCGTAGATGAAGTCAAACTTGCCAAGTTTGTGGCCCCTCGTGAGCACGGTTCGTACCGAGCCGTCGATGGCTTCGACCGCGGTGCCCTGGAAGTCGCGCGTGATCAATCCAACGCTCTGAGGATCCTGATCGAGCGCAACCCAGCGCTTGAGACGGCCCTCTCGTAAGGCGACTGAGCGGTTGGCCTCCCTTAAATGGCCGGCGGCAATCGCCAGGACCTCGGCTTGCGGTCCATTCTTGGTCGCAATCTCATCGACATACCGGGTTAAAAGATCGCGCCGTTCCCGTGCGGCGATGCACGACGGTACATCCTTGGTATGGCTATAGAGTGCCTTGCCGATCTCCGAAGCGTTTGCCACGCTCTCGGCCACGTGCGGATCACAATAGATGTAGTCGAGCAACTGCGCGTCGCCGGAATAACCTCTGGGCTTGTCATGGGACCACCGCGTGAGCGGATCCTCGAGAAAGTACTCCAAGATCGGGTGGTTCTGCACTACCGGTATCAATGCTTGCCAAACGTCCGGATGAACCTTGGAACGGGTTGCGTCGAGGTACGACATCAGCCGACGAATGATCTCCGCGGGATCCTTTTGTTGCTCGACTTGCTGGTGTGTGGTGTGGAGAATGAGCGCAAGCTCTACGCGGGCGGTTTCGAACGCTTCGCTGTGAGGCTCGAGCTTTCTTCGAGGGAGACTGGCGGCGATCATCTCGGCAGTAATCAGACTTTTGCCATCAAGGATGGTTGCCACCGCAGACTCCATAATTACAATTAGTTAGATATTATCTAGATATTGCGTAAAATTTTATCTTTGCCAAGGCACATCCCCGGCATTTTAGCGGCGTCGTTAATTTCCCGCCAACCATCCTAGTTGTTTGGACGCGTTGCGGGCCGGATTCCCGATACGAGTTAACGAAAACCTATTTGCGCGGCTGCATATTGTTGCGAGGCGCCGCAATCGCTGTCGCCTGAGGAGTCGGCCGGCGTGGGGGCAGAATCTAGAAATGAGTTCGGAATACAAAGCCCGGTTCAAATGGGGTTTGTGGTGACGAGCGACAGCGCGTCGACCGCATTGGCCGATATAGCCGATGCGGAACCGTTCGAACCGCGCTACGAGCCGCGGTCCGACGAGCTCCGCAAGCTCTACCGAAAGGAATCCCAAGCGACGCGAAGAATGGATTCCAGGCCGGGGCTTTGGATCGCCGTTGCCATCTATCTGCTGTTTTCGGCAACGGATCTGCTGCTGATTCCGGATGTGGCAATCTATACGATCACGGCACGCTTCACGGTCGGAGTGACTGCGCTCTTGATCTTGGAAGCACAACTTCGCCGTGGAGTCGCGACGGAATGGATTGACGTGACTTGCGCCGGAGCCATCATCTTTGGCTATGTTGGCTGGCTGTGCCCAGCGGTTATGGGCGCCGACAAGGAAAGCGTCTCCTATTATATGGTTTTCGGCACCATCTTCATGATGAGCGCCAATCTATTTTTCACATTTAAATTCAACGTGTCCATTGTAACTTCTGCTATAATATTAGTAATACTGTATATTGTAAACTATTTTGTGCCATCCACGTTAATCTACAAAATGGTATTTGGAACCTTCTATATATCGTGCTTCACATTTACATCTTACGTAAACTGGAAGCTGAACGAGGAGCGCTACAACGTCTTCCTGAATGCCCTCGAAGCCAAAATCCAGCACAAGGAAGCCACCGAGCGCGGACAGGCGCTGTTGAATCTGTCGAGAACCGATCCGCTTACAGGTCTGGAGAATCGGCGTGCGATTGACGAGAAACTGCGGGACTACTGGAGCGACTGGCAGAGGTCTGGCAGCAGTTTTGTGGCGATCCTCATCGATGTGGACTTCTTCAAAAGGTTCAATGACTTTTACGGACATCAAGAAGGTGACCGCTGCCTGATTCTTGTCGCCAATGCCCTTGCCGATATGATTAAGCAGCACAATGGCTCAATCGGCCGCTACGGCGGTGAAGAATTCATTGTCCTGGCGCGCATGGAGAAAAGAGAACAGGTCGCAGATATTGTGGAAGCCATTCGAAGCACGGTGGAGAACCTCGCGCTTCCCCACGAGCACCGGAGGGACGGTACCTCGGTTGTAACGGTGAGCGTTGGCGCTGCATTCACCAGGGTGCAGACTGGCGCCAAGCTGGAAAAAATCATCCACGAGGCCGATCGCGCGCTCTATCTGGCAAAAGCAGGCGGTCGAAATTGTACTTGGCTGTTCGATCCAAACGATCCCCAGAGCAGCGACGAGAGCGAGAACATTGCGGCTTTGCTGAAGATCGCGATCGGCCAGGATCTCGTTTCACTCGTCTATCAGCCTATCCAAAATGTAGCGTCGGGCCGCGTTGAAGCCGTCGAGGCTCTGATGCGCCTCAAAATGCTGGATGGCACATCGGTTCCGCCGAGCCTCTTCATTCCCGTCGCGGAACGAACTGGCGCGGTTCTGGCGCTCGGGCGCTGGGCAATAAGGACAGTGTGCACTGAGCTTTTGGCGGACGATCACGTCCGTGTCGTCAGCGTCAACGTCTCTCCAATTCAGCTCAAGACGCCCGGCTTCGCAACCTCTGTTGCGACCATTTTGAGCGAGACCGGCGTAGCCGGCAGCAGGCTGGCCTTCGAAATCACCGAAGGGCTGGAGATGGAGATGCACTCCGACATTCTCCGCTGCATCAGCGACCTAAAGCTCCTAGGGATCAGGATATGGCTCGATGATTTCGGGACGGGCTTCGCGGGCCTCTCATGGCTTCGTCTAATCGATTTCGATACCGTGAAGATTGACCGCTCGTTTCTTCATGATTGCGGCTCCCCCAGAGGCAAGGCAATGCTGCAAGACATTATTGCCCTGGTCCGAAATCGTGGCCATAAAATCCTGGTCGAAGGGGTGGAAACCGACAAGCAGATGGCCTTCATACGCGAATTCGACATAGATGAAATCCAGGGCTTTCATGTCGGCCGCCCTGCTCCCGCCGCGAGTTTTCGGGCGAGACCGGCCACCCACAAACGCCCTTTTTTGGTCGTTAAGTCCGCATGAATAACTGCGGAGCGACCTGAGCAACTGCAAGCCGTGGTCGCCGCAGAAGCGCGCTGAAGACCGGGGACTATTAACTCACAATCGAACTCACTCAGGAGCGGGCGGCGGATCGGCGGTCCTCAGACCGGCCGTCGCCGTCCGCCCGATTCACCGGAACAGGCCTGGCTCACGCCTTCGTGCTGGCCTCCCGGAACGCCGCCTCTCCCGCGGCCGACACCTCGGCCCATTTCTTGTCGGCCGCTGGATCCGCGGCGTAGCTGTCGTGCCAGTTCCACCATTTGTAGGTCGGGGTCTGGGGATAGCCCTCGGTCGAGTCCTCCCAGGCCTCCTGCCGGCCCAGCGGCGTGATGTCGAGATAATTCCAGGTGCTCCCCATCTGCTCGTCGCCGCGATTGTTGATGAAGTAGGTGCGGAACACGCGGTCGCCGTCGCGGATGAACACGTTGTGGCCGTGCCACTCGTCCACGCCGAAATCGGCGTCGAAGCTGTCGGTGATGGTGAACCACGGTATCTCCCAGCCCATCCGCGCCTTCAGCCGCGCGATATCAGCCTGCGGCGCACGCGAGACGAAGACGAGGGTGGTGTCACGGGCGTTCAGGTGGGCGACATGGGCTACCTGGTCGGCCACCAGGGAGCAGCCGCGGCAGGCATGGTCGGGCCAGCCGAACACTCCCGGCTCGAAAAAGGCGCGGTAGACGATCAGCTGGCGCCGACCGTCGAACAGGTCGAGCAGGCTCACCTTTCCGTCGGGCCCCTCGAACGCATACGTTTTCTCGACGGCCATCCATGGCATCCGCCGGCGCTCGGCGGCCAGCGCATCACGGGCGCGGGTCTGGGCCTTTTCCTTCACGAGCAGCTTCTCGAGGGCCGCCTCCCACGCCTGCGGCGACACGACCGGTGGTGTGTGCATGGCAGTCTGTCCGCTTTTCCGTCCGTTTCCGGCTGATGCAGTCATGGCTTTGATACCTCCTGATTTGGGCGAAACCCCGCGCCTCGTCGGCCGAAGCGCGGGTTCATTCGCTGGTCTTCGCTTGTGGTCGTGAGCCAGATTGGCACCGGAAAGCGAAAGGTGGGAGTAACAAGTGTGGCGCTATTCCGATGGAATCGCCGATTACAGGCGCCGCGTTCGCCGAAGCGGTGATCCCCTCTGCGCTCGAACCGCGTGGCGTTGCGCGACCGTGCTCCTCCGCTCGCGCTTCATGGCTGCTTTGCGCCTCCAGGATATCGGCGCCTCAAGCGGCGGCCAAGGTTCTGCCTCTCGCTTCTTTGGCATCCCGAACGGGCGTCCGGCCGAACAGACGACCATATTCCCGGGTGAACTGCGACACGCTTTCGTAGCCGACCGCGAATGCCGCGCTGCTCGCAGTCTTTCCCTCCGATAGCATCAGCCGCCTCGCCTCAATCAGGCGCAACTGCTTCTGGAATTGCAGGGGAGAGAGCGAGGTTACTGCACGAAAGTGCTGGTGGAATGACGACGTACTCATCCCGGCCACAGCCGCCAGGCGCTCGACCGGCAAAGGCCGCGCGAACTCTGCCCGAAGCACCGCGACCGCGCGCGCCACTCGCTGCACGTGACCGTCTGGCCACCCCAGACGTCGGATCGCCGACCCGTGCCGTCCGGCCAGCAGCCAATAGTGCATCTCGCGCGCAAGCTGGGCCTGCAGCACCGGGACCGACGCCGGGCGATCGAGCAGCCGCATCAAACGCAGGGCCGCGTCGGCGACCTCAGCGTCCGTCGGGTCAACCCGCACGGGCGCATGGTCGGCCATATGCTGGGCGCCTATTTGCACACTCAGCTCCGCGATGACCGCCGGGTCGAGTTCCAGAACGAGCGAGTAGTAGGGGGCTGCGATGCTGGCGCGGGTGATTTGGCTCACCGTCGGCACGTCCGCCGTGATCAGCAGCGAATCTCCGGCTGAGAAGGCGAAGCCTTGAGTACCCATCGTGACGTGCTTGCTCCCCTGGACCACCAGACAGGCAAGCGGTCGGGAGATGTCGTAGACCAGATCGCTGGGCGCCGTCGCCCGCACCGTGTTGAGACCCGGTATCGGGGTGTGCGCCATGCCGTCTGGGTCGGCATTGGTGTCTGCATAGCGGCGCACGGCATTGAGGAGCGCAGTCATGGACCGAAACTATTCCTTTGCTGCCCGACACGCAAAGCATTTTGGAGGATTAGGCAAAGACGGCCGAGCTTCCGGCAACAATAGCCTGCCCACCGGGCCGATATCGACGTGGCCACAGCAGTGGTGCAACAAAGGAGCAGGCCATGACCAAGATCACCCTCGTTACTGGCGCCAGCCGCGGGCTCGGGCGCAACACCGCACTCAGCATGGCACGCCGGGGCGGTGACGTTGTTCTCACCTACCATAGCCGGAGCGAAGACGCTTGGGCCGTCGTCGCGGAGATTCAGGCAACGGGTCGCAGGGCGGTCGCCCTCCAACTCGACAGTGGCGACGTTGCCACCTTCGCTTCTTTCACCGAGCGCCTGCAGGCGGCCTTGCGCGAGACATGGCAGCGCGAGACGTTCGATCATCTGGTGAACAATGCCGGTCATGGCGACATGGCAATGATGGCAGCGACGACGGAGGCGCAGTTCGACCGGCTGGTCAATGTCCATTTCAAGGGCGTGTTCTTCCTCACCCAGAAGCTGCTGCCGCTGATCGCGGACGGCGGCCGTATCGTAAACCTCTCCTCGGGCCTCACCAGGATGTCCTACCCAGGCTTTGCCGCCTACTCCGCGGTGAAGGGCGCGGTCGAGGTGCTCAGCGTTTACATGGCGAAGGAGTTGGGCGCCCGCGGCATCGCGGTCAACACGGTGGCGCCGGGTGCGATCGAAACTGATTTCCTTGGCGGCGCTGTCCGCGATATGCCCGACCTCAACAAGGTGTTCGCGGATATGACTGCGCTCGGCCGCGTTGGCATGCCGGACGATATCGGGCCGATGATCGCCAGCTTGTTAGCCGAGGATAATCGCTGGGTGAATGCCCAGCGGATCGAAGTGTCCGGCGGCCAAGCTATCTAACGAAGTAGGTACCGCATCGTTGACCAGATTCAGGTCCGTTTTGGGGGCGTCTGTTCCTTAGAGCGGACCTGCTGTCTCGGCCAAGCGTCTCTGTCTGCCGAACATCCGCTTCCGCGCATCTGCCCAAAAAGCAGATGGGCCAGAAATCACACTTTCGCGACGTTGCCCCCGTGCATCTAGCGCTGAAAAACCGGTACCGGGGATCCGAGTTAAGGCAGCCGGAACCGGTATTCCGTCACATGATGGTAGATCTGGCCCGGCCATAGCGTAGCCTGTGGGAAATACGGCCGGTTCGGCGCGTCCGGCCAGACCTGCGGCTCCAGGCAGAAGCCCGAAAAAGCCTTGTAGTGACGTCCTCCGATCCCCGGCGAAGGTGGCGCCAGATACTGGCCGGTATAGAGCTGGACGCCCGGCTCGGTGGTCCAGAGCTCCATCTCGACGCCGGAATTCGCGCCCTGCGCCCATGACGCCTGCCTTAGCGGCCCGCGCGTCGAGGCGAGGCAGAAATTCTGATCGTAGGCAAGCTGCTCGCCCTCACTCTCCATGCGCAGCGGCCGCGCCTGGCGGAAATCGAAGGGCGTGTCGTCGACCGGCTTCACGACGCCGGTCGGGATCAGATCGCCATCGACGGGGAGATAGGCGCCGGCGTTCAGCATCAGCCGGTGGTCGAGGATGTCGCCGGCGCCGCCGTCATCTAGGTTGAAATAGGAGTGCTGGGTGAGGTTGCACAGCGTCGGCTCCTCGCAGGTGGCGGTCATCTCGACGCTGAGCGTGCCGGGAATTTTCAGCCGGTAGGTGCAGGTCACGTCGAGCGCGCCGGGAAAGCCCATCGTGCCGTCGGGATCATGCAGCGTCAGCGTGACAAAATCCCTGCCATGCAGAGAAACCTCCCATGGCCGGTGGGAAAAACCTTGCGAGCCGCCATGCAGCGTGTGCTTGTCGAGGAAGTTGCGCTCGGTCTGGTAGCGCTGGCCGGCAATGGTGAAGCGGCCGTCGCGGATGCGGTTGGCATAGCGTCCGACGACGGCACCGAAGAAGGCCGTATCTGTCTCGTAGGGCTCGAAACTGTCGTAGCCGAGCACCAGCGGCGCATCATGCCCGGCAAGGCGCAGATCCTGGATGATGGCGCCAAGCCCGATGATGTTGGCGGTTAGGCCGCCGCCGCGGATGGTGAAGCGGCGGACGGCCTCGCCCGTCTGCGTCGTGCCGAAGACCTCGCCGTCCTTCATCGCCATGCCCGAAACGCCAGTTGGTTGATCGATCCCCGCCTGGCCTCTCGGGCCGGCTCGGGTCCATTGATGGTCAACGGACCCTGCCCAATCAGAGGCCGAGACCGCCGATGCAGACATATTTGGTGTCGAGATAGTCCTCGATGCCCTGATGTCCGCCTTCCTTGCCGAGGCCCGATTCCTTGACACCGCCGAACGGCGCCTCAGGCGTGGTGATGAGGCCTTCATTGACCCCGACCATGCCATATTTCAGCCCCTCCATGACCCGGAAGGCGCGACCGAGATCGCCGGTGTAGAAATAGCAGGCGAGCCCGAATTCGGTGTCGTTGGCGAGTGCGATCGCCTCTTCTTCGGTTTCGAACTTGAACACGGGTGCCACCGGGCCAAAGATCTCTTCCTTCATGAAGCGCATCTTCGGCGTCGCATCGGCGATCACCGTCGGCTGGAAGAAGGAACCACCGAGCGCATGGCGCTTGCCGCCGGCGACGACCTTGCCGCCCTTGGCGGTGGCATCGGCGATCAGTTCCTCGACCTTTTCGACCGCCTTCTCGTCGATCAGCGGCCCCTGCTGCACGCCGTCCTCGAGGCCGGAACCGACCTTCAGCCCGTTGCTGGCAGCAGCGAGCTTTTCGACGAACGTGTCGTAGACACCAGCCTGAACCAGGAAGCGGTTGGTGCAGACGCAGGTCTGGCCGGAATTGCGGTATTTGGCGGTGATCGCGCCGGCGACGGCACGCTCGATGTCGGCGTCATCGAAGACGAGGAACGGTGCGTTGCCGCCGAGCTCCATCGACACCTTCTTGACGGTGACGGACGATTTCTGGATCAGGATCTTGCCGACTTCGGTCGAGCCGGTGAAGGTGATCTTCTTGACCAGCGGGTTGGCGCAGATTTCGTCGCCGATCTCGCCGGCGGCGCCGGTCAGGATGTTGATGACGCCCTTGGGGAAGCCGACTTCCTCGGCGAGCGCGCCCCAGGCGAGGCCGGAATAAGGCGTCTGCGAGGCCGGCTTGACGACCGCGGTGCAGCCGGCGGCAAGTGCCGGGCCGAGTTTGCGGGCCAGCATCGAGGACGGGAAATTCCACGGCGTGATGGCGGCGATGACGCCGACCGGCTCCTTGGTCACCAGGATGCGGCGGTCCGCCCAGGGCGACGGCACGACGTCGCCATAGGTGCGGCGGCCTTCTTCGGCGAACCACAGGATGTAGGATGCGGCCGAACCGATCTCGCCCTTCGATTCGAACAGCGACTTGCCCTGCTCGATGGTCAGCAGCTCGGCCAGCACATCCTGATTGTCCATCATCGCGTCATGCAGCTTGCGCAACAGCTTCGAACGCTCGAGCGCGGTGGTCTTGCGCCACGTCTTGAAGGCGGCGTCGGCAGCTTCGATGGCGCGGCGCGTCTCGGCCTTGCCCGACCTCGGCACGGTGCCGATCTTGAGGCCGGTGGCCGGATTGTTGACGTCGACCGTCTGGCCGCTATCGGCCTGCACCCACTCGCCATTGATGAGATTGGCCTGGCGCATGAAATGGCTGGTTTTCTGAAGCATGGTCTAGCCTCCGTTCGGCGCGCTGACGGGCCGGTATCTGGATTTCTTTGGTGGGCGTGCGCAATGGCATCGATGCCGGCACGCCTGGAGCCACTGCTCTTTACCTAGGGCAAGCCCCGCAATCAATCGCAAGATGGCATATAGGGTTTGGGCCAGCGCAAGGCGAGGCCGACTTGCGCCCAAATTGCTATCCAAACACGGTTGCTATCCAAACACCTGGACAACCACCGTAAGCCAGAACGCCGTGGTGACGACCGCACAGGCGGTGGCGATGGTCATCTGGTTCGATGCCAACGCCTGGCCGGTGTTGAACTGCGTCGCAATCAGGTAGGAATTGACCCCGGATGGCAGCGCGGCCGCCACGACCGCCACCTTCGCCGACAGCGGCGGCAGCCCAAACAGCCAGACCAGGCCGAGTGCAACGGCCGGCATCAGCAACAGCTTCAGCGCCGACAGCGCCAGCGCCGGCCGCACGTTGCCGGAGATGCCGAAACGGCACAGGCCAAGCCCCATGGCAAACAACGCGACCGGTCCGGCGATGTTGGCCAACGCGTCGACCAGCCGGACGGCCAGCGCCGGCAGTGGCAGGTCGGTGATACGCCATACCCATCCGGCCAGGATGCCGATGATCAGCGGATTGGAGAGCATCTTTCGAAAGAAGCGCCGGATGATGCGCAGCGGATGCACATGCTCGTCACCGCGACCAAAGATTTCAAACAGGATGATCGACGCCATGATCATCGTCGGCAGATGCACGGAAATCAGCAGCGACAGCACTTCGAATCCACTTGGCCCGAATGTGCCGAGGACGAACGGGATGCCGAGCAGGACGAGATTGGAAAAAGCCGACGACACGCCGCCAACGACACCCGCACGCGCATCGCGCCCGAACATCCGGGTGGTGACCAGATGGCCTGCGGCCCATGTGATTGCCGCCGCCGCAAAATAGGCTCCCCAGAACGACCAGGGCGCGGCGCCATGGAAATCGGCGTTGACCATGGTGCGGAACAGAAGCAGCGGCATCGCCACCCCGACGGCGAATTCGGCAATGGCCTCGCCCGCCTCGGCCTTCAAATAGCCGGTGAGCCCGGCGAGATAGCCAAGCGCAACAAGACCGAAGACAAAAAGGACGGTTTCGATGAGTGGAGACATTTTTCTCCTGATAGGCGAGCCGCGATCGCAGTGCAATCGCCCCACCTTCCGAAGCGTTCTGTGCTCGCAAACAGCCGGGATTGGTCGTGCCTTGTCTTTCAGCCGGCTTTGCCGTCCCTATATGCGGTCACCGGAACCCACCTCCGGTGACCGGAAAAGGACGTCTGATGCTTCGATTTGTGCTGGCTCTATTGCTGCTCGTCGTTCCCGCCACGGCCCATGCGACTGAAGCCGGCTGGGCGCTGTTGCGCGACGGCGGACATGTGGTGCTGCTTCGCCATGCCATGGTCACCGGCACCACCGATCCGGCGAATTTCGACATCGAGAAATGCGCGTCCCAGGTCAATCTCTCGACGCGAGGCAAACAGCAGGCGCGCAAGATCGGCGCGCTGTTCGGCGCCCGCGCGGCACCAATCGAACGTGTGCAGTCCAGCCGCTATTGCCGCTGCCGCGACACCGCCCGCATCGCTTTCGAAGCAGAGCCCGAGCCGTTCGCCGCGCTTGACCTGCTGAAGACCGACGCGAGCGAGAAAGCCGCCCAGCTCACAGCGATCATGAACGAGATCCGCGGTTATTCCGGCTCCGACAATGTGGTCATGGTCACCCATCTGGAAAACATAATGGCCCTCACCGGCATCTCGCCGCGCGAAGGCGAAGCCGTCATCGTCGAGCCGCAAGGCGACGGCCTGCGCGTACTCGGCCGCGTCACCTTCTAATCTGCGCTGGAGCCGGTTGAAGCGTTCGCTAGTCGTGAAAATCTAGCGCTGGAACACTAAGCGGAATACCGGTTCCGATCCTTCTCACACACGTCTACCGCATAAAGCTGCACATTCGCGCCGATGGGCTCAAATGACCAGAGCGACCTCATCAGCCGGTCGATGCTGCGGTGAAAACCGCCAATTGAGCATCGAAAGCACGCTTGAAGGCCGGCCGCGCTTCGCCGCGGGCTAAATAGGCGGAGAGGTTCGGATATTCGTCCAGTATCCCCGATCCGTTCAACCTGCGCAGGACCCCCACCATCATGAGGTCGCCGGCGCTGAACGCACCATCGAGCCAGTCGGCATCGCCCAGGTGAGCGGAAAGATCGGCTAGCCGCTTACGGATGCGATCCTCAACCCTGGGCAGACGCTTTTCGTGCCAGGTCTCGTCGCGCTCCAGCAGCACGGCTGTTTCCCGTTCAAGGATCGGCGGCTCCAGCGTGCTAACCGCGGCAAACATCCATGCGATCGCGCGCGCCCGGGCATTCGCATCATCTGGCAGCAAGCCACCATGGCGCTCCGCGATATGGAATACGATCGCCCCCGACTCGAATAGGGCGAGATCGCCTTCTTCATAGGTCGGAATCTGCCCGAAAGGATGAAGCGCACGATGCGCGGGTTCCTTCATCTCGCTGAACGAAACAAGACGAACATCGTAAGGTTGGCCCACTTCTTCGAGCGCCCAACGAACACGCATGTCACGTGCCTGTCCCCTGCCGCGGTCCGGCGACCGTTCAAAGGCTGTGATAATAGGGGTCATTGGAAGGCTCCGGGTGATTGCATGAGGCTGTCGACAGTGATGTGCGTGATTACAACGATCTTTCTCACGGTTAGGTATTCGGTTCTTGCGCTTTGCGTGCAGAGGACGAACGACCGGCGCGGCTCCCGACAACTTACCTCGTTTTCGTTGGCCACGGGATTTCGCGGTCCGAATCTTCTGCGCACTCCCTAGGCCTTTGAGCGCGGTTTATTGTGGCCGAGGCTGTTCCACGGCATGTACGCTGGGCTGGAACGACGGCGCCGACGACAATCCGATCGGATGGTTGCGGCATATCGCCGGGAGGGTGCTGGCGACCCCTCTTGCCCTGGCGGAACAGCCATCCCATCTGCGCCCGGCGTATCAGGCCCTTTTCCTGCCCGGAAAAACCGATTAGACAGCGCGCAACCACATGCGGACAGATTCCGCCCGCAACCGAAGGAAAAGCCCTTGTCCACCACGTTCGCCAAAGTCGCCAAGATCATCGCCGACACCAGTGAGATCGATATCGACACGATCACCCCTGAAAGCCACACCATCGACGACCTCGGCATCGACAGCCTCGACTTCCTCGACATCGTCTTTGCCATCGACAAGGAATTCGGCATCAAGGTGCCGCTGGAAAAGTGGACGCAAGAGGTCAATGACGGCAAGGCCTCGACCGACGATTACTTCGTCATGAAGAACCTGTGCGCCAAGATCGACGCGCTGGTCGCGGCCAAGAACGCCTGACATAGTCCGTCTTCAAGCTTGACCCACAACAGCCGCCCATGAGCCCCCACCACGTCGTCATATCAGGCATCGGCCTTGTCTCTTCGCTGGGAGAAGGTCCGGATGCGCATTGGCGCAAACTCGCGCAGCCGGGCCTGGAACCCGTGCTCGAAGCCGCGCGCTTCTCGCCCTACACCGTTCACCCGCTGCCGGAGATCGACTGGAACCTGCAGATCGCCAAGCGCGGCGACCAGCGGCAGATGGAAACCTGGCAGAGGCTCGGCACCTACGCCGCCGGCATGGCGCTGGACGACGCCGGCATCAAGGGCAATGACGAACTCTGCACGACCATGGACATGGTGGTGGCTGCCGGCGGCGGCGAGCGCGACGAGGCGGTCGACGCCGATATTCTCGCCACTTCCGAAAGCCGCAACGACCGCGACGTGCTGCTCAACGAGAAACTGACCACCGAATTGCGGCCGACACTGTTTCTGGCGCAGCTTTCCAACCTGCTCGCCGGCAACATCTCGATCGTCCACAAGGTGACGGGATCGTCGCGCACCTTCATGGGCGAGGAAGGTGCCGGCGTCGCCGCCGTCGAGACTGCCGCCGCGCGTATCCGCTCCGGCCAGTCGACGCATATACTGGTCGGCGGCGCCTTCCAGACCGAACACTCCGACATGCTGCTTGGCTATGAACTGGCCGGCTACTTGCATCGCGGCCCTTGGAGACCGGTCTGGCAGAGGCAAGGCGCCGAAGGCGGTGGCGTGGTGACTGGATCCGGCGGCGCGTTTCTCGTCCTGGAACAGCGCGAGCACGCGATCAGCCGCGGGCGAAAGATCTATGCCGAACTCGGCCCGGTGGTATCCGGCCGCGCCAAACGCCGACAGGGTGAGCTCGATAGCGAGATTACCGCGCTGCTCAGGCAGGCTGCATTGCCGAACGGCGAGTTGCTGACGATTTCAGGCGCTTCGGGTGCCCATGCCGCTACTGCCGCCGAGAAATCGGTGTTCGGCGCCAATCCGGCGATTGCCGCACGCGGCTTTTCGACGCTGACCGGTCACATGAAGGAAGCGCAGTTTCCCTTCGCCGTGGCGCTGGCGGCACTGGCTGTCGAGCGCAAGGCCGCCTACCCGGCTTTTGACGCCGCCACCGAGAAGCCGTTCAACGGCGTTCCCAGGACCGTCCTTGCAACGGCGATCGGCTATCACCAATTCGAGGGCATGGCGTTGGTCAACGCCGCCGATTAAAGGTCCAGGACAAGTCATGGCCAATCTGAACGACCACATGGGCAGGCCGATCGTCGCCGTCACCGGTATCGGCGTAGTGACGTCGCTGGGCGTCGGCAAAGCCGACAATTGGGCAGCGCTCACCGCGGGCAAGTCCGGCATTCATCCGATCACCCGCTTTCCGGTCGACCATCTGAACACCCGCATCTCCGGCATGGTCGATTTCCTGCCGTCGAGTTCCAAGGGCGCCAGCCTTCTTACCTACGACCTCGCTGAGATCGCCGCGCAGGAAGCCGTGGCCGAAGCTGGCCTTAATTCGGGCGATTTCGGCGGGCCGCTTTTCCTCGCCTCGCCGCCGGTCGAACTCGACTGGAGCGAACGCTTTTCGCTCTACAATTCCGACAAGGACGACATTGGCGCCGAACGGCTGCTTCGGGTGGCGCGCGGCTTGAAGGAACTCGATGTTTTCGAGACCACCCAGTTCGGTTCGATCGCCGACCGGCTCGCCGACCGTTTTGGGA
>NZ_SUEO01000120.1:13451-19761 GCF_004962925.1 Mesorhizobium sp. | reverse complement strand
CTGCCTGGCAAAGACCACGGAGCGCTTCGACACCGGATCGAAAGTGACGTCGTGGCCACGGGCGGGCAGGTCGATGGCGTGCAGGACCTTGCCGGCCTCGGACAGGATCGCCGCGCCATAGCTGCCGTCGCGCTTGACGAAAGCGGTGGCGAAGACAGCATCGGCGGCAAGCGTCTTCGCCCATGCGGACGGCGCCATCGCGGCAACGAAGCCAATGCCTGCCGCCCTGAGGAAATCGCGACGATCGATCAGCGGCGTCTTCAGAGTCAGTCTCCGTCGAGCGAAGAGAACCCGGCGGTCAGGCCGAATTCGGCGGTCAGCTTTGTGCCGATCAGGGTCGTCAGGCTGGATGTCACCAGTGAGAAGTGGTCGAGCTTCTGGCGCAGCGCCGGGTCGGTGAGCGCCTTGTCGATCGGACCTCTGATGGCCGTGGCGTCGGCGGCCCCGTTGACGAGTTGAATGTGGATCGATTCCGCCATCCAGCGCGCGTCGGGCGACAGCGCGTCGCCAAGCTGCGAGGCCTGGAACAGCGCGTCCATGCCCGAAAGATTGCCGGTCAGCGAACGCGCGGTGTTTTGCGAGCGCCAGTAGATCGCCTGTTTCGGCTTGTCGCCTTGCGGATTGCCGCCCAAAAAGCCTTTCAGGCGCACGTCGCGGACCATTTCCAACTCGTTGATGAAGACGCCGACCAGTTCGGTCACGGCTTCCGTGCCGTCGCGGTAGAGCGCGTTTTGCGGCCCCGGATTGGCCCAAAGTGCTGCAAAACCGTCGGGCTTGTTCCAGGCGTCGCTGACATCGGCGGCAATCGTCTCGATGTTGCCGGCGACGGCCGCGCCGTAAGCGCAGCGATAGGGATCGTCCTTGCCGGCGAGCCGCCCGGCGCCATCGCCGTAAAGCACGAATTCCAGCGCGCCGAGCCCTTGCATGGCGACGCTCTTTGTTGCCAGCTGGGCCGGATCGGCAGCGGTCTGATCTTTATTGGCCAGCGCCGCCTGCACCTGCCTCAGGCCGATGCTCTTGCGGTCCGGCCAGAACAGCATGCGCTCCAGCCGGTTGTCCTGCGTGATCGGTCCGATGCGGATGATCTCCACGACCGACCAGGCATCCACGGTGCCGGAGAATTCGGCGCGCGCCGCATCGAGATGGTCTTGCGAGGGCGCGTCGCAAAGCGTGCGCATTGCCTTGGTCAGGCTGTCGGCATGGTCATGCAGGCGTGCATAGGTCGGGCGGACAAAGCCGTCGATCGCCCGCTGGATCACGTCGGAGGCCTTGACCGCTGCGGACGTAGGCAATGCGCCAGCGAGGACCAGCGGGAGAACCAGAGCAAGCGCTAAGCAGGCATTCGTGGGCTGGCCCACGAATGCCTGCTTAGATTCTTTTGTTTGTCGCAGGTTCTTGCCGCAAAACCGTGGGACACTTTTGCGGAACCTGCTTAGACGCTTCGACATCACAACGACTCCAGGAATTTGACCAGTGCGTCGCGATCGGCGGCATCGGCGGCGGCAAAGCGGTCGCGCGCCTTCTGCCCCTCGCCGCCATGCCACAGGACCGCCTCGGTCAGGGTGCGCGCGCGCCCGTCGTGCAGGAAGAAGCTGTTGCCGTTGACGGTCTGGGTGAGACCGATACCCCACAGCGGCGGCGTGCGCCATTCGCTGCCGGTAGCCTCGCCCACCGCTTGCCCGTCGGCGAGGCCCGGGCCCATGTCATGCAGCAGAAAATCGGAATAGGGCCAGATCAACTGGAAGGCCTGCGCCTTGTTGGGCGTGCCGCGACGGGTGACGAATTTCGGCGTATGGCAGGAAATGCAGCCCATGTCGTAGAACAGCTTCTTGCCGGCCAGCACATCGGGCTTGTCGAGGTCGCGCCGCGCCGGGACGGCGAGGTTTTGCGAATAGAAGGTGACGAGGTCCATGACCGGCGGCGGCGCCTCGACCGGGCCGAGGCGCTCCTGGACGCCGTTCGGCATGGCAAGACATGCCTTTTCGGCCGCGGTGCAATCGCCCCAGTGGTTTGGCACTTCCGGCGTCGAAATGCCGATGTCGCCGGCGAATGCGTCCGCCGATTGCTGGCGGATCGACGGCGTCTGCCCCTTCCAGCCGAAGCGGCCGAGCGTCAGTTCGCCGCTCTGGCCGTCACGCACGATGTTGGGCTTGCCGGAAATGCCGTCGCTATTCCGATCGTCCGGATCGGCATGGGCGAGAATGTCCGCCGGCGCGATCTGCTCGACCAAGCCGAGGCCGATCATCGGCGGCGTCAAGCGCGGCGAAAGCGTGGTTTGCGGATCGAGCGGCCCGTTGGCAAGATCATCGACCGAATAGCTCGGCTTGCGCAGCGAAACCACGGTACCGCCCGGCAGCGTGACTTTCTGCTCCTGATAGTCGACACGCATCCTGCCTTCACCCCGAAGACCCGGAACAGCCAGGTCCTGCAATTGCGAGCCGTAGACCGGATCGGGGAAGTTGAGCACCTTGCGGGCGGCCAGCGCTGCTCTCTCCTCCTCGGTGCTCGCCTGCCGCGCCAGCCGCAGGAACATGGAGGTGGTCCCGGTGTCGCCTTCCGGCGGATGCCCGCGGCCGTCCTTCAGATGGCAATTCTGGCACGCCCGTTCGTTGAACAGCGGACCAAGCCCGTCTGATGCCTGCGTCGACGAGGGCGACGACACCCAGTTCTTGCGGAAAAGGGCATTGCCGAGCTTGAAGGTGCCCTCTTCCTCGAAGGTGATATTGGTCGAGGATTGCGAGAAGGCGTCCTTGTTGACGTCCTTCCGCGATGTGCCGGCGCCGCCCTGCATCGGCTCAAACTGCTCGGGCTTGGAAAAATCTGATGTCGGCTTGGTGATGGCGATGACGCGCGCCAGATCCTTCGGCGTCAGATCGGTACGGCTGGTGGCAAGGCCCGCCGGTTCGGGCGCGCCGGCCAGCGCCGAGGCCGTCAGCGCAACCACCACGGCAAGCGGAAGCCCGCGAAGCCATCCGTATCGCGGGTTTTGCTGGGAAGGCAGGCCGTAATCCTCGGCCCGCCGCAAGCGGCGCAAGAAATCTATGGGGCGCCGCATTCCCGCATGTCCTTAATCCGCCTCGTCGGCCGATGCGGCGTTGAGCTGACCATATTTTTCCTCGCCGATCGAGGCGAGCAGGTCGAGTTGCGTCTCGAGGAAGTCGATGTGACCTTCCTCGTCGGACAGCAGATCTTCGAACAGCTTCATCGTCACGTAGTCGCCTGCTTCTTCGCAAATCTCGCGCGAACGCTTGTAGGCAGTGCGCGCGTCGTACTCGCCGGCGAGATCGGATTCGAGCACTTCCTTGACATTCTGTCCGATGCGCAGCGGCGCTACCGACTGCAGGTTCGGATGACCTTCAAGGAAGATGATGCGGGCCACGAGCCGGTCGGCATGGTGCATCTCCTCGATCGATTCCGCGCGTTCCTTCTTCGCCAGCTTGGCGTAGCCCCAGTCTTCCAGCAGCCGGAAGTGCACCCAGTACTGATTCACTGCTCCAAGTTCCAGAAATAGAGCCTCGTTAAGCCGCTCTATGATCTGCTGTTCGCCTTTCATGGGTTCTGCTCCCGTATTGGACGCGCAGGCCTCTGACGCGATCCAGATGTGAAACGATGTCCACGCTGCTCGCCTCCGAGCGGGCGTGGTAATTTTCGGTTACCCGAATGATCGTTTCGACCACATTTGGGAAGCAGCCGCAACAGCGACCACGTTTCTGCATGGCATGATAGATCTTCGCCGGCACGATAAGCTGCCAGGGATCCTGGTCCAGCAGCCCGACGATCGTCTGCTCAATCTCCTTCTCGGTGATGATGTTGCAATGGCAGATCAGCATTATTTGCTCTGTATGGCTGACGGCGCGTGCTCGGCGCCGTGTGGCTTATTCTCTCAATCGAGCCGAAAACCGGTTTCCACTTTTCTTACGCGGGCCTTCGGTTCGGGATCGTGCTCAAGGTTCTTGACGCCTTACTGGAACACCTTGTCTGGCGCATCGAGGCTGTCCGAACCCTCAAAGGCGATGGCATTGAGTTTCAGGGTGCCGACGGCGCGTTCGATCGACTTGGTCTGGTCGACCAGCGCATCGATCGCCGCCTGCACGGTGGCGTTGCCTTCGGTGTTGCCTTCTCCGATCTGCTGGTCATAGGCCTCGCCGCCAAGCGCCCGTGCCTTGATGGCTTCCATCTTGGCGACGGTGACGTCCAGCTTGTCCGACAATTCCTTGTCGATCGCCGGATCGGCCTCCTTGACCATGTCGGATACCGAGGGGCCTTCGACGACGGTGCCGTCGAGGCGCGTGTAGCTGCCGCGATAGGCGGCGCGAATGCCGACAGCATCGTAGAGATGGGAATCGTAGGTGTTGTCGGAGAAGCAATCATGCTCCTCTTCCGGATCGTGCAGCAGCAGGCCGAGCTTCATGCGCTCGCCGGCGAGTTCGCCATAAGACAGCGAGCCCATGCCGGTGAGGATGGTCGAGATGCCGGTTTTCGGCTCGCCATCGACAAGGCTCTTGCGGGCGGCGCCGCCTTCCTTCCAATCGTTGACCATGTCCTGCAGATCGGAAACCAGAAGGTCGCTCGCCGACTTCAGATATTGGGCGCGACGATCGCAATTGCCGCCGGTGCAGTTGGCAAGGTCGTAGTCCGTGTAGGGCCGTTCGCCGGCGCCCGGGCCGGTGCCGTGCAAGTCCTGGCCCCACAGCAGGAATTCGATGGCGTGATAGCCGGTCGCCACATTGGCCTCGATGCCGCCGGCCTCCTGCAGCGTTGAGGAAAGGAACTCCGGAGTAAGATTGGTGGCGTCGATCTTCTTGCCATCGATCTCGATCGACTTGTTGGCGATCACATTGGCGGTGTAGAGCGCATTGGCGTCAGATTCGGTGCCGTAGCCGGCGGCGACATAGTCGATCAGGCCTTCGTCGAGCGGCCAGGCATTCACCTTGCCTTCCCAATCGTCGACGATGGCGTTGCCGAAGCGGTAGACTTCGGTCTGCTGATAGGGAACGCGCGACGCCCTCCAGGCCTCGCGGGCGGCGGTCAGCGTTTCCACCGAAGGCTTGGCGAGCAGCGCGTCGACGGCTTTGTCGAGCGCCTGCGCCGTGGTCAGAGAATCCTCATATTTGGCGAGCGCAATGTCGGAATAGGTCTTGATGACCGTCTTGGCATCGGTCTCCGCTTTGGCAGGCAACACGAATATCGCCGCCGTCAATGCCGCCGTGGCGCCGATCGCTGCAAGCCTGTTGCCATATCGCGCCGTGATCATCGCTCTCATGATTGTCATCTCCCTCGGGAATTCAGTGAAATGCCAGCGCCAAAGGCGCGTCGGCAGGCAATCGGCGCCAAGGCAGGTCCATGCCATTGGGCGAGAAACAGGCCGCGGCATAGCGCGGTTTGCGGAAGAAAGACATCGAAATGCCTCCAATCGAAAGGGTTCAAGGCCCAGACATCAAAGGGATGCGCTTGACACGCAAGCTTCCATAAAGCGATGAAGGCGCCGGAAGTCAATCAATTTCAGAAAGAAAAGCCAATCGAAACAACAGTTTAGAATTATTCTAAACTGCAAGTGTCAACTTTAGCCGTATATATAGTGCCGCCGTTGAACAGCACTATTGGTTGACCGCCATTCCGGGTGCGACCCGCAAAGGCGGTCTTGCGGCGGCGCCAGACAATTGCCACTTGGCGAGACGTCCTAGACTTGGATGAAGAATTGGGGCTGCGATGAAAAACGGAGTGGTCATTGTCGGTGCGGGTCATGCGGGCGTGCAAGCGGCCGCCAGCCTGCGCGAAGACGGTTACGACGGACCCGTGATCCTCGTCAGCGACGAGAACGAACTGCCCTACCACAAGCCGCCGCTGTCGAAGACCTTCATCAAGGATCAAGAGGCCAAACCGCAACCGCTGCGCGGCGAGGCCTTTTATACCGGCAGCACCATCGACTACCGGCCGGGCATTCGCATCGATCGTATCGATGCCGGCGGCCGCAGACTGGAGATATCCGGTGGCGGCGTGCTGGCTTTCGATCGGCTGATCCTGGCGACCGGTTCGCGACCGCGCATTCTGCCGCTGCCGGGTTCGGATTTTTCGGGCGTTGTGTCGCTGCGCTCGCTCGCCGACGCGCGCCTGATCCGCGAATTGAGCGCGCAGAGCGAGGACGTCGTCATCCTCGGCGGCGGCTTTATCGGACTGGAGATCGCCGCGACGCTCAAAGCGGCCGGCCGTAAGGTCACCGTGGTCGAGGCGGTCGACCGGCTGCTCGGCCGGGCGGTGGCGCCGGTCATCGCGAGTCATGTGCGGCAGCGGCTGGAAGCGACCGGTGTCC
>NZ_SUEO01000120.1:10827-13441 GCF_004962925.1 Mesorhizobium sp. | reverse complement strand
CACCACCATTGCGCGGCTCGAAGGTGAGAGCGGCCGTGTCACGGCCGCGGTCACCTCATCCGGCGAGCACCTGCCGGCGCAGATGGTCATCATCGGCATCGGCGTCGTGCCCAATGTCGAACTGGCGCAAGCCGTAGGCATCACAATTGCCAATGGCATCCACGTCGACCAGCAGATGCGCACGTCGGTGCCCGAAATCCTCGCCATCGGCGACGCCGCCTCCTACCGGCACTGGCTCACCGGCGGCGATGTGCGGCTGGAATCGGTGCAAAATGCGACCGACCAGGCGCGTCTTGCCGCCCGCACCATCCTCGGCCATGCGGACGCGTTTGCAGCGGTGCCATGGTTCTGGTCCGATATCGGCGACATGAAGCTGCAGATGGTCGGCCTGATTTCGGGCGGCGACAGCCATGTCGTGCTGGGCGACGTCAACGAGAACAGATTCTCGATCTACCACTATGCTGGAAATCGTCTGCTCGGCATCGAATCGGTCAATCGGCCGGGCGACCACATGCTTGGCCGCAAGATGCTCGGCGCCGGCTTCTCGCCGACGCCGCAGTTGGTCGCGACCGGGCCCGACGGACTGAAGGCGGCGCTCGCCGCCTTCCAGCAGGAAGAGCCTATCCGCGCCGCTGAATAGGATATGTTGATATTCAGGTGATGCCGGCCGAGAACGGCGGTTTCCTGCGCTTCCGGTACTCACGTACCCAAAAGTACGCTCCGTTCCGGTTCTCGGAACCCACCATTCTCGGCTCGGCCTGACCTGAATCTCACCACATCCCGGAGCAGACGAGGGTCAGGCGGCGCGGACCTCACGGATCGAGCTTTCCAGGATATCGAGCGCTTCGTTCATAACGCCGTCCTGGATGGTGATCGGCGCGAGGAAGCGGATGACATTGCCGTAGACGCCGCAGGTGAGCAGGATCAGGCCCTTGTCGAGCGCCTTCAGCCGGACCGCATTGGCAATCTCGGCCGACGGCAAGCCCTTCTTCACATCGTTGAATTCGACCGCATTCATGAAGCCTGGGCCTCTGATATCGACGATCTCCGGCGTGTCGTCGCGGATCGATTGCAGCCGCTGCTTCAGCCGGTTGCCCAGCGTATTGGCACGGTCGCAGAGCTTTTCCTCGTCGATCACGTCAAGCACGGCATGCGCCGCGGCGACGCCGATCGGGCTGCCACCATAGGTGCCGCCGAGCCCGCCGGGGTTCGGCGCATCCATGATTTCGGCGCGGCCGGTGACCGCCGACAGCGGGAAGCCTCCGGCCAGGCTCTTGGCCATGGTCGTGATGTCCGGCGCCACCTCATGATGATCCATGGCGAACATCTTTCCGGTGCGGGCGAAGCCGGTCTGCACTTCGTCGGCGATCAAAAGCATGCCGTGCTGGTCACAGATCTTGCGCAGCGCCGTCATGAAGTCGCGCGGCGCCTCGTAGAAGCCGCCCTCGCCCTGCACCGGCTCGACGATGATGGCGGCGACGCGGGCCGGATCGACATCGGCCTTGAACAGGCGATCGAGCGAGGCCAGCGAATCGGCGACCGAGATCCCGTGCAGCGCCACAGGGAACGGCGCGTGGAATACATCGGCCGGCATGGCGCCGAAGCCGACCTTGTAGGGTACGACCTTGCCGGTCAGCGCCATGCCCATGAAGGTGCGGCCATGGAAGCCGCCGGCAAAGGCGATGACCGCTGGCCGGCCCGTGGCGTTGCGGGCGATCTTGATGGCGTTCTCCACCGCCTCGGCGCCGGTGGTGACGAAGATCGTCTTCTTGTCGAATTTGCCCGGCAGCATGCCGTTCAGCCGTTCGGCCAGTCTGACATAGCTCTCATAGGGCACCACCTGGTGGCAGGTATGGGTGAAACGGTCGAGCTGCGCCTTGACCGCCTCGATCACCTTTGGGTGACGATGGCCGGTGTTGACGACGGCGATACCGGACGAGAAGTCGATATAGCGACGGCCCTCGACATCCCAGATTTCCGAGTTTTCGGCGCGGTCGGCATAGATCTGCGTGGTCATGCCGACGCCGCGCGAAATCGACTGGTTCTTGCGTTCGGAAATGGCTGAATTCTTCATAATGTCCCTCACCGGGCCGGAGCCCGTTCTCGTTTGGATGACTGCCGGGAATTGTTCTGACCTTATTTCACGTTTTCCTCAAGTTGGCACCGGCGGCGGGCGATTGGGCCTGCCGCCGATGCACTAACTGGCGGCTTAAACAAACCGCCTATACGCGTACGAGAAGAGGTTTCCTTTTTGCGGGGATCAATTATCCTCGCCGTTGTCCGCACCGTCTTGCCATAGGGAGCGGCCCGCGCGGTTGAGGCAGCTATGAGCAGGAACGCGACATCGTCCGTCTCGCCGCCATCGGTCAAAACCCCCAGCCATTTGCCTTTTTCTGCATCCACAATTCTTGCCTGCGCAATGGCAACGCTGCCTTTTCTTCTGGCCGGCTGCCAGAAGCAGGAGGCGGCGGCGAAGAAATTGCCGGTCATGGTGCGCACCGAGACGGTGGCGATCGCCAACTATGCGCCAAGGACTTCACTCACCGGCGCGATCGCGGCGCGCACGCTGAACAATTTATCGTTCCGAGTCGGCGGCCGCGTCGCCGAACGGCTT
>NZ_SUEO01000120.1:0-10817 GCF_004962925.1 Mesorhizobium sp. | reverse complement strand
GGCTTGTCGATGTCGGCCAGCATGTCGATCAAGACGCCGTGCTTGCCCGCATCGATCCGCAGGAACAGGAATTTGACCTGCGCTCGGCGCAAGCCGATCTCGACGCCTCGCAGGCGCAATTGACCCAGGCCGCCGCCGCCTTCGAACGGCAGAAGACACTGCTTGCCCGGGGCTACACCACCAGGCGCGACTATGATGCGGCCGAGCAGGCGTCGAAGGTGGCGCGAGGCAGCGTTGATGCCGCTCAAAGCGCGCTCGCCAATGCAAAAGAGAACCTTTCCTTCACCGAACTCAAGGCGGGTGCGGCAGGCGTGATCACAGTGCGCCAGGTCGAAGCAGGGCAGGTGGTGCAGGCGGCGCAGACCGTCTTCACCCTTGCCGAGGACGGCGACCGCGATGCGGTCTTCAACGTAGAGGAAACGCTGGTCGCCAAGACGCCGGCAGCACCGGCGGTGACGATCACATTGTTGTCGGATCCGCAGATCAAGGCAATGGGCAAGGTGCGCGAAATCTCGCCAGCGGTCGATCCGGCTTCGGGCTCGATCCGGGTCAAGGTCGCCATTCCCGACACGCCCGCAGGCATGCCGCTGGGCGCGGCCGTCATTGGCTCGGTTAGCGCCCAGCCTTTGAAAGCCGTGATCCTGCCGTGGCAGGCATTGACCTCGAGCGACGGCAAGCCGGCCGTCTGGGTCGTCGATCAATCGACCAAGGCAGTGACAACGGCACAGGTGGAGGTGCTTGCCTTTGGATCCGGCTCGGTCGTCATCGACAAGGGGCTGGAGGCAGGCCAAACCGTCGTCACCGCCGGCGGCCAGTTGCTCAGCCCCGGCCAGACCGTCGAGATAGCGGGAGCGGGGCAATGAACCGGCTCCTGCGCAGCGCTACCGCGCTTGTCCCTGCCCTGTTTGGGCTGGTGCTAGGCGCCTGCTCGCAATCGGAAAAGAAGCCGCCCGAGATCATCCGGCCGGTGCTGTCGGTGGTGGTCGAGCCACGCACCATAGAGACCTTCGGCTTCGCCGGATCCGTCGAACCGCAATTCAGCGCCGATCTTGCCTTCCGCCTGCTTGGCCGGGTCGTCGCCCGCGATGTCAAGGTCGGCGATATCGTCACCAAGGGCACGACGATCGCCGCGCTCGATCCGACTGCGCTGGAGCTTGCAGAGCAGGCGGCGAAGGCGGAACTCTCCAACGCGCAGGCGCAATTTGCCAATGCCGCCGCCAGCGAGGAGCGCCAGCGCCAGTTGCTTGCCGCCGCCAACACCTCGCAAGCCGTCTTCGACGCCGCGCAGCAAGCGAGGCAGGCCGCCGCGGCCGGCATCGAACGGGCCAATGCGGCCCTTGCCAAATCGCAGGAGCAGCTTGGCTATACCAGGTTGTTCTCGGACTTCGATGGCGTGGTCACCGCCGTCGGCGCCGAGGTCGGCCAGACGGTCTCGCCCGGCCAGACCGTCGTCACGGTGGCGCGCTCCGACCCGCGTGAAGCAGTCGTCGACATTCCCGACCAGTTGACCGGCAATCTCGCCGTCGGCACGCCCTTCCAGATCATCCTGCAATCGCTGCCGACAATACGCAGCGAAGCCAGGCTGCGCGAGATCGCTCCGCAGGCCGAAGGTTCGACCCGCACACGCCGCATCCGGCTGACGCTCATCGATCCACCGCCGGCATTCCGGCTTGGTTCGACGGTGACGGCGACCCGCATCGCCAAGATCACGCCGACGATCGAGTTGCCGCTGTCGGCGCTGCTGGAGAAGAACGGCAGACAAAAAGTCTGGATCGTCGACCAGCAGACGTCGAGCGTGAGTGCCCGCGACATCAAAATTGCCGCCAAGGGCGCCGCCACCTTCACCGTCGCCGAGGGCCTCGATGCTGGCATGCGCGTCGTCACTGCCGGCGTCCACAGCCTGACCGAGGGACAGAAGGTCAAGATCCCTGAGGGAGGGGCCACATGAAGGGCTTCAACCTCTCCGACTGGGCGCTGAGCCATCGTTCGCTGGTGTGGTATTTCATGCTGGTCTTCGTCGTGGCCGGGGTCTTTGCCTATCTCAATCTCGGCCGCGAGGAAGACCCCGCCTTCACCATCAAGACCATGGTCATCCAGGCCAACTGGCCCGGCGCATCGGTCAACGAGACGGTGCGGCAGGTGACCGACCGCATCGAGAAGAAGCTCGAAGAGCTCGACAGCCTCGACTATACCAAATCCGTCACCTCCGCCGGTAAGACCGTCATCTTCGTCAACCTGAAGCCGACGACCAAGGCGCGCGATGTCGTGCCGACCTGGCTGCAGGTGCGCAACATGGTCAACGACATCTGGGCGCAGTTTCCGCAAGGCGTGCAGGGACCGTTCTTCAACGACCGCTTCGGCGACGTCTACGGCAACATCTATGCCTTCACCGCCGACGGGCTGACGCGGCGCCAGTTGCGCGACTATGTCGAGGATGTCAGGACAAAGATCCTGGCCGTGCCGAATGCCGGCAAGGTCGATCTGGTCGGTGCCCAGGACGAATCGATCTACCTCGAATTCTCGACCCGCCAGATCGCGGCCCTCGGCCTCAACCAGCAGGCGATCGTGGCCAGCCTGCAGGCGCAGAACGCGATCACGCCGTCTGGTGTCATCCAGTCCGGGCCGGAGCGCATCAGTGTGCGCGTCGGCGGCCAGTTCGCCTCGGAAGAGAGCCTTCGCGCCATCAATTTGCGCGTCAACGATCGCTTCTTCCGGCTGAGCGACGTAGCGACGATTTCGCGCGGCTATGTCGACCCGCCGACGGCTCTGTTCCGCTTCAACGGGCAGGACGCGATCGGCCTCGCCATCGGCATGAAGCCCAATGCCAATCTGCTGGAGTTCGGCGAGGGCTTGCACGAGGAGATGAACAGGGTGCTGGCCGACCTGCCGGTCGGCGTCGGCGTGCATCTGGTCGCCGACCAGCCTGTCATTGTCGAGGAGGCGGTTTCAGGCTTCACCCGCGCCCTGTTCGAGGCGGTCGCGATCGTGCTTGCCGTGTCCTTCATCAGCCTCGGCATGCGCGCCGGCTTCGTCGTGGCACTGTCGATCCCGCTGGTGCTGGCCATCACCTTCACGGTCATGGCCTACCTCGGCATATCGTTGCAGCGCATTTCGCTCGGCGCGCTGATCATCTCGCTCGGCCTGCTGGTCGATGACGCCATGATCGCGGTTGAGATGATGGTGGCACGGCTGGAGGTCGGCGACAATCTGCGCAAGGCGGCGACCTATGTCTACACCTCGACCGCCTTTCCGATGCTGACCGGCACGCTGGTGACGGTCGCCGGCTTCATCCCGATCGGCCTCAACAACAGCGCCGCCGGCGAATACACTTTCACGCTGTTCGTTGTCATCGCCGTGTCGCTGCTGGTGTCATGGATCGTCGCGGTGCTGTTTGCGCCGCTGCTCGGCGTCACCATCCTGCCGGCGACGATGAAGCAGCATCATGAAAAGCCCGGCCGCTTCACCGCGCTGTTCCGACGCATCCTCGTCGGTTCGGTGCGTCATCACTGGCTGACCATCATCGCAACCGTGCTGTTGTTCGCGGCTTCGCTGGCCGGCTTCGGCCTCGTCCAGCAGCAGTTCTTTCCACCATCCGACCGGCCGGAACTGATCGTCGACTGGAACCTGCCGCAGAACTCCTCGATCGCCGAGACTCGGGACCAGCTGGAGCGCTTCGAGCAGCGGGCTCTGGTCGGCAATTCCGATATCGATCACTTCAGCTCCTATATCGGCCAGGGCGCGGTTCGCTTCGTGCTGACCTTTGACGTGCAGCCGGCCAATCCCTATTTCGGCCAAACCGTCATCGTCACCAAGAGCATCGAGGCGCGCAACCGGGTCAAGCCCGCCCTCGAAAAGCTGCTGCGCGACGAGTTCGTCGGCACCGACGCCTTCGTCAAGCCGCTCGAGCTCGGGCCGCCGGTCGGACGGCCGGTGCAGTACCGCGTCGGCGGTCCCGACGTCCAGACGGTACGGACGCTGGCGCAGGAATTCGCCGGCATCATTTCCGCCAATCCGAAGCTGGCCGCACCCACTTTCGACTGGAACGAGCCCGAGCGCGTGCTGAGGGTCGACGTGCTGCAGGACAAGGCACGGCAACTCGGCATCACCTCCTCTGACATTGCCAGCGCGCTGAACAGCACGGTGGGCGGCTCCACCATGACCCAGGTGCGCGACGCGACCTATCTGATCAACGTGGTGGCCCGCTCGCGCGAGGCCGAGCGGGGTTCGATCGGCACGCTGCAGAACATGCAGTTGCCGACCGGGACAGGCGAGGCGATCCCGCTCGCCGCGGTGGCGAACTTCCGCTACGAGCTCGAACAGCCGACGGTGTGGCGCCGCGACCGCATCCCGACGATCACCGTGCGCGCCGGACTGGTCGGCGACGTGCTGCCCGCCACCGTGGTCAACGAGTTGAAGCCGTCGGTCGACGCATTCATCGCCAAATTGCCGCCGGGCTATTCGATCGCCACCGCCGGCTCGGTCGAAGAAAGCGCCAACAGCCAGGGGCCGATCGCCGCCGTGGTGCCGCTGATGCTGTTCGTCATGGCGACCATCCTGATGGTGCAGTTGCAGAGCTTCCAGCGCCTGTTCCTGGTCGTGGCGGTGGCGCCGCTCGGCCTGATCGGCGTGGTGGCAGCACTGGTGCCGAGCGGGGCGCCGCTCGGCTTCGTCGCCATCCTCGGCGTGCTGGCGCTGATCGGCATCCTGATCCGCAACTCGGTCATCCTGATCGTGCAGATCGAGCAACTTGTCGCCGAGGGCAAGGACCGCTGGGCGGCCGTCATCGAGGCGACCGAGCATCGCATGCGGCCGATTGCGCTAACGGCGGCGGCCGCCAGCCTGGCGCTGATCCCGATCGCGCGCGAAGTGTTCTGGGGGCCGATGGCCTATGCCATGATGGGCGGCATCATCGCCGGCACGGCGATCACACTGCTGTTCTTGCCTGCGCTCTATGTGACGTGGTTCAGGATCAAGGAGCCGAAGGGCCGGGACGAGCCGCCCATTCCGGAGACCGGCGAACTGGCGCAAAGCTCGACTTAAGACCCTGCTGCATCACTCGTTATCGTTGGAGGGTACAGGGAGTGATTTGGCGCGCTGCCACGGCGACGATTTGGAACTGCGCCAAGCGTGCCAACCTTTTGGCAAATCGGCCAATGCCAAGATGCTTTCATCCCGCCGCACCACCTCTTGCAGGCCGACGAGCACTATCTCGCGTTCATCCCAATCTTGAGTATCGCTGCTGTGAAATTGCCAACTGCCACCTTCATCGTTGTGGTTGTCGTCGTCGTCATCTTCATGCACAACGTATGCGATCCAGTCGCCACGTTTAAATATGCTCTTGTCCGATAACACCGCGACATTGGGCGGGTCTGCAAACTTCCATTCCTCCATTGAATTCCCCTAGACGGTTGTTTCTGCGCAAAGGGAGAACGAATTCAAGCAGTTCTCACAAACCCCTCGCTGGCCCGCAACAGATTGCGCGTATAATCCTTCGTCACGTGACGCTCGACAAGGTCGCTCGCCGCCAGATTCTCGACCGCCTCGCCATTCTGCATCACCATCAGCCGCTCGCACATATGGGTGATGATGGCGAGGTCGTGGCTGACCATCAGGAAGGTCAGCTTGCGCCGCCGCCGGATCTCTTCCAGCAGGTTGAGCACTTCGGCCTGCACCGAAGCGTCAAGCGCCGAAGTCGGTTCGTCGAGCAGCAGGATCGACGGCTCGAGGATCAGGGCACGCGCAATCGCCACGCGCTGGCGCTGGCCGCCCGACAATTGATGCGAATAGCGGAAGCGGAAGCCGGTACCGAGCCCGACCTCATCCAGCGCCCGCTGGATACGCTTCTCACCGTCGGCAAAGCCGTGGATGGCAAGCGGCTCCTGCAACAGGCGGTCGACGGTCTGGCGCGGATGCAGCGAGCCGTAAGGGTCCTGGAAGACCATCTGCACTTCGCGATAAAAGGCCTTGTCGCGGCGCGCGCCGAGTCTTTTTCCGTTGACCGTGATGCTGCCCGAAGCGGCCGGTGCGAGGCCGGCGATTGCCCTCAGCAGCGTCGATTTGCCGGAGCCGGATTCGCCGACCAAGCCGAAGGATTCGCCTGATTGCACTTCGAGGCTGACGCCCTTCAGCGCGCGAAAACGGTCGAAGACCACCTCCAGCCTGTCGACGGAAAGCGCCGCCGTCACGCTGCCCACTCCGGCTTGCGGTCGAGCACCGGCAGCGGGTGGCGGTCGGCGCCGATCTTCGGCATGCAGTTGAGCAGGCCGCGCGTATAGGGATGCTGGGCACGGCCGAGCTCCGATGCCTTGAGCTGCTCGACCACCTTGCCGGCATACATGACGATCACCCGGTCGCAGAAGGACGAGACCAGGCGCAGATCGTGCGAGATGAAGATCAGCCCCATGCCGCGTTCGCTGACCAGCCGGTCGAGAATGCCGAGCACGTCGAGTTGCACGGTGACATCGAGCGCCGAGGTCGGCTCGTCGGCGATCATCATCTCCGGCCCGGCGATCAGCATCATGGCGATCATGGCGCGCTGGCCCATGCCGCCGGAAACCTCGTGCGGATGCAGGTCGAAGACGCGGGCGGGATCGCGGATCTGCACCGCCTCCAGCATGGCGAGTGCGCGGTCGCGGGCTTCGGCCTGGCCGACCTTCTCATGCGTGCGCAGCGTCTCGACGATCTGGCGGCCGATGCTCATCACCGGGTCTAGCGAATATTTCGGATCCTGCAGGATCATGGCGATGCGTTTGCCACGCAGCGCGCGGCGGTCGCGGGGCGAGGCTGCGAGCAGATCGATGCCGTCGAAGGCAAGTTTGTTGGCAGTGACCTCGGCCTGTGGCGGAGTCAGGCCCATGATGGCGCGGCCGGTCTGCGACTTGCCGGAACCGCTCTCGCCGACGATGCCGAGCCGTTCGCGGCCGAGCGAAAAGGAGACGCCGCGCACCGCCTCGATCCGGCCGGTGCGCGTCGGGAAGGTGACGCGCAGATCATCTAC
This sequence comes from Mesorhizobium sp., assembly GCF_004962925.1. Taxonomy (GTDB): domain Bacteria; phylum Pseudomonadota; class Alphaproteobacteria; order Rhizobiales; family Rhizobiaceae; genus Mesorhizobium. The sequence goes on along the minus strand of NZ_SUEO01000120.1, from coordinate 3,820 downwards.
TTCGAGAAGCGTGCTCATTGGTCGCCACTCATTGGTCGCCGCTCATTGATCACCACTCCGGGGGTCGAGCGCGTCGCGCAATCCGTCGCCGAGCAGGTTGAAGCCGAGGCTGACGAACAGGATGGCGAAGCCCGGTGCACCCGCCACCCACCATTGGTCGAGCACGAAGCGGCGGCCCGACGCGATCATCGCGCCCCATTCCGGCAGCGGCGGCTGCGCGCCGAGGCCGAGGAAGCCGAGACCGGCCGCGGTCAGGATGATGCCGGCCATGTCGAGCGTCACCCTGACGATCAGCGACGAGATGCAGAGCGGCATGATGTGGCGCAGCACGATGCGGAATGGCGAAGCACCCATCAATTGCACTGCCTTGATGTAATCCGAATTGCGCACGGTCAGCGTTTCGGCCCGCGCAATGCGCGCGTAAGGCGGCCATGAGGTGATGGCGATGGCGAGCACTGCATTTTCGATGCCGGGGCCAAGTGCCGCGACAAAGGCCAGCGCCAGGATCAACTTCGGAAAGGCGAGAAAGATGTCGGTGATGCGCATCAGGATCGCATCGATCCAGCCGCCGGCATAGCCGGCGACCGTGCCGACCAGCAGGCCTATAGGGGCGGCAATGACGGCGACGAGAATGACGACGTAGAGCGTCCATCGTGAGCCGAAGATGACGCGCGAAAGGATGTCGCGGCCGAGGTCGTCGGTGCCGAACCAGTGCGCAGCACTTGGCGCCAGCAGGCGCGAGCCCTTGAGGTCGCCGAATGTCGGCGAATAGGGCGCCAGCACATCGGCAAATGCCGCGACCACCAGCAGAGCGATGATGATCAGCAGGCCGAGAAACGCCAGCCGGTTGGCGGAAAAGCGCCGCCACGCCACATAGGCGCGGCCGAGCCTTGCCTGCATGCGCGAGGCTGGCCGCTCGCTGAGCAGCCAGTCGCGACGGCTCTGGATCGCTTCAACGCTCATCGTACCTTGGTCCTTGGGTCGAGCACCCGGTAGAGCAGGTCCGACAGAAGATTGATGCCGATGAAGACCGAGCCGATGACAATGGTGCCACCGAGCACCGCGTTCATGTCGGCGTTCTGCAGGGAATTGGTGATGTAGAGACCGATGCCCGGCCACGAAAACACCGTCTCGGTCAGCACCGAGCCTTCGAGCAAGCCGGCATAGGAAAGCGCAATCACGGTGACCATCGGCACCGCCGCGTTGCGCAGCGCGTGGCCCCAGATGATACGTGTTTCCGACAGGCCCTTGGCGCGCGCCGCGACGATATATTCCTGGGCAAGCTCGTTCAGCATGAACGATCGCGTCATGCGGCTGATATAGGCGAGCGAGAAATAGCCGAGCAGCGAAGCCGGCAGGATGATGTGGCGGAAGGCATCGGAAAACACATCCCACTGCCGCTGCCACAGGGAATCCAGAAGATAGAAGCCGGTGATCGGCGTGAAGGTGTATTCGTAGACGATATCGAGGCGGCCGGGAAATGCCACCCATTGCAGCTTGGCATAGAACAGCACAAGCGCCAGCAATCCGAGCCAGAAGATCGGTACGGAGTAGCCGACCAGGCCGATGATGCGCACGATCTGGTCGATGATGCTGCCGCGCCGGACCGCGGCCAGCACGCCGAGCGGCACACCGATGAATGCACCGATCAACGTTCCCAGCGTCGCCAGCTCGATCGTCGCCGGAAAGGCGCGGCGGATGTCGGTCATCACAGGATTGGTGGTCAGCACCGAGGTGCCGAAATTGCCGTTCAAGGCATTCTTCACATAGATGTAGAACTGCTCGATCAGCGGCAGGTCGAGCCCCATCTCGCGGCGTGTCCGTTCGACGACGTTGGCCGGCGCCCGGTCGCCGAGCACCGCCAGCACCGGGTCTATCGGGATTACCCGGCCGATGAAGAAGGTCACCGCGAGAAGACCGAGATAGGTGGTTATCGCGATGACCAGGAAGCGGGCGATCGACGACGCGACAGCGACAGCACGGGCGCTGCCGCGTCCTGCCGTTGCTTCGCTTTCAACAATGCTCATGCGGCGCGTCCGCCGGCATCATTCCTTGGAGATCTGGCCGACGAAGTTGGTGTCGAAGCTCGGGCCGAGCGCGAAGCCCTTGAGGTTTTTGCGCAGGCCGGCCACTTCCAGCTGCTGATGGATGATGATGAAGGGACTGGTTTCGAGGATCTTCTTCTGCAGATCCTGGTACATTGTAGCGCGCTTGGCCGAATCCTTCTCGAGCAAGGCCGCTTCCGTTTCCTTGGTCAGGTCCGGAATGTCCCAGGCGTTGCGCCAGGCAAGGGTCTTGGTCTTGCCTTCATCCGAATTGTCGGGGTTGCTGGCGAAGGTCTGGGCATTGGAGTTCGGATCGAAATAATCCTGGCCCCACTGGCCGATATAGATGTCGTGGTTGCGGGCGCGGTATTTGGTCAGCGTCTGCTTGCCGTCGCCGGGAATGATCTCCAGCTTGATGCCGGCCTGTCCCAGCGTCTGCTGGAACGATTCCGCCATGCCGGTCACCGGCTGAGTGTTGCGTACGTCCATGGTGACGCTGAAGCCGTCGGCCAAACCGGCCTTGGCGAGCAGTTCCTTGGCTTTGGCGACGTCCAACTTGAACGGATTCTCGTCCAGCTCGCCGAGCACGCCTTTCGACAAGAAGGTCTGGTGGATCTCGCCGATGCCCTTGAGGATGGTCGAGCTCAAGGCATCATAATCAACGAGATATTTGAAGGCCTGCCGAACCTCGGGCTTGGCGAGGTTCGGGTTCTTCTGGTTGAGGCTGATGTAATAGACCGTGCCCTTCGGCGCGCTGGTGGTGGTGAGATCGGCGTTCTTGGCGATGGCGTCGAGGTCGTTCGGCTCGAGATTGCGGGCAACGTCGATATCGCCGGCCTCGAGCGCCAGGCGCTGGCCCGAGCTTTCCTTCATGTTGCGGTAGATGACCCGGGCAAGCTTGGCCTTTTCGCCGTAATAATTGTCGTTGCGCTCCATGACGACGACCTCGTTGGCCCGCCATTCGCGCAGCTTGAAGGCGCCGGAGCCGGCATAGCCGGTCTTCAGCCATGCGTTGCCGAAGTCGTTGTCGTATTTGTAGTCGGCGCTCGGCGTGACCGCGGCGACATGCTCCTTGACCAGCTTGGCATCGACGACCGAGGCCACGGTCGCCGACAGGCAGTTCAAGACGAAACTCGGCGCATAGGCCTTGTCGACGGTGAACTGGAACGTCGTGTCATCGACGGCTTTGGCCTTCTCAGTGACGTTGTCGCCATTGATGCCGAACTGGCCGATGATGAAGGCCGGGCTCTTGTCAAGCTTGATGGCGCGCTCGAACGAATAGGCGACGTCGGCCGCCGTGATCGGATTGCCCGAGGCAAATTTCAGGCCGGGCTTGAGCTTGAAAGTATAGACCAGACCGTCGTCGGAGACAGTCCAGCTTTCGGCGAGATCGCCCTTGACCTTGGACGTATCGCTCAAGTCGAGGCGGACGAGCAGATCGTAGGTGTTGCCGGTGACCTCGGCGGTCGACAGCTCGAACGCCTCGCCCGGATCCATGGAGATGATGTCGTCGATGGCGAAACCCTCGACCAGCGTGTCGGCAGGCGTCACCGCAAGGGCAGGCGCGCCGGCCAGAAGCAGTGCGGAAATGGCAGCGCCCGCGAGCAAGAAGCGGGAGCGTAGAGCAAACTTTTCCATCATCATTTTTAACTGTTCCCTGTTTTTGTTGACCTGAGTTCCCGGCTCAGGGTTGCAGCGTTCTTTGCCACATCGGCCCGAAAATCGGAATCGATTTTCGGAAAGCACGATGTGTAGTTCAAAGTCCTAGACCGTCC
>NZ_SUEO01000011.1:54397-58711 GCF_004962925.1 Mesorhizobium sp. | reverse complement strand
ACCCTCCCCTCGAGGGGGAGGGAAGGCGCCAAGGCGAAAAAAATCCCCGAACGTTCCTCTTCCCCCGGCCGCACGGCACGCGGCACCTCGATGGGCGGCGCGGCTTCGGCGCGGGAACGCACCGCGGCCGGCCTCAATCCGGTCGCCGGCCTCGATGTTTCGCTGGAGGAAGCCGAGACCATGGCCTCGGGCGGCGTCACCGCCACCGTTGCGGCGCTGTCGGCACTAATCGAATCCGGCAACCCGCTGCACAAGGACGGCGTGCTGTGGACACCGCACCGCCCGGCCCGGCCGGAAAAGTCCGAAGGCGGCATCGCCATCAAGATGGTGTCGGATTTCGAGCCGGCCGGCGACCAGCCGACAGCGATCAAGGACCTGGTCGAAGGCGTCAACGACAATGACCGTACCCAGGTGCTGCTCGGCGTCACCGGCTCGGGAAAAACCTTCACCATGGCCAAGGTGATCGAGGAGACGCAGCGCCCTGCCTTGATCCTCGCCCCCAACAAGACGCTGGCCGCGCAGCTCTATTCCGAGTTCAAGAAATTCTTCCCGGAAAACGCCGTCGAGTATTTCGTTTCCTACTACGACTACTACCAGCCGGAAGCCTATGTGCCCCGGACGGACACCTTCATCGAGAAGGAATCCTCGATCAACGAGCAGATCGACCGCATGCGCCATTCGGCGACGCGCTCACTGCTGGAGCGCGATGACGTCATCATCGTCGCCTCGGTGTCCTGCATCTACGGTATCGGCTCGGTCGAGACCTACACGGCGATGACCTTCCAGATGCAGATCGGCGACCGGCTCGACCAGCGCGCGCTGCTCGCCGACCTCGTCGCCCAGCAATACAAGCGTCAGGACATCAACTTCGTGCGCGGCTCGTTTCGCGTGCGCGGCGACACGATCGAGATCTTTCCGGCCCACCTTGAGGACCGCGCCTGGCGCATCTCGCTGTTCGGAGACGAGATCGAGGCGATCACCGAGTTCGACCCACTCACTGGCCAGAAGACCGGTGAGCTGAAGAGCGTCAAGATCTACGCCAATTCGCACTATGTCACGCCGCGCCCGACGTTGAACCAAGCCATCAAGTCGATCAAGGAAGAGCTCAAGCACCGGCTGGTCGAACTTGAACGGGCCGGCCGTCTTCTGGAGGCGCAGCGGCTGGAGCAGCGCTGCCGCTTTGATCTGGAGATGCTGGAAGCGACCGGCTCCTGCGCCGGCATCGAGAACTATTCGCGCTATCTCACCGGCCGCCAGCCGGGCGATCCGCCGCCGACCCTGTTCGAATACATCCCTGACAATGCACTGGTCTTCATCGACGAAAGCCACGTCACTGTGCCGCAGATCGGCGGCATGTATCGCGGCGACTTTCGCCGCAAGGCGACGCTGGCGGAGTACGGTTTCCGTCTGCCGTCCTGCATGGACAACCGGCCGCTGCGCTTCGAGGAGTGGGACGCCATGCGCCCGCTCTCCGTCGCGGTTTCGGCGACGCCCGGGGGCTGGGAAATGGAGCAGTCCGGCGGCGTCTTCGCCGAGCAGGTCATCCGCCCGACCGGCCTGATCGATCCGCCGGTCGAGGTGCTTCCGGCCAAGACGCAGGTCGACGATGTCGTCGGCGAAATCCGCGACACGACCAAGGCCGGCTATCGCACGCTGGTCACCGTGCTGACCAAGCGCATGGCCGAGGACCTGACCGAGTATTTGCATGAGCAAGGCATCCGCGTTCGCTATATGCATTCCGACATCGACACGCTGGAGCGCATCGAGATCCTGCGCGACCTGCGCCTCGGCGCCTTCGACGTGCTGGTCGGCATCAACCTTTTGCGCGAAGGCCTCGACATTCCCGAATGCGGCTTCGTCGCCATTCTCGATGCCGACAAGGAGGGCTTCCTGCGCTCCGAAACCTCGCTGATCCAGACCATCGGCCGCGCCGCCAGAAACGTCGACGGCAAGGTCATCCTCTATGCCGACCAGGTCACCGGCTCGATGGAGCGGGCGATGGCCGAGACCCACCGCCGCCGTGAAAAGCAGATGGAGTGGAACGCGGCCAACGGCATCACGCCGGAATCGGTCAAGTCGCGCATCTCCGACATCCTGGACTCGGTCTACGAGAAGGATCATGTCCGCGCCGACATCTCGCAGTTCACCGACAGCGCCGGCGCGATGATGGGCAACAATCTGAAAGCCCATCTCGATGCGATGGACAAGCAGATGCGCGACGCCGCCGCCAATCTCGATTTCGAAAAGGCGGCCCGCATCCGCGACGAGATCAAGCGGCTGCGCGAGATGGAACTGTCCATCTCCGACGACCCGCTGGCCAAATATGCCGACATGGAAAGCCCGGTTTCGGGCCGCGAAAAGGGCAAACACAACAAGGGTGTGGCCAAACATCGTACAGCAGAGGAACAGGAGCGTTTCCGCAAGCTCGACGAGGCCAGTGCCGCCGAAGAGGCCGCCAAGGCTGTCCGGCCCAACCTCTTCCGCAAGCCGGAGCTCGACGAAATGGGCGCCGACGGCGCTGTGCCGGTGAAGAAGCCGTTGTTCGCCAAGCCGTCGCTGGACGCCATGGGTCCGGGCACCGACATGCCGACTCCCGCCGGTGCCGTGTCGCGCTCGCTGTTCAAGAAACAGTCGGCCGAAGAGGCGCACGGCTCGGATTTCGGTATACCGGGTGAACCGACCAAGCCCCTGTTCAAGAAGAACTCGCTCGACGAGATGACCGTGCGCCGGACCGAAAAGCCGGTTGAAGGAAAGGTGCCGGCCAAGCCACAGCCGATCTCCCCCCATGTGGGGGAGATTGGCAGCTTCAGCGCTCAGCTCACTCCTACACGCCACTTGCCATCGGCCTCACCCATGGTGTAGCCAGTTTCTACAACTCGAACGTCTTGAAAGGAGGGCTGCGTGCATATCGACCACCACCGTCAGCGCGGCCCTGTCCCTGCCCTGCGAGCTTGCTTGCAGGGCTGACCAGAGACGGTCCGGGTTCTCCCGCTTCGATTTTCTTGGTCTGCCCTTCGTGGTGCTGCAACGCCTGTTCTGATGGCCAGCCTGCGCACCGTCAAAGTGCATCGAACCGGAATCTCTCTCCGGGCAGACCAGAGAAACCAACATGGCCCTGATCAGCCTCAAATCCCTCGGCGTCACCATGAGTGCGCCGCTCTTCTCCAACCTTGAACTCACCATCGGCACCGGCGACCGGCTCGGCCTCGTCGCCGCCAACGGCCGCGGCAAGTCCACCTTGCTGAAATGCCTGACCGGCGAAATGGAGCCGACATCAGGCGACATCACCCGCACGCGCGGCCTGCGGGTCGGCTATGTCGAGCAAACCGTTCCCGCAGCACTGGCCGAGCGCAGCTTTCAGCAGGTGGTGGCAGACGCCTTGCCGGCCGAGCTGGCCGAAAGCGAGCAATGGCGCGTTGACGTGGTTCTCGATTCACTCGAAGTACCGCAGCCGATGCGCGAGCGGCCGATGCGGACCTTGAGCGGCGGCTGGCAAAGGCTAGCGCTGATCGCCCGCGTCTGGGTTACCGATCCGGACGTCCTGCTTCTCGACGAGCCGACCAACCATCTCGACCTCGCCAAGATCAGCCAACTCGAAACCTGGCTGAACGCGCTGCCGCGCGAGGTGCCGGTGGTGATTGCCAGCCACGACCGGGCGTTTCTCGACGCCACGACCAACCGGACGCTGTTCCTGCGCCCCGAACAGTCGCCGGTGTTCGCGCTGCCCTATTCCCGGGCGCGCGACGCTTTGAGCGAAGTCGACGCCTCGACCGAACGCAAATTCCAGCGCGACATGAAGGTGGCGCAGCAATTGCGCCGGCAGGCGGCCAAGCTCAACAACATCGGCATCAACTCGGGCAGTGACCTCCTGACGGTCAAGACCAAGCAGCTCAACCAGCGCGCCCAGCGCCTCGAGGAGGTCGCAGCGCCGGCGCACCGCGAAAGATCGGCGGGTGTGATAAAGCTCGCCAATCGCGGCACCCATGCCAAGGTGCTGATCACGCTCGATGACGTGGCGATCGAAACGCCTGACGGCACGCTGCTGTTCAAGACCGGCAAGCGCCATATCTGCCAAGGCGATCGCATCGTGCTGCTCGGCCGCAACGGCGTCGGCAAGTCGCGGCTCATCAGCCTGATCAGAAATGCCATCGTCGAACCGGAGACGGCGACGCAAGGCGTGAAGGTGACGCCGTCGACGGTGCTCGGCTACAGTGACCAGGCCTTGTCGGGCATCAGCGGCGACGACACGCCGCTGGCGATGCTCTCGCGCGGATTCGATGTCGGCGAGCAGCGCGCCCGCTCGCTGCTGGCGGG
>NZ_SUEO01000011.1:52799-54387 GCF_004962925.1 Mesorhizobium sp. | reverse complement strand
GCGGCTGATGATGCTGGCGCTCAGGCTCGCCAATCCCAACTTCTACCTGCTCGACGAGCCGACCAACCATCTCGACATCGACGGCCAGGAGGCGCTGGAGGCGGAATTGCTCGCCCATCAGGCAAGCTGCGTGCTGGCCTCGCACGACCGTTCCTTCATCAGGGCGATCGGCAACCGCTTCTGGCTGATCGAGAACCGGAGGCTGTCCGAGATCGACAGCCCGGAAGATTTCTTCCGATCGGTGGCAGAAACAGGCGGTTGAAGCTTTGCGGCAAAAAAATTTGACGATCTGTCGGATCGTCGCCGCGCGCCACGTCCTTGGGTTGCCGACACGGTGATGCCGGCGCCAATCGAGGAGAGAGCATCATGTCTATTCTGTCATCCGTAGGTCGCATAGCGACCCGTTACTCAGCGGCTCGCGCCCGTTACCGCAGCGAGCGCGCCATCCTTTCGTTGCCGATCGAACTGCGCAAGGACATCGGCTGGCCGGAAATCGTCGTAGACGCACAGAACAGCCCGCGGATTGGCCGGGCTCCTTGACAAGGACCGGCCGTCGCACGCTCGGCATCAAAAAAACGCATCGGCCATGTAGGATCGCCGCTGCCTCATTCGTCCTGTGGTTCGCAACGCCAAACCAAAGAGGAGCAAGACATGAACGATCAGCCCCAGACCCAGCCTGCCGCGAAAGTCCTTGGCGGATTGACGCCCTATCTTCAGCTGGACGGCGCCTTCAAGGCTTCAGAATTCTATCAAAAAGCCTTCGGCGCCGAGCAGGTCTTCTTCTACCCGCCGGACGAGCAGGGCCGGACGATGCACATCCATCTCCACATCAACGGTTCGACCTTGATGATTTCCGACTTCTATCCCGAGCACGGAATGGCGGCGGTGAAGCCGCAGGGCTTCACCATGCAGCTCCATCTCGGCAGCGACGACATCGACGCCTGGTGGAAGCGGGCCGTCGATGCCGGCTGCACGGTCGGTATGCCGCTGCAGGTGATGTTCTGGGGCGACCGCTGGGGTCAGCTGACTGATCCTTTCGGCGTGGAGTGGGCCATGAACGCGCCGGTGAAGGCAGCGTAGCGCCTTCTTTCCTTCTCCCCTTGTTGAGAGGGAGAAGGAAAAATTCCAACCCAAGGAGAACTACAATGTCTTATGTCGATGGCTTCGTACTCGCCGTACCGAAGGCAAATCTCGACGCCTACAAGCAACTGGCGGAAACGGCCGGTGCCGTCTGGAAGGAGCATGGTGCGCTCGCCTTTGTTGAATGCATAGGCGACGATGTGCCCTATGGCGAGACCACCTCGTTCCCGCGCGCCGTGCAGGCCAAGGATGACGAGGTCGTCGTCTTCTCATGGGTCGTCTATGAATCGCGGCAGAGCCGCGATGCGGTAATGGCCAAGGTGATGGCCGACCCACGCCTGAAATCCGACTGGTCGGCGATGCCGTTCGACGGCAAGCGCATGATCTTCGGCGGCTTTCAGCCCTTCATTGAGCTGTAGGCCCGCATTACGCTAGCCGGTCGAGCAGTGGCTTAAGCCGGTCGCCATAGCGTTTCCACAGATCGACCGAGCTCTGGTACATCGGCTGG
>NZ_SUEO01000011.1:14015-52789 GCF_004962925.1 Mesorhizobium sp. | reverse complement strand
CCGATGCCGTACGTACGGGCCGGTCGGTCTCGTGGAACGACAGCACCGCATCGTCCCATGGCAGGCCGAGATGCGCGATCAGCGCCCGCGTCTGCCCTTCCTGGTCGGCGACGAAATCCTCATAGCGCACATCGTGTACGACACCGGGCAGCACGCTGCGCCAGTGCGCCATGACATCGGTGTAGAGATTGTGGAAATCGGCGAGCTCGCCGAGATCGTAGCCGTAGCGGTGAGTGTCGCCGCGGAAATGCACCTTGTAGATCGACAGGCAGGTCGCCGCCGCATCGCGCGCGCAATGGATGATCCTGGCCTTCGGCAGCATCATGTGGATGAAACCGATAAGCAGAAAGTTGCCTGGCATTTTGTCGGTGACATGGCGGACATGCGGATAGCGGGCATGCAGCATGTCAAGGTAGGCCTGTCCGGCCTCGGTAAAATCCGTGTCGGATACATCAGATACGCCCCAGGGAAAGCCACCTGGCATGGTCAACGGAAACTGCTTGCCGACCACCGTCCTCAAAATACTGAGCTCGCCGGCGCCGTAAACCTGGGGATGACTGGCGATGATCTGTTCGACCAGCGTCGTGCCCGAACGCGGCATGCCGACGACGAAGATCGGCGCATCGTCGGCGGCTGCGCTTGGCTTATGCTTTTCGAAGAAACTGGCATCGAACACCGACTTCATCGCATCGAATTCGGCCCGCGTCCTCACCGGATCATAGTCGATGCCCTTGCGGCGGATGGCATTGCCTTCGGCGAAATAATCAAAGGCGCGCGGGTAATCTTTCAAATCGTCATTGGCCTTGCCCAGGCCGAAGGAAAGCTGCATGCGCGCCAGACTGCCTTCCGGCGCCTTGGCATGCTGCGCCTCCATGCCGGCAAGCTCGGCGTCGCGCTCCTTCTGGCGCTTGACCTGCGTCAGCATCAGCCAGGCCCGGGCCATGGCAGGATTGACGGTCAGCGCCTGGCGGAACAAGTCAGTCGCTTCGTCGAGCTTGCCCTTTTCCATCAGCCCGACGCCCAGCCCGTGCAGCAGGTCTGCATCCTTAGGCCGGATCGTCAGCGCTTCCCGGAAGACGGCAAGCGCCTCATCGAGCCGCCCGGCCTCCTGCAGCGTTTCGGCAAGCCCGATGCGGGCGCGAACATGGAACGGGTTGCGACCGATGGTGCCGCGATAGATCTCCTCTGCGCCCTCGAACTGTCCCATCTGCTTTAGCGACGAGCCGAGATTGTCGCGCGCCGCAAGCTGGTCCGGGCGCAGCGCCACCGCGCCACGGAAGAAATCGACGGCTGCACTGACACGACCGAGGTCGCGCATCACGGTGCCAAGGTTGTTGAGAAAATCCGGGTTCTTGGGTTGCAGGCGCACCGACTGTTCGAGGAGATCGAGTCCTTCGGCGCTGCGCCCGGTCTGGTGCAGCAGCAGCCCTAGAAAATGCGCCGCCGCCGCGTGGTTGGCCTTCTGCGCCAGCACCTGCCGGTAGAGCATCTCGGCTTCCTGCCGGCGACCCGCCTGATGCAATTGCAGCGCCTGCTGCACGCGCTGGTCGAGCCCCAGCGGCGGCTGTCCGCCTGAGCCGAAATTGGCGCCCGCGCCTGCCGGTCTTCTCGGATATCTGTTGATGGGAAACCTGCCGTGTTTTGTCCGCCTGCCGCGATCTAGGCCATCGGCGCGGCAGGTTCAAGGGTTCATAGGCCAACTTAGAGACTGTTTCGAAATTCGCTTTGGCGAGTCATATGATGGTGGTTTCGAGAACCGGAGCGTAGCGGACATCTGGTCCGTGAGCACCGGAAGCGCAGAAAACGCCATCAGATGGCCGCCAGAGTAGAATTTCCAAACGGTTTCTTACCGGAAATCGGCCTGGGTCAATACATACATGTTCTTGCGTCCGTGCGAATAGGCTTCGCGCGCAACATCCTGGATCGACGAGCGCTCCGCATCGAAGGCGCTGAGATATTCGGCTTCGGCTCCGCTCGTGACCGTTGCCGCCGAAAGCGCTGCAATCTCCACAAAGAACGGCACTTCGAACATCCCGTCATGGCCGACAAAACGAATGCGCCTGGCTGCAGCGTCGTAGGAGCGGCTGCGGTTGGGGAAATTGAGCGTCATGATCGAGTTCCTTGATTCATGGCAAAGCCGGCGTACATGGCAAAGCCGGCCATGTCAGATCAGGCGGTGGGTTTCGGCGAGTTGACGTGCCCGCCGCAGCGTGCCGTCGGTGTCGGCGATCTTTCGCCTTGCTGCCTCGTCACTTCTTATCGTCAGCCGCGCCGATATGACTTTTGTGGGCTTGATGATCGGCTTGATTGTTACGGTCGAGCCATCAGGCGTTTTCACGGAAACCATGGGTTTTCCTTTCAGACATAAATAAAAAACAATACCGGGATGAAATTTTCCGATACAATTTCAAACAATTCTTGTGAAGAGTTTGGATCGTATCATCATTCTGCAAATATCACTAGAAAAGTAATTTCGCCGCAAGATCGGCATCGGGCAGGAATCTTCTTGAATAAACCGCAATCTTGGATTAATGAATTGAGATCGTTTTTTGGGCCAAGCTTGGCATCTCGCGGCGTCAAAGGTTCTCGACCCGCCAAACTCATTCCAGATCGCCGATACCCAAATTGCTGATACAGGGACGCACGACACTCTAAGTCCCAGTGCCGCAAAGCGGGCACTACTTTATCGGAATCACGCCGGGAACGAGACTTCGAGGCACGAGAATGTCTGGCCGAACTACCCATTCCATCGCGCATTTCGAGGCGCCCTTCATGCTTGGCGGCCTGGAGGGAAAGTTGCCGGCCGGCGACTACGACATCGACCACGATGAGGAGCTTATCGATGGCATGTCATGGCTTGCCTGGCGCCGTGTCGCCACCTTCATCCATCTGCCGGCGAGAACGGTGAAAAGCCAGACCAGCCAATTGGTCGCCATCGACCTCGCCGAACTCGAAACCGCGCTGAGGCGCGACCAGGAGAATGCCGCATGATCCGCTTCCAGCAGAACGCGCGCCCGCGCACCGACACGCCCGCGCATCTTTTCGCAATCGGCCAGACCGTTCGCATGAAGAGCCGCACCGGCCTTGTCCAGAAGACCGCGGAGCTGTTCCAGATCAAGAGCAAGCTGCCGGTCAAGGACGGCTCGCCGCAATACCGCATCCGCAGCGACGAGGAGACCCATGAGCGGGTCACCACGGAAGACAATCTCGAAGTGGCCGACAATCCGAGCGCCTAGGCCCTCGTCGACCGCCACCACCACGTTCATCAATCACGAGGACCAAGAAATGGCCAAGGGTCAACAGCGCAGCAACCGCGAGACACGCAAGCCCAAGAAGGACAAGGCGGCGGCAAAGCCGGCTTCGCCTTTCGGCTCAGCCGTCAACCAGTCGGAAGCCGGTTTGAAGCCGAAGTCCAAGGGCTAACGCTCCGAAGCGCCGGGCAGTCTTCTTCATGCGCGCACCGGAGCGGCCCTGGTGCGACCTCAGGACTGCGGCGCCGCAACACGGAGGCGTGCTTGAACTTCGTCGTCGAGTTCTATCGTTCGCGCGACGCCGACGAAGCGATGCTCGACAGGGTGTCGCTCGAGGCGCCGAACCTGCGCGCCGCCCTGCAGGGCGCCACCGAGCTGTTCCGCTCGCTGGTGATGCCGCAAATCCCGGACCGCCTGCGCATTTCCGACGAAGACGGCAGCGAGCTCTATGCCGGCCCGGCCGATGGAGCGTATCCAGCGGACGGATGAGCAGCCCTGCCTTTATCCAGGCCACCACGCGGATCGGATTAAAGATCACGTAACGTCGAAGCCATATAAGGGTCCGCTGGAACGAGGCTCGGTGCCCGTCCCGGCGGGATCGCGCATGGAACCGGCAGGTGACCGCCGGCCAAAGGCAGGGAGGCGCACATGGACAGGCCGCGCATCATCGTGACTGCGGTGGTGCTGGCTTTGCTCGGCGCGATCGTGCCCATCGTGGCGATGTTCCACTTTTCATGGGTCCTGGCGGTTCAAGAAGAACATCAACGGCTGGATCTGTTCGCCAAGCGCGCGATCGCCAGGGCCAGCATATCGCTCAAGGATGCAACCGACACATTGCGTGAGATCGACCGGTTCGCCGGCGACCGCTGCTCGGTGGGCCACATTGCCCGCATGCGGCAGCTCACCATCAACACCCGCTCGATCGAAGAGATGGGCTATTTCGAAACCGGACTGCTCAAATGCACATCCTGGGGCTCGACCGAAGGACGCGTTGCGCAAGCCACACCGGATTTCACCACCGCAGACGGCGTTGCCGTCACCGCCCGGATACAGCCTTTAGCCGACCAGGACCATCCGCTGATGGCCCTGCAGTACAAGCACCATAATGTCCTTGTCGATCCTCTGCGCTTTGTCGACATTGTCGTCGATCCCGACATTCAGCTTGCTCTGGCGACCAACACTGGCGTCCTGCTCAGCGCGTTGAACGGGCCTGACCCAGCCCGCATCGGCAAGATCATCGCCACCCCGGGCAAAGGGCTGGATGACGGTCATCTGTTCGCCACGGCGCGCGGGACGGACTGGATCGCGGTTGCCACCGAACCGGAAAGCCAGATTGTGGACAGCGTGCGCAGGCGGCAATTGCTGTTGCTTCCTCTCGGCGCTTTCATTGCCGCCTTCATCATCGGCATGGTTGCCTGGTTGTCGCGGCGGCGGCTGTCGCCGCTAGGAGAATTGCAGATTGCCGTGCGCAAGCACGAGTTCATCGTCCACTATCAGCCGATCGTCGAGCTCAGGACCGGCAATTGCGTAGGGGCCGAAGCGCTGGTGCGCTGGAGACGGCCCGACGGCTCGCTGGTCCGGCCCGATCTTTTCATCCCGCTGGCCGAAGAGAGCGGCCTGATCGCTGCAATCACCGATCAGGTCATCGCCCTTGTCGTCCTGGACCTGAAAAAGCTTCTTGTCGCCAATCGCTCCCTCCACATCGCGATCAATCTCAGCCCGGCCGACGTCAGAACGGCAAGGGTCCTTCCGGTCATCGAAAACGCCCTGCAGCATACCGGAATTCAGCCTTGGCAGATCTGGCTGGAGGCGACGGAGCGCGGTTTCGTCGACGTCGATTCAGCGCGCTCGACCGTCATTCGCGCCCGCGAGCTTGGCCATGCGGTCGCCATCGACGACTTCGGCACAGGCTATTCCAGCCTGTCCCATCTCGAAGGCCTGCCGCTCGATGCGCTGAAGATCGACAAATCGTTCATCGACACGATCGCCACGGATTCCGCCACCAGTTCCGTCACGCCGCATATCATCGACATGGCCAAGACGCTCAAGCTGAAGATCATTGCCGAGGGCGTGGAGACGCAGGCACAGGCCGACTATCTGATGGAACGCGACGTCGACTATGGTCAGGGTTGGCTGTTTGCCAAGCCCATGCCCGCAACCGAATTCATCGCCTATTGCCGCAAGGCGAGGCTGCCGGCGTAGAGGCAAGAGGCGCCAGCCGCCCGCCTGCCTATGTCCAGTTGATAGATGGGCCCTCCCCGTCCGGAGACGGAGAGGAAAGCAGCTCTCAGCAGGGGCCGTCTCCGACGATGCGATAATCGGCGGCACGGGCCTCGCATGCGTTGGGGAAGGTCCGCAGGTCGCCACGGCGGCGTGCACAGACGGGGGCATACTCGCGGGTGCAGAATGTCTGCTCCTCACCGCCGCCGCCACCGTCGCGGCACTGGCCGTCGCGGATGATGCGATACCCGGCTCGCTCGGCAAGGCAGGCATTGGCGAAGGTCTGGCGGTCGCCGCCACGCCGGGCGCAGACCGGATCATACTGCTTGGTGCAGAATTGCGGCCCGGGCCTTGGCGGACGGTACCCCGGTCCTTCATCCACCACCACCGCAGTACAGGCCGCAAGAACTGCCGACAGCAACAGGATAGCAAAACCCTGCCGCGAGAAGATTGCCGCAAGAAATTTCATGACTATACCTCCCGAGCCCCCGCTCCCACGCATGCCGCCCAAAAGTGCGCAGCGGTTTTGGGATAACGATATGCACAAAAAATGCAAAACGCGCTCCACTCCAGGTCAATCCTCGCTATTCCTCGGCCAAATGCAACCCCTGTTTGCAAGCTCCCAGCCCGCTGGACCATGCGTGGCCGGGCACTGACCGAGGACCGGACGAGCACCCCAGCCTATCGGTGCCATGCGTCGGAATGCGCCCGTCGGGAGGCCCGCGGGCGCTACCTTGCAACGATCACCTTTCCGTGCGATAAATTTTGTGTTCGGGCATTTGCGACCCGGAGAGCGGAACGTTTTGGACGACCTTTCCCCGATACTGTGAATCTCTGACGGCCCCGTTTTTCGGCGGGGGGTTTTGACCATGCGCCAATGCATGACTGCCGAAGCAACCACCGGGACTTGCCCACGGCGTCAGGCGGCGGGCAAACCACAAGACTGACACGGGTGAAGGAGTTTCCCCAATGGCCCAGACCGGCACCGTTAAGTTCTTCAACGCAACCAAAGGCTTCGGCTTCATCACGCCAGATGACGGCGCCAAGGACGTGTTCGTCCACATCTCCGCGATCGAGGCTTCGGGCCTGCGCACGCTCGTCGATGGCCAGAAGGTCACCTTCGATGTCGAGCCGGACCGGATGGGCAAAGGGCCGAAGGCGGTCAATCTCCGCGCCGACTGAACCGTCGCGCGCACGTCCGCTCGGACGTGCTCAGGAACTCTGCCTGAGGTCTCCACAGGGCCTTGTGCCGGCTTTCAGCGCCGGATCCGAGTTTTCGAAGGCGCGGCGCTTTTCGTCGCGCCTTTTTTCGTGCCCGAGAAGGCAAGCCAATGCTCGCAAAACTTTCTCTTGCCGATGACGCTAAAATAAACGACAAATTTCCACTCGGGCATTTGCCGGCCCGAGACTGGACTTGATGGGATCAAAGGAGCTTCCCATGCCGCAGACCGGCACCGTCAAATTCTTCAATCATGCCAAAGGCTTCGGCTTCATCACGCCGGATGATGGCGCGAAGGATGTCTTCGTCCATATTTCGGCCGTGCAGGCGTCGGGTCTTCCCGGTCTTGAGGATGGGCAGAAGGTAACATTCGACACCGAGCCGGACAAGCGCGGCAAGGGTCCGAAAGCCGTCAACCTGTCGATCGGCTGAGCCGGGATCGAGACAGCATCGGACGGATTCCGCAGGGCAGGTCCGCTCCTTGTTGAGCGTGCAATATTTGTGGCTCGCGCCATGCCTGATCGATGAAAGTCGATTGATCTCAGCCCGCCAATTTCGTTCAGCCCCCGTTCAGCCACGGTCGCCTACTAGTCTTCGATAAAGCCGGACCGCATCCCCAAATTACCGGGCCGGCACGAAGGAGACCGACATGAACCGAATTTTCAAGACCACCATCCTGTCCGCCGCGATTGTCGCGACCACGCTTGCGACCTTGCCAGCGGCCAGTGCTGGTGAGTGGCGCCACCGGCACCACCATCGTGGCAATGGCGACGCGATCGCGGCAGGCGTCCTTGGCCTCGCGGCCGGCGCCCTGATCGTTGGTGCGCTCAACAACCCGCAGCCCAGCTACTACGATCCCGGCTATGACGATTATGGGCGTTATCCACGCCCCGCCCCGGTGCGCCGCTACTACGCGGAACCGCGTGTCGTCTACAATGACGGCTACGCCGAGCCGTGGACCCGTGGCTGGTATGAATATTGTTCGGATCGCTATCGCTCATTCAACTCCCGCACCGGTACGTTCACCGGCTATGACGGCGAACAGCATTTCTGCACCGCGAACTAATGCATGTCGCCCAAAAGTGAATAGCGGTTTTGGGGATAACGACATGCACAAAGACAAGGCCTTAAAGCGCAATGCGCTTTAAGGCTTCCCTGCCCCAAAACAAAGGCGCTGTCCGCAAGGCCAGCGCTTTTTTGTTGTCGGCATGCGCAAGACAAGAGACTGATGCGCGTCGCATGAGGCTCATCAGACGTGACGCGCCTTAAATCAGGAACGGATTACTCCGGCGCTCTTCGCCGAAGCGGCCTCCGGGACCATGGCCGCAGATGAAGCCGATGTCGTCGCCGAGCGGCAAAAGCTTGTCCTTGATCGAGGCGATCAGCGCGGCGTGGTCGCCGCCCGGCAGGTCGGTGCGCCCGACCGAGCCGCGGAACAGCACATCGCCGACATGGGCGAACTTCGCAGCACGATTGTAGTAGACGACATGGCCGGGCGCATGGCCGGGGCAATGAAAGACCTCGAATGCGTGCTGGCCGAACGAGACGGTATCTCCTTCGCTGAGAAAGCGGTCGGGCACGCAATTACGCACCGGATCGGTGATGCCGTAGAGTTTTGCCTGGTTCTCGAGATTGGCGAGCAATGGACGGTCAGCCTCATGCGGGCCGATGATCTCGACGCCGAGCGCCTCCTTCAGTTCCATGGCGCCGCCGGCATGGTCGATATGACCGTGCGTGATCCAGATCGCGCCGGCGTTGATCGCATTATCCTTCAGCACCGCCAGCACCTTGTCGATGTCGCCGCCCGGATCGACGACGACGCCTTGTCTGTCGTCCATGTCGAAGAGGATGGTGCAGTTTTGCTGGAAGGCCGTGACCGGCACGATACCGGCATTGAGTTGACCCATGATCGTCCTTTCGCTGTGTCGCCCCTGATGTAGAGACACATGCAAACGGCGTCCACCGTTGGCACGGACATCAAAAGAAATGGGCGGCCGAAGCCGCCCATGCGAAAGCCCGAAACCGCCAGGCTTATTTCTTCATCGCATTCATGACCGCACCGATGATACCGGTCAGAATGGCGCCGCCGCCGGCACCGCCAACGATGTTTTGCACATTCAGCGCGCTGCCCAATCCGCTAGTTGCCGCTGCGGCTGCAGCCGGATCGATCGTACCGCCGCCGAGCAGGCTGCCGAGGATCGCCGCGCCGCCGACGCCGCCAACGGCGCCGCCCAGAATTTTGGGAAGCTGACCCATCGCCGCCGTCTTGATCGCCGCGCCCACCGCCTGACCACCGATGATACCCGTAATCACCTGAATAATGATCGGAAGAAGCGTGTTCATGTCCATGTTACCAGTCCCTCCATAGCTGCCAGCCTCCCGGGCCGACACCATCATGAGACGCCGAATTGGACGAAAGTCAAATGCAGAAGTGCTTAAATAAAAGGGGCAGCCCGAAAACCGCCCCTACTTGTTAAAAAAGCTGTGACTTTCGTTATTCTGCGGCGATCGCATGCTTGGGTTGAACGGCCGCAGAATAGTCGTTCATCAGAGTCTTGGCGATTTCTCCCACCTCGAATCGGTATGGACCGATCTCTGAAACGGGCGTCACCTCGGCCGCCGTCCCGGTGAGGAAGCACTGCTGGAAGCCCTCGAGCTCTTCCGGCATGATGGCCCGCTCGATGACCTCGAAGCCGCGATCCTTGGCGAGGCCGATCACCGTACGCCGGGTGATGCCGTCGAGGAAGCAATCGGGGGTGGGGGTGTGGATCTTGCCGTCCTTGACGAAGAAGATATTGGCGCCGGTCGCTTCCGCAACCTGGCCGCGCCAGTCGAGCATCATGGCGTCGGAATAGCCCTTGGCTTCGGCGGCATGCTTGGACATGGTGCAAATCATGTAGAGGCCGGCAGCCTTCGATTTCGACGGCGCAGTCCGCGGATCGGGGCGGCGCCATTCGGCCAGATCGAGACGGATGCCCTTCAGCTTCTGTGCCGGATCGAAATAGCTCGGCCACTGCCAGATGGCGATGGCGCAGTTGATCCGGCTGTTTTGCGCCGAAACGCCCATTTGTTCGCTGCCGCGCCAGGCGATCGGCCGGACATAGGCATCCTGAAAGCCCTGCTTCTTCAACAGCGTGCGGCAGGCGTCATCGATCTCGGCAACCGAATAGGGAATCTTGAAGCCGAGCAGGCGTGCCGATTCGTGCAGGCGCTCGCTATGGTCGGTGAGTTTAAAAATCTCGCCGCCATAGGCGCGCTCGCCCTCGAACACCGCGCTGGCGTAGTGCAGGCCATGGGTCAGCACGTGGATCTTGGCGTCGGCCCATTTGACGAACTCGCCGTTCATCCAGATAAAGCCGTCCATTTGGTCAAAGGGAACGGATGCCATGGTAACCTCCCGCGGGCGGTCGCCCGCACATCATTGTGTCGTTGCGCGTTTCTTGTCAGCCGCACCAGGCGGCCGGTATCTCGAAGCGTAGGCGGATATATAAGGCCTGGCAAACACAGGAAGTTCCGGAAAAACGGCTTTCCCTTGCCTTTTCGTTCGCAATCCGCCGAAAAGCTTGTCAAAAATTACCATTGCCGGGAAATTACGTCAATAGTACTGACATAATTTCCCTTTCGCACGGAGAAAAGATGACGGATCGCAGCCACCCAGCCGGAAAACCGATCAGGACGGCGGTCACCGACGAGGACGGCATCGACTTTGCCATCATCGAGTTGTTCTTCTTCGCCTATCGCGATTTTACCTCCGATCCGGACCAGATCCTGTCCGATTATGGCTTCGGCCGCGCCCATCACCGGGTTCTGCATTTCGTCAATCGCAGGCCGGGCCTGACGGTCGCCGAACTCCTCGACGTACTGAAGATCACCAAGCAGAGCCTGGCGCGCGTGCTCAAGCAACTGATCGACACCGATCACGTCGTCCAGTTGCAGGGTCCGCGCGATCGCCGCCAGCGCGAACTCTATCCGACGGCCAAGGGCCGCGCCCTGGCGCTGGCGCTGGCACGGCCACAGTCGCGCCGCATCCATGCTGCATTGGAAGATTTCGGAGCCACCGAACGCGCCTTGATCGAACGCTTCCTGGAAGCGATGGTCAATCCGGAACTAAGGGCGCAGATCGACATTGTGCCCGCAAAAATGTCAGGGAAAAGCCATGGAGACCATTGAAAGGGTTGATCAACCGGCAGCACCGGATGATGATGCGCCGCATCTGCTGGTGATCGATGACGATACTCGTATCCGCAATCTTCTAAAACAATATCTGACCGAAAACGGTTTTCGCGTCACCGTTGCCGGAAATTCCGGCGAAGCGCGGCGCAAGCTCGCCGGCCTCGATTTTGACCTGCTCGTGCTCGATATCATGATGCCGGGCGAAACCGGCGTCGACCTCGCCAAGGCGCTGCGGGCGACCAAGAACGTGCCGATCCTGATGCTTACCGCGCTTTCCGAAACCGACAGCCGGATCACCGGGCTCGAGGCCGGCGCCGACGACTATCTGCCGAAGCCTTTCGATCCCCGCGAATTGATCCTGCGCATCAACAACATCCTGCGCCGCGGCGGTCCGGCAACGACGCCCAAGGTCGAGCAACTGGTCTTCGGCCCTTACACCTTCCAGATCGCCAGGCGGGAGCTCAAGCGCGGCGGCGAGGCCCTGAAGCTGACGGACCGCGAGCAGGAGATCCTAGCGATCTTCGCGTCGCGGGCCGGCGAAACGATACCGCGCCATGAACTTGTCGGCGACGAGTCCGAAGTCGGCGAGCGCACCATCGACGTCCAGATCAACAGGCTGCGCCGCAAGATCGAACGCGATCCGTCCAATCCGGTCTGGCTGCAGACCGTGCGCGGTATTGGGTATCGGCTCAGCGTGGAATAGACTGCCGCAATGCATGTCGCCCAAAAGTGCGAAGCGGTTTGGGACGACGGCACGCATAAAGTCGAAAATTGCAAGCGCAGCACTGCGCTTGCGGGCCCCTTGTTGAGCTGCAGATGGGCAAAAGGGCGAATGGCGACCACGCAACTGGAACGGCCGGAAGATAGCGGCTTGAGCGCTCGCGCCAGGCGGGCGCTGAAGGCGGTGCCGCTCGCCTGGAAACGGTTCTGGCGCCTCGTTTCGCTTTACATGCCGAAGCGGCTCTATGCCCGCTCGCTGATCATCGTCATCGCACCGATGATCCTGCTGCAATCTGTCCTCGCCTTTGTCTTCATGGAACGCCACTGGCAGACCGTGACGCAGCGCCTGTCGCAGGCCACGGTCCGCGACATTGCCGCGATCGTCGACCTGGTAGAAACCTATCCGAACGACGCCGACTACGCCAACATCATCCGCATCGCGCAGGATCGCATGCAGTTGAAGATCGACTTGCTTCCGCCCGATCCGCTGCCGGCACCCGGTCCAAAGCCGTTCTTCTCGATCCTCGACGAAATTCTCTCGTCCGAGATCACCCATCAGATCAATCGTCCGTTCTGGATCGACACGGTTGGCAATTCCAATATCATCGAGGTTCGCGTCCAGCTCGAGGGCAAAGTGCTGCGCGCTTTCGTGCGCCGCAGCCAGGCCTATGCCTCGAACACGCACATTTTCCTGATCTGGATGGTCGGCACCTCTCTGGTGCTGCTGATGATTGCCATCCCTTTCCTGCGCAACCAGATCCGGCCGATTCTGACGCTGGCCGAGGCCGCCGAGAGTTTCGGCAAGGGCCGGCCGATGCCGCGCGATTTCCGTCCGCGCGGCGCCGAGGAGGTTCGCCGCGCCGGCTTTGCCTTCATCCAGATGCGCGAACGCATCGAACGCCAGCTCGAACAGCGCACCGCCATGTTGTCCGGCGTCAGCCACGATTTGAGAACCATCCTCACCCGCTTCAAGCTGCAGCTTGCGCTGACCGGGACCAAGGCCGACACCGAGGCGCTCGGCCAGGACATCGATGACATGCAGTCCATGCTGGAAGGCTATCTCGCCTTTGCCCGCGGCGAGGCAGCGGAAGATGCCGGCCGTTTCAATCTTGAAGCCTATTTCGAAAAGCTCGGCGAAGAGGCCACTCTGCGCAAGCGCAAACTGTCAACCGCGCTGGCCGGCGATCCAAATGTGCATGTGCGGCCCCACGCCTTTGCCCGGCTGTTGTCCAATATCGTCGGCAACGCCTTCCGTTACGCCAAGACGGTTGAGATCAACGCCAACCATGGCCGCGGCTCGCTGCTCGTCACCATCGACGATGACGGACCGGGCATTCCGCCCGAAAAGCGCGAGGACGTGTTCAAGCCTTTCGTGCGGCTTGACGAGGCCCGCAACCTTGACGCCAGCGGCACCGGCCTTGGCCTTGCCATCGCACGCGACATTGCCCGCAGCCATGGCGGCGACATCATGCTGGACAAGAGCCCGCTCGGCGGCTTGCGCGCCGTCATCAAGGTTCCGGCCTGATTAGAGCGACGTGCGTCCAGTGGACGCACAAAGTACGCTCTAACGCTTTGAACCTCCGCATCGTGCTTTCCGAAAATCGAATTCGATTTTCGGGCCGATGCGCTGCTTTTCTGATGATTGCGGCCGGCCGCCGGCTTATGCCTTCATCGGCCCGTCATGAAACCATGCTGAAGAGCGCGCATGAAGCGCGCGATCCTGATTGATTCGGCCTTGCGGCCTCGCATCAAGGAAACCGACGACCTTTTCCAGCAAAGGGCTGCTATGCGCATCCTGATGGTCACCGACGCCTGGCGCCCGCAAGTCAACGGCGTCGTCCACACGCTGGAACGGCTTTCGGAAACCCTGAAATCCTTCGACGTCGAGACGGACTTCCTGACCCCGAACATCTTTCGCACCTTGCCCCTGCCGACCTATCCGGACATCCGGCTGGCGCTGACGACGCCGGGCCATGTCGCGCGCCTGATCGAGGCGCGCAACGCCGATCATATCCATATCGTCACCGAAGGCCCGCTCGGCATCATGGCGCGGCGCTATTGCCGCAAGGCAGGTCGGCCGTTCACGACAAGCTATCACACGCGCTTCCCGGAATATCTAAGCGCGCGGCTGCCTATACCGGAGACCTGGGCCTATCGCTGGCTTCGCGATTTCCACAATTCCGGACAGGGCACGCTGGTCGCCACCCAGTCACTGGCGGACGACCTGTCGGCGCGCGGCTTCACCAAGCTGAGGCCGTGGACGCGCGGCGTCGACACCGACCATTTCCGGCCGGACAAGAAGAAAGATCTGGGACTCAAGGGACCGATCTTCCTCTGCGTCGGCCGCGTCGCGATCGAAAAGAACCTGGCCGCCTTCCTCGATCTCGACCTGCCCGGCAGCAAGGTGATCGTCGGCGAGGGGCCGGAGCTGGCCAGGCTCAAGGCCAGATACCCGGATGCTCATTTCCTTGGCCACCGCCCGAATGACGAACTGGCCGAAATCTACGCCTCGGCCGATGTCTTCGTCTTCCCCAGCCGCACCGACACGTTCGGCAATGTCATCATCGAGGCGCTGGCCAGCGGCACGCCGGTCGCAGCCTATCCGGTGACGGGGCCAATCGACATTGTCGGCGACGGCGTTGGCGGAGCTGTGTCGAACGATTTGCGTGAGGCCGCGCTCGCCGCGCTCCACGTCGACCGCGCCGAGGCGCGCGAACGGGCAATGCGTTATAGCTGGAAGGCCTGCGCGGAGATGTTCCTGGAGACGGTTGAAGAGGCACTGGGCACCACGCGCAAACTGGCCGCCTGAGAAGGCATTGCTAGAATAGTCGGCCGCCGTCCGGCACCTTGCGTTCGATTGCGCCGAGGACGACGGCACCCTCTTCGTCGGGAAAGCCAAGCGTCAGCACTTCCGACATGAAGGGTCCGATCTGCCGCGATGGAAAATTGACCACCGCGAACACCTGTCGGCCAATCAGCGTCTCGGGCGCATAGTACTTGGTGATCTGCGCCGACGATTTCTTCACTCCGATGTCAGCGCCGAAATCGATCTTCAGCTTGATCGCCGGCTTTCGTGCCTCGGGAAAAGGCTCGGCCTCGACGATCGTGCCGGCGCGAATATCGACACGGTCGAAATCGGCGAAGCTGATCTCGGGCTTGCGCTGGCTGCTCGAACTCATTGAGGACCTGGCTCAGGCGTTTCCATAGGTCTCGAACAGGACGCCGGCCAGCGCCTCCTTGGCCGAGGTTCCCGACCAGACGACGAACTGGAATGCCTGGAAATAGCATTCGCAGGCTTCCAGCGCCGACGACAGCAGCACTTCGACCTGCTGGCTCGACGGCTCGACTCCACCGGCGAGCAGCAGCGACTGGCGGAACATGATCGCGCCTTCCTGTTCCCAGAGGTCGAAATGGCCAAACAGCATCTGCTCGTTGATCAGCGAAAGCAGCCGCATCACCTCGAGCGCGCGCGCCTCCGGCACCTTGATGTCGAAAGCGCAGGCAAGATGGAGCGCCTCGAAATCCTCCATCCAGGAAAATGAGACGTGATAGTCGGTCCAGCTTCCGGCAACCGAAATCGAAATCTCGTCGTCGCCGGCCCGTTCGAAGGACCAGTCGTTGTTGTGGGCCACCTGCTCGATAACATCCACCGGATGGATTTCGCGCGAGAGGTCGAGTTCGAGAAGTTCCATGGAATGCTTCCTGTCGTTCAGGGGAGCGCCACACGCTCCGCGGGCACACACAACGAACAATCTTGTCTAGAACTCGGACGGCCGGGACTTCGTCAACGCAAAGACCCCAGACCGGACCCCACCGCCCGGCGCATGACCCTGCTCCGAATCATGCAACAAATTCAGTCTATTGATCGGGAGTCGCGTGACCAGCCCAATTTTTCGCACTGCGTCATTCGCATGTGGAAAGCCGCTGTCACAAAGATTCACGCAATGCCGGTAAGCGATTCACGACAAAGCGCTTTTTGCGATTGTGCTTTGTGGAAAAGTTTAACGATTATTTTTTTGATCTGGGCTTTGCCGCAGCCTGCCCGGTCAATTCGGCGAGCTTTGCCTCAAGCGTTTCGAGGCGCGCAGCAAGGCGGGTGTTTTCTTCCCTCGCCTTGGCAGCCATATCGCGTGCGGCCTCGAATTCTTCGCGCTGCACCAGGTCCATCGAGTTGAGAACGCGCTCGGCCTGCCCCTTGAAGGCGGTTTCCACCTCGCGGCGCACCCCTTGCGCGGCACCCGCGGCGTCAGTCATCAGCTTGGCGAATTCATCGAGAATGCGGTTCGGTCCGGTCGACATGGCAAATCCTCGCTTGCTAGATTTGACGTAGTGGCGCGCGACGCGGAATGCAAGCATCCACGTCGCCTTGACCCCGCCAAAACACTGCCGCATGGTCCGCGCCCGAACGTGATCCGCAACCGGGAGATCCTGTTGAGCGAGTATCTTATGCTGCCGCTGGCCGCCCTGCCTTTCCCCAACATAGACCCGGTCATCGTCCGGATCGGGCCGCTGGCGGTGCATTGGTATGGTGTCGGCTACATCGTCGGCATTCTGTTTGCCTGGTGGTATGCCAAGCGGCTCGTCACCAATGCAAGACTCTGGCCCGACGGCACCGTGCCTATGAAGCCCGAGGATCTCGACGACTTCATCGTCTGGGCGGCCATCGGCGTGGTGCTTGGCGGGCGCACCGGCTACGTGCTGTTTTACGACCTGCCGCGCTACATCGCCCACCCGCTCGATATCCTTGCCGTCTGGCAGGGCGGCATGTCGTTTCATGGCGGCCTGCTCGGCGTCATTCTCGCCATGACGCTGTTTTCCTGGTCGCGCGGCATCCGCACATGGTCGCTGTTCGACGTTGTTGCAGCCGGCGTGCCGGTCGGCCTTGGTCTCGTCCGCGTGGCGAATTTCATCAACTCCGAACTCTGGGGCAGGCCGACCGATGTTCCATGGGCGGTCGAATTCCCCAATGGCGGGCCATTTGCGCGCCATCCCAGCCAGCTCTACGAGGCGCTGCTCGAAGGCCTGGTGCTGTTCCTGGTCCTGCGCTTCCTCACCCATTCCAGGCTCAAGCTGAAGACGCCGCGCTTCGTCGGCGGCGCCTTCATTTGCGGCTACGGTCTCTCGCGCATCTTCGTCGAATTCTTCCGCGAGCCCGATCAGCAGCTGGGCTATCTCCTCGGCACCGGCTGGCTGACCATGGGCATGGTGCTGTCGCTGCCAATGGTGCTTGCCGGCGTCTGGGCGATGGCGACTGCAAAGCCGCTAACACAGCCCCAGCCGGTATGACCCGGCTGAAAACCCGCATCGTCGAGCTGATCGGTGCGGCGGGGCCGATCCCCGTCAATCAATACATGACGCTTTGCCTGTTCGATCCGCAGGACGGCTACTATACGACGCGCGAGCCGTTCGGGGCTGCCGGGGATTTCGTCACCGCGCCGGAGATCAGCCAGATGTTCGGCGAGCTGGTCGCCGTCTGGCTCTACGAAGTGTGGCTGGCGATCGGCCGGCTGATGCCGGTCACCATCGCCGAAATCGGCCCCGGCCGCGGCACGCTGATGAAGGACATGCTGCGCACGCTTTCGCGGCTCGATCCGGCGCTGACCGCCGGCGCATCCTTCGCCATGATCGAGACCAGCCCGCGGCTGGCCGATGTCCAAAAGCAAACGCTTGCCGCCACGCCGGCCACGATCGGCTGGCACGAAAGCATCGACACGCTGCCGCAGACCCCGCTTCTCATCGTCGGTAACGAATTGTTCGACGCGGTGCCCATCCGCCAGTTCGTCCGCGCCGGAACAGGCTGGCGCGAACGGATGATCGGCCTCGACAGCGCGGACGAATTGCACTTCTTCGCAGGCGCCGGCTCGGTCGATCCGACGCTGTTGCCGAACGACGCCGAAAACGCGCCACAGGGCGCGATCGTCGAGGTCGCGCCGGCCCGGGCCGCGCTGATGGCGACCATCGCTGAGCGATTGGCCGGGCTCGGTGGCGCCGGCCTATTCCTCGACTATGGTTATCTCCGGCCAGCGATCGGCGACACGTTGCAGGCCTTGCGCAAGCACGATCACGAAGATGTGCTGGCCAATCCGGGCGAAGCCGATCTCACCGCTCATGTCGACTTCGCCGCCCTTGCCGCGATTGTGCGGGCGCACGGCCTCGATGCCCATCTTTCCACGCAAGGCGAATTCCTGGTGGAAATGGGCCTTCTCGAACGCGCCGGCCAGCTCGGCGCCAACGCCGATGAGGCGGCTCGCGAAAAGATTGCAGGCGAGGTCGAGCGCCTCGCCGGCCCGCAAGCCATGGGTGATCTCTTCAAGGTGCTTGCCGTCCTGCCTGCCGGCATCGCCGTTCCGCCCTTTGCAACGGCGGATTGACTTTTCGCTGTCGCCTCTCCCACTCTCCCAATTTCCGACTGTCGCCCAATTTTGGGCTGTCGCCTATCTTTGGACTGTAGCCCATCTTGGACTGTCGCTTGACGAAATCGCCCACACGGACAACAACGCCGCCATGCTGAATCAGACCAAACCGGATCCCGTTCGGTCGCCCTTGCTGGAAAAAGCGCGGGCGCAAGGCATTCGCCACGGCTATTTCACCCGCGTCGGCGGCGTCTCCAGCGGCATCTATCAGGGCCTCAACATCGGCACCGGTTCGAGCGATGACCAGACGCAGGTAGCCGAGAATCGCCGCCGCGTCGCCGACTGGATGGGCGTGCCTTCAACCCACCTCTTGACCGCCCACCAAATCCATTCGCCCGACGTCATCCTCGCCAGGGAGCCTTTTCCCGGCGAGCGGCCAAAGGCCGACGCCATCGTCACCGACCGGCCAGGCATCGCCGTCGGCGCCTCGACCGCCGATTGCGGACCGGTCCTGTTCGCCGATGCCGAGGCGCGTATCATCGGCGCAGCCCATGCCGGCTGGAAGGGCGCCTTGTCAGGCGTGCTGGAAAACACCATTGCGGCGATGGAAGACCTCGGCGCCCGGCGCGAGCGCATCGTCGCCGTTCTCGGTCCTTCCATCTGCCCAGAAAACTATGAGGTCGGGCCGGAATTCGTCGCCCGCTTCGTCGAGTCCGATGCCAACAACATCCGCTACTTTGCGCCGTCGGCGAAGTCGGGACATGCAATGTTCGACCTGAACCTCTATACGGTCGATCGGCTAAGCCGGGCTGGCGTGACCGCCGACGGGCTCGGCCGCTGCACCTACGCCGAGGAGGATCTGTTCTATTCCTACCGGCGCACCACGCATCGCAACGAGCCGGATTACGGGCGGCAGATTTCGGCAATCGTTTTGGAGACTGAATAATGGCGCTGCATTTCGAACGGTCGGAATTTGACGCGCGGCGCGATCGGCTGATGATCGAGATCGCCGAAAAGAAGCTCGATGCCGTTCTGCTGTTTGCGCAGGAGAGCATGTACTGGCTGACCGGCTACGATACGTTCGGCTTCTGCTTCTTCCAGTGCCTGGTGGTGAAGGCTGACGGTTCGATGATCCTGCTCACGCGCTCGGCCGATCTGCGCCAGGCGCGCCACACCTCGATCATCGACAACATCGTGCTGTGGACCGATCGCGACGGCGCAAACCCGGCGATCGACCTGCGCAATTTGCTCAACGACCTCGACCTGCTCGGCGCCCGCATCGGCGTCGAATACGACACCCACGGCCTGACCGCCTACAATGGCCGGCGCCTGGACGAACAATTGCAGACCTTTGGCCAGATCGCCGACGCTTCCGGCATCGTGAGCCGGCTGCGTCTGTTCAAGAGCCCGGCCGAGATCGCCAAGGCGGAAAAGGCCGCGAATCTCGCCGACGATGCGCTCGACGCAGCCCTGCCGCTGATCAAACAGGGTGGCGACGAAGCCTTGATCCTTGCTGCCATGCAGGGCGCGATCTTTGCCGGTGGCGGCGACTATCCGGCCAACGAGTTCATCATCGGCTCGGGGGTGGACGCACTGCTTTGCCGCTATAAGGCCGGCCGCCGCAAGCTGACCAAAAACGACCAGCTGACGCTCGAATGGGCCGGCGTCTTCCACCACTACCATGCGGCGATGATGCGCACGGTGCTGACCGGCAAGGTGTCGAAACGTCACCAGGAACTGTTCGATGCGGCGCGCGCCGCACTTCTGGCCGTCGAGAAGGCGATGACGCCCGGAAATACCTTCGGCGACGTGTTCGACGCGCATGCCCGCACGCTAGAGGCGCACAATTTGACCAAGCACCGGCTCAACGCCTGCGGCTATTCGCTCGGCGCCCGCTTCACTCCGTCATGGATGGACATGCCGATGTTTTATCAGGGCAATCCCGAACCCATCGCGCCAAACATGACGCTGTTCGCCCACATGATCATCATGGACTCCGAAACCGAGACCGCGATGACGCTTGGCCGCACCTATTTGACGACCGAATCGCAGCCGAAGCCGCTGTCCCGCCATGATCTCGACTTGATCGTACAGTGAATCCATAATGATAAGGATTCAAAGGGCGTTCATCGCCAGGGAGTTTTGAGGCAAATGAGGCGATCGCATGTGACGACCGTGTCATTGCTCGCGGCGCTGGCGCTGGCCGCCTGCACCAATGCGAAGGACGTTCTCGAACCCTCGGCCATCGCCCCGCAGTCGACGCAGGCTGTGCCAACGGCTGGAACCGGCACGACCGCAACGCCCACCACACCTGCAACGACCGCCCAGTCTTCCGCGACGGCACAACCCGCAACCACGACCGTGCCGCCCGCAAAGAGCGCCGCCGTCATCGCACGAACCCGCCTGCAGGTGGCGCCGATCGTCGGCGCCTCGGTGGAAGCCGCGACACCGTTGACTGCGGAGCTTCAGACGCGAGCCAAGCAGCGCGGCATCACCTTGGCAGGCAGCGCTGGGCAGACCCCAACGCATGTGCTGAAAGGCTATTTCTCGACGATGTCGGAAGGTAAGGATACCACCGTCATCTATGTCTGGGATGTCTATGACCCGGCAGGCAACCGGCTGCATCGCATCAATGGCCAGCAGAAGGCGCCGTCAGTCAATGGTGGCGAAGGCTGGGCTGCTGTCGCGCCGGAGACCATGCAGGCGATCGCCGACCAGACGATCGACCAGTTTGCCACATGGCTTGGCGGCCAAGCGGGCTGACATGTTGCAGACCGCCCTCGCCGTAGACGTTTATTGAGATTAGCCGGCGGATTCCCGATCACGACGCTTGCAATACCGGCACGGGCCGCTAAAAGCCCGACTTAAGAGGCTCAAGAGAGTCTGCCAGAGTCTCCATCCTTCACCAGGAACGGTGCATGAAGCTTTTCGCGGGCAATTCCAACAGAGTGCTGGCCGAAGCGGTCGCCCGCTATCTCAACATACCGCTGGGCAAAGCCAGCGTCAGGCGCTTCGCCGATCAGGAAATCTTTGTCGAGATCCAGGAAAATGTGCGCGGCGAGGATGTCTTCATCCTGCAGTCCACCTCGTTCCCGACCAACGATCACCTGATGGAACTGCTCATCATGATCGATGCCTTCATGCGCTCGTCGGCCAAGCGCATCACGGCGGTCATTCCTTATTTCGGCTATGCCAGGCAAGACCGCCGCGCCTCGGGCCGCACGCCGATCTCGGCCAAGCTGGTCGCCAACATGATCACGCGGGCGGGCGTCGATCGGGTATTGACGCTGGATCTCCACGCCGGCCAGATCCAAGGCTTTTTCGACATCCCGACCGACAATCTCTTCTCGGTGCCGGTCATGGCCCGTGACGTGAAGGCGAAATACAAGCAGCTTGCCAATGTCATGGTCGTGTCGCCGGATGTCGGCGGCGTGGTCCGCGCCCGCGCGCTCGCCAAGCGCATCGATGCCCAGCTCGCCATCGTCGACAAGCGTCGCGAGCGCCCCGGCGAATCGGAAGTCATGAACGTTATCGGCGACGTGCGCGGCAAGGATTGCCTGCTGATCGACGACATCATCGATTCGGGCGGTACCTTGTGCAATGCGGCCGATGCGCTGCTTGCCGGCGGCGCCACCAGCGTCACCGCCTACACCACCCACGGCGTTTTGTCCGGCGGCGCCATCGCCCGCATCGGCGCCTCGAAGCTGCAGGAACTGGTTATCACCGATTCCATCCAGCCGACCCAAGCGGTGCTCGACGCCAGCAACATCCGCGTCATCTCCATCGCCGACCTGATGGGCGAGGCGATCTCGCGCACCGCGACCGAGGAATCGGTATCGAGCCTGTTCGACTAGAAGCCTCCTGCGGAGCTTTTGACGAGTGAATGACAAGCGGAATTGGACCCGTTGTCGTTCAAATTCTATTTTTGGCTTTGATCACTTTTCAGCATTTTGTAGGCTAAATTGGCGGCATGTTGAATGCAGCAAACCACCCCGCGCCCTACCGAATTGCGCTTGGCCTTTTATACGTTTTACTCTTTTCGGGGTTGTCCCTCCTGGCCTTCGGCCTGTCGGCAACGCACTGGATAGCCGACAATATAGGCCTGAAATCCATGCTTGGGTGTCTTGCGGCCTACATCGGCACTATGCGGCTTGGTCTGGGCCATTAACAAAATAAATGCAGCGCTCCCAACGTTGGATACTCCACCTTCCAGCAACCTTCCGGGACAGGCTTGGGACATCGAAGAAACGGTCATCCATGATGAGGCAAGCCTGACTGCTGTCAAGAAGTCGCAGCCCAGCCAGGCCTTTCACCACAAGACGGCTCGGCCAAAATAGTCGAGAGAGTCCAAGCCCAGCCTACGGCGCCGGGCTTTCTAGCCGAACCGGGCCGATCAGGCGACGAGCTACTTCGACGCTGTCGCGCGCGCCGCGCATATAGCCGCGCGGCGATGCTCCCAGCATGCGCTTGAACATGGTGATGAAGGCCGGCACGCTGTCATAGCCGAGATCGAGCGCCACCCTGGTGATCGGCTCGCCATCGGCCAGCCGCGGCAATGCCGCGAACAGGCAGGCCTGCTGGCGCCATGTCGACAGCGACAATCCGGTCTGGCGATGAAAGGCACGCGTGAAGGAACGGCGGCTCATGCCGACGATATCGGCCCATTCGTCGATCGTCGCATGTGGCGAGGGTGCTGCGACGAAGCGCCGGCACAGCGCCGCAAGCCTTGGATCTGAAGGAAAAGGCAGGCCGAGCGGCCGTTCCGGCAGGTTAGGAATTTCATGCAGCAGGAGGCTCATGATCAGTCCACCGCGCCCTTCCAGCTCGGCGCCCTGTGGCAGCTTTTCCGATTCCACGATCAGGCTGTGCATCAGATCGGTGATGCCGACGACGCGCAGCCCATGCGGCAGCCCCACAATGGCGTCCGGCACCACGTAGACCGAGCGCATGCTGACGTCGCCAAGCATCTCGACGGAATGTTCGGTGCCGGCGGGCATCCACATGGCATGATCGGGCGGCACCATCCAGCGCCCATGTCGCGTCGTCACCAGCACAACGCCGACAAGCGCATGCAGCAACTGGCTGCGGCTATGGCGGTGCTGCGGCACGTGGTAGCCGTCGGGATATTCGGTCGGCAGGGCCACGGCCGGCCCGACGGCCTGCTCCAGCCACTGCCAGCGGCGCTCATGCAACTGCCCGAGATCGGTGTCGCCCGCTTTGAAGATTTCATTGCCGTGCGGCATTGGGTAATGGCCCACTCGCGAAACTATTGGACCAAACCACGAAAGAAGTCGCCCGGCAAGTGACTTATAAGGCAACCGGCTATGCCTGCGGGAGCGCCCGCCAAAAAGACCACGGAGCACGCCTTGACCGACACGACAGCCACCACCGTCGCCACGCCTGCGCCGGCCAGCCACGCTTCGGCGCAAGCGACGGCCTTCACCGTCATCCTTGCGGTGAGCTTCTGCCATTGTGTCAACGACATCATGCAGTCGCTGCTGTCGGCCATCTATCCGCTGCTGAAGGACAATTACGGCCTCGATTTCTGGCAGATCGGCCTTTTGACCTTCACCTTCCAGGTGACGGCGTCATTGCTGCAGCCGCTGATCGGCATGGTCACCGACAAGCGGCCGATGCCCTATTCGCTGCCCTATGGCATGGCGGCCTCGCTGATCGGCCTGATCGTGCTGGCCTATGCCGGACATTATACGCTGCTGCTGATCGGCGCGTCGCTGATCGGCATCGGTTCGGCGATCTTCCACCCGGAATCCTCGCGCATCGCCCGTTTCGCCTCGGGCGGCAGGTTCGGCCTGGCGCAATCGCTGTTCCAGGTCGGCGGCAATCTCGGCCAGGCCATAGGGCCGCTGCTGGCTGCCTTCATCGTCGTGCCCTTCGGCCAGACCAGCATAGCTTGGTTTGCCGTCGGCTCGCTGATCGGCATCATCGTGCTGTGGCGGGTCGGCGGCTGGTACAGCCGCCTTCGCGTCTCGCTCGCCAATCGCAAGGCGGCAGGCTTCGTCTCGCCCTTTCCGCGCCACAAGGTGATGGGCGCGCTGGCAGTGCTGACCTTGCTGGTGCTGACCAAGAACGCCTACGTCGCCAGCCTCGCCAGCTACTACACCTTCTACGCCATCGACAAATTCGGCGTTTCGGTGCAGATGTCGCAGGTGATGCTGTTCCTGTTCCTCGGTGCCTCGGCGCTGGGCATCTTGCTCGGCGGTCCGTTCGGCGACCGCTACGGACAGAAGCCGATGATCTGGTTCTCGATCGTCGGCGTGCTGCCCTTCACGCTGGCCCTGCCCTACGCCAATTTCGAATGGACGATGATCCTGACCGTGCTGATCGGCCTGATCCTGTCCTCGGCCTTCTCGAACATCGTCGTCTTCGCGCAGGAACTGGTGCCCGGCCGCGTCGGCATGATCGCCGGAATCTTCTTCGGCTTCGCCTTCGGCATGGGCGGCATCGCGGCCGCCGTGCTCGGCGTTGTCGCCGACATGAAAGGCATCGATTTCGTCTTTCAGGTCTGCTCGTATTTGCCGCTGCTCGGCCTGCTGACGGTGTTCTTGCCTAACATGCGGGAAGCGAGAAAGCTGGAGGCTGGTGCTGCGAACAGATGATAGGTCGGGTTGAACGTCGGCTTTGACTCAAAACAGACGGTCTGCACCGTCCATCAGAGATGTCCGCTTTGCGCGCCGGTTTCGGTCATAGAGATCAGCTTCGCCGCGTCCTGAAAGCAGACATCGCAAGCGAGGACTCCGGAGGTCGCGGTTGTCGGCGCAGATCGTGGCCGTTACCGCGCCGCGCCGATTTTCTGGAGTGATAAGCCGCGCCCGAAGCGGCGAATTCGTAACCCTACTCGGCGGCCGTCTCCGATGGCGCCTCTGCCGGCCCCGAAGGCTCGGCCTCGGCACGGGGCTTGCGCCGTGAAAACAGCGACCTGAGCGTGACGTAGAACACCGGCGTCAGGAACAGGCCGACGAAGGTGACGCCGAGCATGCCGGAGAACACCGCGGTGCCGAGCGACTGGCGCATTTCTGCGCCCGGGCCCGTTGCGATCATCAGCGGCACGACGCCGAGGATGAACGAGAAGGCGGTCATCAGGATCGGCCGCAGCCTGAGCCGGCAGGCTTCGACGGCAGCCTCGGCGGCCGACAGGCCGCGTTCCTGCGCCTGCCGCGCGAATTCGACGATCAGGATCGCGTTCTTGGCGGCAAGCCCGATCAGCACGATGAGGCCGATCTGCACGAGGATGTTGTTGTCCAGCCCTCGGAAAGACACGCCGAGCAACGCGGCAAGCACGCCGAGCGGCACCACCAGCACAATGGCGAACGGCAGCACCCAGCTTTCATATTGCGCCGCCAGCGCCAGGAACACGAACAACACCGACAGTCCGAAGATATAGACAGCGGCATTGCCGGTGTTGCGCTCCTGATAGGCGAGCTCGGTCCATTCATAGGAGGTACCGGCCGGCAGCATCTTTGCCGTGATCCCTTCCATCAATGCCAGCGCGTCGCCCGTGGAAACGCCGGGCGCGGCGTTGCCCTGCAGCGGCACCGAGACGTACATGTTGTAGCGCTGGACCAGCGCCGGGCCGGTGACGTCGCGGATCTCGATCAACGTGCCGAGCGGAACCAGCGCGCCGGTCGCCGAGCGCACCTTCAGTTTCAAGATGTCGGCGCGATCGAGGCGGAACGCCTTGTCGGCCTGCGCCCGCACCTGGTAGACGCGCCCGAAAGCGTTGAAGTCGTTGACGTAGGCGGTGCCCAAATTGATCGACAGCGTCTCGAAGATGTTGGGGATCGGCACGTTCAGGATGCGCGCCTTGTCGCGATCGATCGCCAGGAAGAATTGCGGGCTCGACGCGGAGAACGTGGTGAACACGCCCGTCAGCCCCGGCGTCTTGTTGGCCTTGCCGGCGATTTCGTTGGCATGCGCCAGGATCTGCCGCATGTCGGCGCTGTTGCGCTCCTGGATCTGCAGTTTGAAGCCGCCGGCATTGCCGACGCCGCGGATCGGCGGCGGCGGCAGTGCGATAATGAAGGCTTCCTTGATGCTTTGCAGGCTGCCGAACAGATTGCCAATGACCTGGGTCGCCGACTGGCCGGCTTTCAGTCGCTCGTCAAAGGGCTTGAACCTGGCGAAGATCACGCCCGCGTTGCTGGCGTTGGTGAAGGTCGCGCCGGAGAAGCCGGCGAAGGCGACTGCGTAGTCGACGCCTGGCGTTTTCTGGATGATCTGCGACGCCTGCTGGATGACCGCATCGGTCCTCGACAGCGAGGCGCCGTCCGGCAACTGGACGACGACGATCGCATAGCCCTGGTCGAGCGACGGAATGAAACCGCGCGGCACCGCCTGCACCATGTAGACCGTGGCGTAGATGAGGGCCGCGAAAACGGCCAGCATGGCGGCGATCGTTATCCACGAGCCGACCAGCACGCGGATGATGCTCGAATACCAGTGGGCGACCCTGTCGAAGCCGCGATTGAAGCCGTCGGCGAGCGCCCGTCCGAACCGCGCCAGGAAAAAGCGCGGCGGCGCCGCCGCGGCGTGGTGCGGCTTGAACAGCAGTGCGGCCAGCGCCGGCGAAAGCGTCAGCGAATTGAATGCCGAGATCGCCGTCGACACCGCGATGGTGATCGCAAACTGCAGGTAGAACTGCCCAGAAATGCCGGGGATGAAGGCTGTCGGTACGAACACGGCTATCAGCACCAGCGAGATCGCGATGACCGCCGTTCCAACTTCGTCCATGGTCAGGTGCGACGCCGGATTGGGCGCCAGCCCTCTGGCGATATTGCGCTCGACGTTCTCGACCACGACGATCGCATCGTCGACGACGATGCCGATCGCCAGAACGAGGCCGAACAGCGTCAGCATGTTGAGCGAGAAGCCAGCGGCGTAAAGCACCGCCAGCGTGCCGATCAGCGACACGGGGATCGCCACGATCGGCACGATCGCCATGCGCCACGATTGCAGGAAGACGATGATGACGATGATGACCAGCAGCATCGCCTCGAGGATTGTCT
This sequence comes from Mesorhizobium sp., assembly GCF_004962925.1. Lineage (GTDB taxonomy): Bacteria > Pseudomonadota > Alphaproteobacteria > Rhizobiales > Rhizobiaceae > Mesorhizobium. The sequence goes on along the minus strand of NZ_SUEO01000011.1, from coordinate 25,830 downwards.
TGTAGACCTCCTGGATCGACTCGGCGACGAACTCGGTCGGATTGTAGACGATGTCGTAGCTCAACCCCTTCGGGAAGTCGCGGGAAAGCTCCTTCATCTTGTCCTGGATCTCCGCGGCTGCGGCTAGCGCATTGGTGCCCGGCCGCTGGAAGATGGCGAGCGCCACCGCCGGTTTGCCGTTGAGATAGGAGTTGGTGACGTAATCCTTGGCGCCGAGCTCGATGCGCGCCACGTCCTGCAGCGAGATCAGGCGGCCGTCGTCGGTCGATTTGACGATCACGTATCGGAAGTCGCGTGCGTCGTTGAAGCGGCCTTGCGTGGTGACCGTGTACTGGAACGCCGTGCCGGTGCTGGTCGGCGGCGCGCCGATCGAGCCGCCCGACACCTGGACGTTCTGGTCGCGCAGCGCCTGCACCACATCGCCCGAGGTCATCCCCAGGGCGGACAGTTTTTCCGGATCGAGCCAGATGCGCAGCGAATATTCGCGTTCGCCGAAGATGATGAGGTCGCCGACGCCGTCTAGTCTGAGCAGTATGTCGCGCACCCGCGAGCGGGCGTAGTTCGAGACGTAGAGCTGGTCGTAGGTATTGTCGGGCGACAGCATGTGCACGACCATCATCAGGTCGGGCGAGCTCTTGGTGGTGGTGATGCCGAGGCGGCGGACTTCTTCGGGCAGGCGCGGCTCGGCGACCGACACGCGGTTCTGCACCAGCACCTGCGCCTGGTCGAGATCGGTGCCCAGCTTGAAGGTGATGGTCAGCGCCATCGCCCCGTCGCCCGACGAATAGGACGACATGTAGAGCATGCCCTCGACGCCGTTGATCTCCTGCTCGATCGGCGTTGCCACCGTCGCTGCGACCGTCTCGGCGTCGGCACCCGGATACTGCGCGCGAACGACGATGGTCGGCGGCGCGATCTCGGGATATTGCGCGACCGGCAGCTGGGTATAAGCAATCCCGCCGAGGATCAGCAGGACGATCGAAACGACCGATGCGAAGATCGGACGGTCGACGAAGAAATGTGCGAACCTCATTGCTGCAACTCGGCGGTCTCGGCCTTGGGCGGCAACGTCACCATCTCGACCTTCACCTTGGTGCCGGGCCTGGCGTGCATCAGCCCGTTGACGATGATCGTCTCGTCGCCGGTCAGGCCCCCGCGGATCACCCGGTAGCCGTCGAGAAGCGGGCCGGTGCGCACGGGCTTCGCCGACACCGTCCCGGCCTCATCCACCAGGAACACGATGCGGCGATCCTGATCGGCGCCGATCGCCTCGTCGGGCACCAGCACGCCGCTATGCGGCAGCGACCCCGGCACGTTGATGCGCCCGAACATGCCTGGCTGGAGAATGCCGTCGGCGTTGGGAAACCTTGCACGCACCCGCATGGTGCCGGTCGCGTTGTCGATCCGGTTCTCGGCAAAATCGAGCTTGCCTTTGAATACCGCCTCCGCGCGGTCGGCGACGCGAACCATCACCTCGAGCCCGCCGGCGCCTTCCTGCATGCTGCCGCCACGCTCCTTCGCGTCGCGGGCGTAGCTGAAATACAGGCGCTCATCGACGTCGAAATAGAAGTCGATCGGATCGCGCTTAACGATGGTCGTCAGCAAGGTGGAATCCGGCTGCACGAGGTTGCCGACCGACACCAGCCGGCGGTCGATGCGGCCGGACAAGGGCGCCTTGATCTCGGTGAATTCCATGTTCAGGCTGGCCGTCGTCAGCGCAGCCGTCGCGCCCTGCATCTGCGCCTGCGCCGAAAGGTATTCCCGCCGGCGGTCGTCGACCGTCGCGGTTGAGATATTGCCGGTCTTGGCGAGTTCGTCGGCGCGATCCAGCTGCATCTTGGAGAATTCGAGCAGACTCTTGGCGACGTCCACTTGCGACTTGGCGGCATCATAAGCCGCCTGGTACGGACGCTGGTCGATGGTGAAGAGCAGGTCGCCCTTGTTGACCAGTGCGCCGTCCTGGAAGCTGACCTTGTCCAGATAGCCGCTGACGCGCGAACGGATGGCGACCTGGTCGACGGCTTCGAAGCGCCCGACGAACTCGTCGTCTTCGACGATTTCACGGAACACCGGCTTGGCCGCCGTCACCACGGGTAGCTGCTGGTCCTGCGCAAACGCAGTGCTGCTGAAAGCCATGCCGAGCAGGAATGCCGCCGACACGGCGGCGCGGGCAAGCCAGCCGGACGATCGACAGGGTCGCCCGCCCGCGTCGCGATGCAATTGCCCATTCTCTGGGGTGTCCATTTGCGTCCTCGCTCGCTGGACCCGGAGGTCGGTTGATCCGCTTCTACGCTCAGGCTTTCGTCGAGATCAGAGCACTGCAGTGTTGTGCATGGCAACATGATCATTTTCCATGTGGGCTGAAATGTCCACCCTGTGGCTGCCCCGCCACCGGGCTAAAGCCAGTCGCGATTTAAAGGATTCAGGATTCCTTTGATGGACGGTTTATGATTCATATTGGTCGAAGGAGACCGATATGGGCATTACCACGCCGGCCGTATTCAAATGGACTGCAACACCGCGGCATCGAGCAGTGCGTTGACATATCCCTCCCGCTGCAGCCGTTGTGCCGTCTCGCTCATTGAAGACGATACATTGACACAAAGAACCAGTTCGAGATCCACCGAGGAAACCTGCTCCGCCGTGGCCGACAGCGACGTTGTCAGGCTCACCGCCAGAGCGAATAGCACGCCTCGTGCCCGTTCGGGTTTTCTCCGACCAGCGAAGCATGGAATGAAGGACATCATCTCGGCGCGTCCATCCGGTTGGTCAACCGGCAGGATGCTGCGGCGACAATTGCACTCGGCGTCAGCCGCGAAACCGCGCGCACCCAGCTCAAAGAGGTATTCGCCAAAACCAACACATACCGTCAAGCGGAACTCGCCACACTCGTCACCCGCCTTCGGCCACACGCATGATGACCGATTGGTAGGAGCGTATCGCGGCCGGAAGCGTCAAGAGGCAGGTGCTGGCGCAAGGCGGCCAACGCGGCGCCGCAGTTGTTTTCAGGCAACGGCAAGTAACGTCGTTGCGGCCAAGATGGGGCGCCAGCGGAATGGCACCTTTCTGGCTAGTTGGTCCCAGAACCGGACCGTCCGCTTCCGGCCCCACTGCGGTCATTCGAGAACTGCGGGCGGATGACCGCTTCTGGCGCAAATGCCGAAATTCAGCGAAATGCCGCCACGCCCACCACGGCTTGCACCTCGCCCCACCTTCCGCTATAGAGCCGCCACCCGCGTAGACACCCTTGGAGGCAACGCGGCGGAAGGCTGTCCGGGCCTGCGTGATCCCAAAAAAGATTTTGGACCAGATCATGTAAGGCCATGACGGCTTTCGACGTTTACGGCCCAGGCACCTCGCCGGCCGCGAACGCTCCAGAACAACGCGAAAGGAAATGCCATGAGCCAAGCTTCTTACGAGCTCAAGGCCGAAGCGCGCGAACAGGTCGGTAAGGGGTCCGCCCGTGCAGTTCGCCGTAACGGTAAAGTGCCTGCAGTAATCTACGGCGACAAGCAGCCTCCCCTGGCGATTGCGCTGACCTACAAGGACATCTACTACAAGATCCATGGCGGCGGGTTCCTGACCACGATCGCCACGATCGATGTCGACGGCAAGAAGATCCAGGTCCTGCCCAAGGACTTCCAGCTCGACCCGGTCAAGGATTTCCCGGTCCATGTCGACTTCCTGCGCATCGGCAAGGACACCGAAGTCAATGTCGACGTGCCGGTCCACTTCATCAATGAAGACAAGTCGCCCGGCATCAAGCGCGGCGGCGTGCTCAACATCGTGCGTCACGAAGTCGAGTTCCACTGCCCGGCCAATGCGATCCCGGAATTCATCACCGTCGATCTCACCGGCACCGATATCGGCGATTCGATCCACATCTCGGCGGTCAAGCTGCCGGCCGGCGTCAAGCCGGTGATCTCCGACCGCGACTTCACCGTCGCAACCATTGCCGGCTCCGCGGCGATGAAGCCGGAGGCGGAGGAAGAGACGGTCGAAGCGGCTGAACCCGAAGCGGCTCCTGCCGCCGAAGAGAAGTAATCCTTTCCGCCCGGAGGTGACGATGCTGCTATTTGCAGGCCTCGGCAATCCGGGCGCGAAATACGCCAACAATCGGCACAATGTCGGCTTCATGGCGGCGGACGCAATCGCCCGCCGCCATTCCTTTTCGCCCTGGTCGAAGAAGTTCCAGGGCCTGATCGCCGAAGGCACGCTTGCCGGCGAAAAGATCATCCTGATCAAGCCGCAGACCTTCATGAACAATTCCGGCCAGTCGATCGGCGAAGCGCTGCGCTTCTACAAGCTCACCCCCTCGGCGCTCACCGTCTTCTATGACGAGATCGACCTCGCCGACGCTAAGGTCCGCGTGAAGACTGGCGGCGGTGCCGGTGGTCACAATGGCATCCGCTCGATCGACGGCCACGTCGGCAACGCTTACCGCCGCGTGCGCATCGGCGTCGGCCACCCCGGCGTCAAGGAATTCGTCCAGCATCATGTGCTTGGCGATTTCGCCAAGGCCGATCGCGAATGGCTGGAGCCGCTGCTCGAAGCCATCGGTGATCATGCCGACTTGATCGTCAGGGGTGATGAGTCCGGCTTCATGAACAAGGTCAGCGTTGCCGTCCAGCGCAAGACCGGTGCTGCGCCCGAGCCGGAAAAGCCCGGGCAAAAACAACAGGGTGCAAAACAGCAGAGTCACGTCCGTCAGGCGCGGCCGCAGCAGCCGGCGGTCAAGCTGCCTCAAACCGGCCCGATGGCCGCCATGCTGAAGAAGCTCTTCGGCGGCAAGGATTAGGCCTCGCGACGGATCGGAGCCGAAGGGCTTGACGTTCGTCACCCCTTTCGCCCATAGCCCTCATCAAATTTCGATTTCCCGATAGGACCGGATAAAAATGGGTTTCAAATGCGGCATCGTTGGCTTGCCCAACGTCGGCAAGTCGACGCTTTTCAACGCGCTGACCAGGACGGCGGCGGCGCAGGCCGCCAACTATCCGTTCTGCACCATCGAACCAAACACCGGTGAGGTAGCGGTGCCCGACCCACGCCTGCAGAAGATCGCGGCGATCGGCAAGTCGAAGGAGATCATCCCGACCCGCATCTCCTTCGTCGACATCGCCGGCCTGGTGCGCGGCGCCTCGAAAGGCGAAGGGCTGGGCAACCAGTTCCTGGCCAACATCCGTGAGGTCGACGCCATTGTCCATGTGCTCCGCTGCTTCGAGGATGACGACATCACCCATGTCGAGGGCCGCATCGATCCCGTCGCTGACGCCGAGACCGTCGAGACCGAGCTGATGCTCGCCGATCTCGACAGCCTTGAGCGCCGCATCGTGCAGTTCCGCAAGCGCGCTTCCGGCAAGGACAAGGAGGCGATGACCGTGCTTCCGATGATGGAAGCCGCGCTTGAACTCCTGCAGGCCGGCAAGCCCGCCCGCATCCTGCTCAACGGCATCGCGCCTGAGGATCTGCGCATCCTGCAGGGGCTGAACCTGCTGACGTCGCACCCCGTGCTCTATGTCTGCAATGTCGCCGAGGCCGACGCCGCCACCGGCAATGCGCACACCAATGCAGTCGAACAGATGGCTGCTGCGCAAGGCGCCCGCACCGTGGTGATTTCCGCGGCGATCGAAGCCGAGGTCGCGCAGCTCAGCGATGAAGAGGAAATGGAGTTCCTCGCCACGCTGGGTCTTGAGGAACCGGGCCTGAACAAGGTGATCCGCGCCGGCTACGAGCTTTTGCAGCTCATCACCTATTTCACCGTCGGGCCGAAGGAGACGCGCGCCTGGACCGTGCACAAGGGCGCCAAGGCGCCGCAGGCGGCTGGCGTCATCCACACCGATTTCGAGCGTGGCTTCATCCGCGCCCAGACCATCGCCTACAACGACTTCATCACGCTGGGCGGCGAAGTGGCGGCCAAGGAAGCCGGCAAGGCGCGCGACGAAGGCAAGGAATATGTCGTCCAGGACGGCGACATCATGCTGTTCAAGTTCAACACCTGACCTGACCGACGGCGCGCCGGCAGCCGTCACGGGCACCGGCGCGATCACAGCCTCGTGCACGTCGCAAAGGCTGCCTCCGCGTGGCTTGACTGCCCGCAATGCCCGGTCTAAGGGGCGTCTGCACCGGCCCGCGCTTTCGTCGAAAGCCTGTCCCGTGCAATCCGAAACGACACGCCCGCTCGAACCCATCCTTTTGGCCACAGCAAGGGAGACCCGGCGATGATCAAGGCATTCGTCGTGGACAATGATCGCCTGCGCCTCGCTGACGATCTCTTGGCAAACAGCGATAAGGTCGTCTGGGCCGACCTTATGAACCCTACCAAGGAAGAGGAAACGGCCATCGAGACTTGGCTCGGTGTTGCCATTCCGACGCGCGAGGAGATGGAGGAAATCGAGATTTCCAGCCGCCTCTATGTCGAGGACGGCGCCTATTTCATGACCGCCACGCTGCCGGCCCAGACCGAGGTCGACGATCCCCTGATGTCGCCGGTCACCTTCGTGCTGGCCGGCAACAGGCTGATTACCGTGCGCTATCACGAACCCAAAGCCTTCAAGACCTTTCCGCTGCGCGCCGAGAAGGTGGCGACCGGCTGCACCAGCGGCGACACCATCCTGATCGGCCTGCTGGAGGCGATCGTCGACCGCCTCGCCGACATTCTGGAGCGCGCCGGCCGCGACATCGAGGCGATTTCGCGCGACATCTTCGAAGCGCGCTCGACCAAGGTCTCCAAGCGCAACCGCGACTTCCAGGAATTGCTCAAGGCCATCGGTCGCAAGGAGGACATCGCCTCCTCGATCCGCGACAGCCTGATCTCGTTGCAGCGGCTCGCCGGCTTCCTCGCCCACGCCTCGACCCAGACCAAGATGAGCAAGGACATTCGCGCGCGTATCAAGACCTTGTCGCGCGACGTGCTGTCGCTCGCCGACCATGCCACCTTCCTGTCGCAGAAGATCAGCTTCCTGCTCGACGCGACGCTCGGTATGATCTCGATCGAGCAGAACGCCATCATCAAGATCTTCTCCGTCGCCGCGGTCATCTTTCTGCCGCCGACGCTGGTCGCTTCGATTTACGGTATGAATTTCGATATCATACCCGAGCTCAAATGGCAGTTCGGCTACCCATTCGCCATCGGCTTGATGATCCTATCGGCGATCCTGCCCTTCTGGTATTTCCGCCGCCGCGGCTGGTTGTAGAGCCTTCAGACTTTCTGTTTCCGTTGGCTGTTCTGTTGGGCGCGATGGCCTGGTGCACCAGAAATTACTTGACCAAATCCCGCCCCGCTTGCATCCGGGAACCCCGATCCGTTGCGATCGTACAATGTTGAACCGGATTCCAGACCATGACCGGAAAGAGTTGGGCCTATGAGGATTTCGTCGAGGGCGCCTCGCTCGACCTCGGCACGAAGCTGGTGAGTGCGGCCGAGATCATCGAATTCGCGCAAGAGTTCGATGCGCAGCCGATGCATCTCGACGAGGCGGCGGGCAAGGCCAGCATCCTTGGCGGGCTGGCGGCCTCCGGCTGGCACACCTGCGCGATGTTCATGCGCATGCTATGCGACGCCTTCCTGCTGGACTCGACCTCGCAAGGCGCCCCCGGTGTCGACCAGGTCCGATGGAAGAAGCCGGTGTTGGCCGGCGACATCTTGAGCGGCAACACCACCGTCCTTGCCAAGCGCCTGTCCAGATCGAAACCCCAACTCGGCCTCGTCACCATGCGCAGCGAGCTTTTCAACCAGCGTGGCGAAGGCGTCTTCGAACTCGAGAACACCGTCATGTTCCTCGCGCGTGATGCCGCACAGGGCCTCTCATGACATTGGACGAGTTCTTCTGCATCGGCGTCACCGTCACGCTCGGGTCGCATAAATTCGAATCCGAGGCGATCAGGGCGTTCGCCAGGAAATACGATCCGCAGATATTCCATCTCGACGAAGAGGCGGCGAAGAGAAGCGTGTTCGGCGGCCTGTGCGCCTCGGGCTGGCACACAGCTGCAACCTGGATGAAATTGAACCTCGAGACCGGCGTGGAGGCCGACGGCGCCCGGTGGGCCGGAGCTGGGCCGGCGCCCGAATTCGGCCCCTCGCCCGGCTTCAAGAACCTCAAATGGCTGAAGCCCGTCTATGCCGGAGAAACCGTGACCTTCACCCGCACCGCGCTTGCCCATCGCCCCATCATGTCACGGCCAGGCTGGCGGTTGCTCACGCTTCGCTCGGAGGCCTTCGATTCGACCGGCGACAAGGTCATCGAGTTCGAAAGTGCCGTGCTGGTGAAGGTGGGGTGAGGAACCTTTTTCCTTCTCCCACAAGAGGAGAAGGAAGAGCCGCGCTCTCTCAATGTCCTTCGAACCCGATCAGCGTCCTGACCGGCACGCCGAGCGCTTCGAGCTTTTCGCGGCCGCCGAGGTCCGGCAGGTCGATGACGAAGCAGGCGGCGATAATGTCGGCGCCGATCTGCCGTAACAGCTGGACCGCCGCCGCCGCCGTGCCGCCCGTGGCGATCAGGTCGTCGACCAGGATGACCTTCTCGCCCGGCGACACGCCATCCTTGTGCATCTCCATCTCGTCCAGCCCGTATTCGAGGCTGTAGGCGACGCGCACCGTCTCGTAAGGCAGCTTGCCCTTCTTGCGGATCGGCACGAAGCCGGCCGAGAGCTGGTGGGCGATGGCGCCGCCAAGGATGAAGCCGCGCGCCTCGATGCCGGCGATCTTGTCGACCTTCTGGCCGGCATAGGGATGCACCAGCTCGTCGATGGCGCGGCGGAAGGCGCGCGCATTGCCGAGCAGCGTGGTGATGTCGCGAAACAGGATGCCCGGCCTGGGATAGTCCGGAATGGTGCGGATCGCTGCAAGCAGCGTGTCTTCGAGCGAAGGTTTCATGGGGCGGCTCTCCGGGGCCATTCGTCGGATTCGGCTTAAGGCGTGAAAGGAACTTTGGCCGATCGTAACCCGGCGCGGCCGACGACGGCTACCGCGATGTGACCGGCCTGGAAGAAAATTGTCCGGCAAACGACTGGAGAAGGCTTTCGGAAATGCAAAAGGGCGTCTTTCGACGCCCCTTCCCCTCGTGACATTCCGTAGCTCAGTGCGCCACGCCGGCCCACACCTTGCGCTTGGTCAGGTAGACCAGCGCCCCGAACAGCAACAGGAAGACCAGCACGCGAAAACCGGTCTTCTTGCGGGCTTCCAGATGCGGCTCGGCTGCCCACATCAGGAAGGCCGACACGTCGCGGGAATATTGGTCGACCGTCTGCGGCGAGCCGTCGTCATAGGTCACCTGATCGTCGGAAAGCGGCTTGGGCATCTTCAGCGAAACGCCGGCTATGAAGTACGGATTGTAGTGCGTGCCTTCCGGTATCTCCATGCCCGCCGGCGGCTGCTCGTCATAGCCGGTCAGCAGCGAGTGGATATAGTCGGGACCGCCCTGCGCGTATTGCGTGAAGATGTCGAAGACGAAACGCGGAAAGCCGCGCGTGACGCCGCGCGCCTTGGCCAGCAGCGACATGTCGGGCGGGGCAGCCCCGCCATTGGCGGCTGCTGCTGCCTGCTCGTTGGGGAACGGTGCCGGAAAATGGTCGGACGGTATGCCGGGACGATCGAACATGTCGCCGGCATCGTTGGGACCATCATTGATGGTGTACTCGGCCGCCAGCGCCTTGACCTGCGCTTCCGAATAGCCAAGATCTTCCAGCGTGCGGAACGCCACCAAATTCATCGAATGGCAGGCCGCGCAGACTTCCTTGTAGACCTTCAGCCCGCGCTGCAACTGTGTCTTGTCGTAGGTGCCGAACGGCCCGGCGAAGCTCCAGTCCATCTCCTTCGGCTCGTGTATCGGGAAATGCGTCGGCGCGGCTTCGTTGTGCGCCTCTTCCTGGGCGGTGGCCCCGGTGGTCGCGGCTGCAGTGCCCGCCAACACAAGGCCGAGCAGCGCCAGCGAGGTGAGAATCGTCTTCATGCCAAATCCCCTTGAGATTCTCTGCCGCGCTGTCGTCGTCTCGAGCATGATCCTGTCCGAAAAACGGTCTCCACTTTTCGGGATCATGCTCAGCCCTTGGTTTCCGGTGCGGCTGTCGCGCGAGCCGGATGTCCGCCGCCGCCACCCTTGTTCTTCTCGAGCACCGCCTCGGTGATCGAATTCGGCAACCGCCGCGGCGTCTCGATCAGGCCGAGCACTGGCAGCACGACCAGGAAGAAGGCGAAATAGAACAATGTCGCCATCTGCGCCATGAAGACATAGCTGCCTTCGGCCGGCTGCGAACCCAGCCAGCCAAGCAGGACGGCATCGATCACGAACAGCCAGAAGAACAGCTTGTACCAGGGCCGGTAGACCGCCGAACGGACCTTTGAGGTGTCGAGCCACGGCACCAGGAACAGCATGGCGATGGCGCCGAACATGCAAAGCACGCCACCGAGCTTGGAGTTGATCGGCCCGATATTGAAGGTGATGGCGCGCAGGATCGCGTAGAACGGCAGGAAGTACCATTCCGGCACGATATGGGCGGGCGTCTTCAGCGGATTGGCGACTGTGTAGTTGTCCGGGTGGCCGAGATAGTTCGGCAGGTAGAAGACGAAATAGGCGAAGATGAACAGGAATACGAGCATCCCGAACGCGTCCTTGATGGTCGCGTAAGGGGTGAAGGCGACGGTGTCGGTCTTCGACTTGACCTCGATGCCGGTCGGGTTCGACTGGCCGACCACATGCAGCGCCCATATATGCAGCACGACGACGCCGGCGATCATGAACGGCAGAAGATAATGCAGTGAAAAGAAGCGGTTCAGCGTCGGGTTGTCGACGGCGAAGCCGCCGAGCAAAAGCTGCTGGATCCAGTCGCCGACCAGCGGGATGGCGCTGAAGAAGCCGGTGATGACCGTCGCGCCCCAGAAGCTCATCTGCCCCCAGGGCAGCACGTAGCCCATGAAGCCTGTCGCCATCATCAGGAGGTAGATGATGCAGCCGAGGATCCACAGAAGCTCGCGCGGCGCCTTGTAGGAACCATAGTAGAGCCCGCGGAAGATGTGGATGTAGACGGCGACGAAGAAGAACGACGCGCCGTTCGAATGCATGTAACGCAGCAGCCAGCCGGAATTCACGTCGCGCATGATCTTCTCGACCGAATCGAAGGCGAGAGCGCTGTCCGCCGCATAGTGCATGGCCAGTACGATGCCGGTCAGGATCTGCGCCGTCAGCATGATCGCCAGGATGCCGCCGAAGGTCCACGCATAGTTAAGGTTGCGCGGCACCGGATAGGCGACGAAGCTGTCATAGACCAGCCGCGGCAGCGGCATGCGGGCGTCGAACCAGCGTCCGATACCGGTCTTGGGCGTATAGGTCGAGTGTCCCTCGCTCATCGAAATATCCCCTAGCCTCAGCCGATACGGATCTTGGTGTCGGAAATGAACTGGAACACCGGCACCGCCATGTTCTCCGGCGCCGGCCCCGCCCGGACGCGGCCGGCGGTGTCGTACACCGAGCCGTGGCATGGGCAGAACCAGCCGCCGAACTCGCCTTCCTGGCCGAGCGGAATGCAGCCGAGATGGGTGCAGACCTGGACCATCACCATCCAGGCTTCCTTGCCCGGCGTGGTCCGGTTGGCGTCGGTCGCCGGTGCGTCGGCCGGCAGATTGGCGTTGCGGGCGATCGGATCCTTGAGCTGGGCCAAATTGACCGCCTCGCCGTCCTTCATCTCTTGTTCGGTGCGGTTGCGCACGACCACCGGCTTGCCGCGCCATTTCACGACAAGCGACGTTCCCGGCGTCAGCGAGGAGACGTCGACCTCGACCGAGGCCAGCGCCAGCGTCGAGGCATCCGGGCGCATCTGATCG
>NZ_SUEO01000011.1:13473-14005 GCF_004962925.1 Mesorhizobium sp. | reverse complement strand
TGATCGATGAACGGCCAGGCAACGGCACCCGCGCCGACCACTGCGGCCATGCCGGTGGCGACGTAAAGAAAATCACGACGGTTGGGATCCTGGATGTCGGTTGCGCTCACGGGTGCCTGATCCTTTCGCCTCTTCCGTGCCGGTGGCCGAGCCTTATTCCCCGCTCATTCACGCCAACCCGACAGCGCATGGCGAACAGGCTAGCGAATTCCTCCGGCATTTGGACTTCGGTTTATGCGTGAAGCCTGTTTTTGTCCAGACGGGTGAAGGCACAAGGGCAGATTGTCGCGGGGGCGCAATTCGGCGTCGGGCGGCATGGCGACAAAGACGGCGAAACCACAGGAAAACAACGGCAAAATCGGCGTCTGCGTTTGCCTCGACAGGAGACCCGGCGTCGGTCTATCCTCGGCCAATGGCGTATGTCATCGACCGCGACAAATGGGCCGGGACGCCCGACCGCTGGCCCGATCATTGGCAAGGCGAGTTGCAGTGCGGCGCCTACGGCTCCAAAAGCTGCCTGATCTTCAACTAT
>NZ_SUEO01000011.1:6811-13463 GCF_004962925.1 Mesorhizobium sp. | reverse complement strand
GCTGCACATGCATCCCTATTGCGAGATTTTCATCATCCGCACCGGCACCGGGCTGTTCACCGTCGGCGACCGGCAGATCGAAGCGTCGGCCGGCCAGATCCTGATCGTGCCGCCGAACACGCCGCACAAATTCACCAATCTCGGCCCAGGCCCGCTGGAAACCACCGACATCCACGAAAACGGCAGCTTCATCACCGAGTGGCTGGAATGACCGCTATTTCGCGCCGAGCCTGGCCAGCACCGACTTGGGGATGTTGTATTCCCGGATCACCGCGTCGTGCTTGCGCAAGCCGCACAATTCGCGCTGGATGAAATAGCCGTGGACGGCCTCCGCCGCGTCTTTGAGCAGCCGGGCACGCTGTTCGTCATCGTCGCCATGTTCACGCAACCTCGCCAGCATTTCATCCACGCGCCGGCCGGCGCGGCCGAGCGCCGCCGCCTTTTCGCCGAGGATCTCATGGCCGAGCAGGTCGAGCGCCGACTCCTGCGCTCCCGACCGTCCGAAATTCGATGGCATTCGCACCGACATGGTCAACTCCGGTTTTTGCTAAAATCTAGCCCTACTCCGCCGGCCGCGTCTCCTCCAGCACGCTCTCCTCGTGGAACAGGAAGCCGCCGGACTGCCGCTTCCACAGCCGTGCATAAAGCCCGTCGAGCGCGACAAGTTCGTCATGCATGCCTTGTTCGACGATGCGGCCGCCGTCGAGCACCACCAGACGATCGAGTGCCGCGATGGTCGACAGCCGGTGTGCGATAGCGATGACTGTCTTGTTCTCCATCAGCCTTGCCAGATTCTCCTGAATGGCCGCCTCGATGTCGGAATCGAGCGCTGACGTCGCCTCGTCGAGTATGAGGATCGGCGCGTCCTTGAGGAAGACGCGCGCGATCGCCACGCGTTGGCGCTGGCCGCCGGACAATTTCACGCCGCGCTCGCCGACAAAGGCTTCGTAGCCCTGGCGATCACGATTGTCGCGCAAGTCGAGGATGAACTCGTGCGCCTCGGCCTTCTTGGCAGCCGCGATCACCTCGGCGTCGGTTGCGTCCGGCATGCCGAGCTTGATGTTGTCTCGCAAGGAACGATGGAACAGTGCGGTATCCTGGCTGACGACGCCGATATTGGCGCGCAGCGAATTCTGCGTCACCTCTGAAACATCCTGGCCGTCGATGGTGATCTTGCCCGCCTCGAGGTCGTAGAGGCGCAGGATCAGATTGGCCAACGTCGTCTTGCCGGCGCCGGACGGCCCGACCAGTCCGACCTTCTCGCCCGGCCGCACGACGAGGTCGATGCCGTTGAGCACGCCGAAACCCTTGCCGTAGTGGAACTCGACATTCTTCACGTCGATCCGGCCGCCGCCTACCACAAGCTCCCTGGCGTTGGGCGCATCAGTCAGGCCGAGCGGCTGCGAGATCAGCGCCTTGGAGTTTTCCAGAACGCCGAGATTCCGCAGGATGCTGTTGAGCTGCATCATCAGCCGGCCGAGCAGCATGTTGAGCCGCAGCACCAGCGACAACGTGAAGGCGACGGCGCCGACGGTGATCGAGCCTTCGACCCAGAGATAGACGGCAAAGCCGGCGATCGCGGTGATCATGATACCCGACAGCGTCGTCAGCGCCATGCGCACGCCGGTCAGCCTGCGGGTGAAGGGACGCAGCGCTTCGAGATAGATATCGAAACCGCTCCTGATGTAGCGGTCGTCGCCGTCGGCGGAGAACAGCTTCAGCGTCTGCACGTTCGAATAGGAATCGACGATGCGGCCGGTGATCATCGAACCGGCCTCGGCGGTTGCCTCGGCATGCTTGCGGATCGCCGGCAGGTAGCGCTTGGCCAGCCAGCCGAAGGCGGTGATCCAGATCACCACCAGCACCGCCAGCCTGAGATCGAGGCCTGCGACCAACACCAGCGTCGTCACCGTATAGACGACCATGAACCAGACGACCTCGAGGAAGCTTTCCATCAAATCGCCGGTCGCCTGCCCCGCCTGCCAGACTTTTGTCGCGATGCGGCCCGCGAAATCGTTCTGGAAAAAGGCGTAGGACTGGCGCGAGACATGGCGGTGCGCCTGCCAGCGCACCAGATTGTAGAAGCCGGGCGTGATCGTCTGCTCGTCGACCAGCGCCGCCAGGCCGACGACGATGGTACGGATGACCAGCACCACGGCGGCCATGAAGACAAGCTCCGGACCGGCGGCAGCCCACAGCGCGTCCCAACTACGCTCGCCGGGGAGCTGGTCGAGAATATCGACCAGCCTGCCGACGAAGTAGAACAATCCAGCCTCGACCAGCGGCGCGATGCCGCCGATGACAAGCATGGCGAAGAAGGCGAATTTCGCCTGGCCGACATAGTGCCAAAGGAAACCCCTGACGCTGACCGGTGGCCGAAGGTTCGCGGGCTCCCTGAATGGATAGACCCAGTTCTCGAACCAGCGATAGACAGCAATCATCATTCGGCGGCTATCATTCTGCTGCTTGACCCTTGATCATGGCATCGTTGGCGGCGGCACTGTCGTCGAGCAGGAAGCCGCCCGACTGGCGCTGCCAAAGCTGCGCATAGAGTCCGCCGCTGGCGACGAGTTCCTCATGCGAACCTTCTTCGATGACGCGGCCCTTGTCCATGACGACGAGCCGGTCCATCGCCGCGATGGTCGAGAGCCGGTGCGCGATGGCGATGACGGTCTTGCCTTGCATGAGCTTGTAGAGGTTCTCCTGGATAGCTGCCTCGGCTTCGGAATCGAGCGCAGACGTTGCCTCGTCGAGAATGAGGATCGGCGCGTCCTTCAGCATAACGCGGGCAATGGCGATGCGTTGCCGCTGGCCGCCGGACAATTTGACGCCGCGATCGCCGACATGCGCGTCGAAATTCTTGCGGCCACCGGCATCCGAAAGCCCTGATATGAAATCAAGCGCTTCGGCGCGGCGTGCCGCCTCAACCAGCATCTCGTTGCTGGCGTCCGGCCGGCCATAAAGGATGTTCTCGCGCACCGAACGATGCAGCAGCGAGGTATCCTGCGTGACCATGCCGATCTGGGCGCGCAGCGAATCCTGCGTCACAGCCGCGATTTCCTGGCCGTCGATCAGGATCCGGCCAGCTTCAAGGTCGTAGAAGCGCAAGAGAAGGTTGACCAGCGTCGACTTGCCGGCGCCCGAACGGCCGACGATGCCGACCTTTTCGCCCGGCTTCACCGTCAGCGACAGGCTTTCGATGATGCCCTTCTGCTTGCCGTAGTGGAAGCGTATGTCCTCGAAACGGATCTCGCCCTTGGTGACGGCAATATCCTTGGCCCCGGGCCTGTCTTCGACGAGGCGCGGCAGCGAGATCGAGCTGATGCCGTCCTGCACCGTGCCGATATTCTCAAACAGGGTGGACATCTCCCACATGATCCATTGCGACATGCCCCAGAGCCGAAGCACGAGGCCGATGACCAGGGCGACGGCGCCGATGGTCACTGCATGGCCGAGCCACAGCCACAGCGAGATCGCGGTGACCGAAAACAACAGCAGCGAGTTCAGGATGTAGAGCAGGCCGTAGAGCTGCGTCACCAGCCGCATCGACCGGTAGACCGTATCGAGAAAGCCGGCCATGCCTTCCCGCGCGAAGGACGCCTCGCGCCGGGCATGCGAGAACAGCTTGACCGTCTGGATGTTGGAGTAGCTGTCGACGACGCGGCCGGTCATGGTCGAGCGCGCATTGGCCTGCTCCTCGCCGACCTTGCCCAGCCGCGGGATGAAATAGCGCAAGAGCAAGATATAGCCGGCAAGCCAGACGGCAAGCGGTGCCGCCAGCCGCAAGTCGGCCGAGCCGACGATGAACAGCATGCCGAGGAAATAGACGACGATATAGTTCAGCACGTCGATGAGCTTGATGACGCACTCGCGCACCGCGAGCGCGGTCTGCATCAGCTTGGTCGCGATGCGTCCTGCGAATTCGTCCTGATAGAAGCTCATCGACTGCTTGAGCAGGTAGCGATGCACCTGCCAGCGGATACGCATCGGATAATTGCCCATCAGCGTCTGCTGGTTGAGGAGCGAATGGAACCAGACCGTCGCCGGCAGCGCGAATACCACGATGAAAGCCATGCCGGCGAGTTTCCAGCCCTCAGTCTGCAGGAACGTCTCGCGATTCTGCACCGAGAGCCAGTCGACGATCCGGCCCATGAAGCCGAACATCCAAACCTCGGCGACGGCGATAGCCGTCACCAGCACCGCATCGAGAGCGATATAGGGCCAGGCGCCGCGCGTATAGTGCACGCAGAAGGCGATCAGCGTCTTCGGCGGCTCGACCGGCTCCTCGGCGGGGAACGGATCGAGCCTTCTTTCAAACCAGCGGAACATTGTCTTGGTACTCACATGCTTGGTTTCGCTCACGCGGCACGGGAACGCGTAGCGTCCCGGGAGCGCGTAGCGTCCTGGGAGCGCTTAGCGTCAAAGACCGGCGTCCCGGAATCACCCGGGCCGCCGGTCCTGCTTCGCGCAGTATAAGGTGTTGCGGGTTTTTCGCCGACTGGCTCGTTTGACGATCCTGACAGCGCTGTGTCGACAACCCGGAGTTCCGCGCCTGTTTTTGTGCCAGGGCGGATCAGCCTCATAATCCGGCGCACCAGCGACGGCCGGCTGCGGTCGGGAACCGCGCGCGAGAAATCGACGTCCGGCAGCATACCGCGATGCGGACGCCGACGGGTTTCGGCGTGAACCGCCGACGAATAGGTTTCGCCGATCAAGAGGGCCCACGTCGCCATCCTGCGCTCGTGCAGGTTTCGTGAGCCGGGAATTTTGCAGGGATCGAACATCGGTCCGTCCTCCATGTGAAAATACAGAAAAAGAGGTGAATCCGGCCTGTTCGCGGGCGAATGGCCAGCGAAAGGCAAGGATTGACCCGGGGCGTGTTCAGGTGGGGCGTTCAGCCCCTTCGACAGCTTGAAAAACATCGCAGGATTCCTTCGAAGACCGAAAAAAGGTTTCGGCTAAGAATCGGTGCGATCGAAGTCTAAAAGGTCAGGAGAATCGTCGTACCGAAACCGCCGGCAGGCTGGTAAGCCCACGAGAGGGGCGCTGGATGTGCATGATCATCATGAATTACCCCTCCATCGGTTCGGGTTGACAATGCCCGGCGTATAACCGACTTCGCAGAAAATGACCACCCGCCAGTCCAGCAATTTCCAAAACCGCGAGCCGCCTGTGGCCAATCTGCCACGGATCAAAATGGCGTGGAAATGAACGACCGTCTCCGCATCGCGCTCTACCAGCCGGATATCGCCGGCAACACCGGGACAATCCTGCGCTTCGCGGCTTGCCTCGGTCTCGGCGTCGACATCATCGAACCGGCCGGCTTCCCGCTCTCCGACCGGGCGCTGAAACGGGCCGGCATGGACTATCTCGAAATGGCGGCGCTGACACGGCATGTCGACTGGAACGCCTTCGAGGACTGGCGCAAAAGCGAAGCGCGCCGGCTGGTGCTGCTGTCGACCAGAGCGGCGACCGCCTACACGGATTTCGCCTTCGCCGACGCCGACATTCTTCTGTTCGGCCGCGAATCCGCAGGCGTGCCGGATCCTGTCCACAACGCGGCGGATGCGCGACTGATCATCCCGATGCAGCCCGGCGCGCGCAGCATCAATGTCGCGCTCTCCGTCGCCATGGTGGCCGGCGAGGCGATCCGGCAGCTCGGATAGGATTTGCAGGCCCTCAGTGGGCGCAGCGATTATCGCCGCTTTCTGGCCGGCGACCAAACCCTCTCTTGTCATTCTCACCCAGGCGCACATCGCCTTCTCCTGCGGTTTGCATGTCCAGGTTTTCTTGGTTACAAGCTCAACTTAACTTGAGGTCAAGCGGAAAATTCGAATGGCTGCGGTGACGGAATTGACGGTCGGCCAGGTGGCGACGCGAAGCGGGGTGGCGGTGTCGGCGCTGCATTTCTACGAGGCGCGCGGACTGATCCGCAGCCACCGCACATCGGGCAACCAGCGGCGCTACGGCCGCGACGTGCTGAGGCGAGTGGCGATCATCAGGATAGCACAGGAAGTCGGAATCTCGCTGGCCGAGATCGGTGCTGCACTTGAATCACTGCCAGAAGGCCGTACCCCGACGCGCGAGGACTGGAACCTGCTTTCAACGGCTTGGCGCGACCAGCTCGATCAGAAGATTGCCCAGTTGAAGAAGCTGCGCGATGGATTGACCGACTGCATCGGCTGCGGCTGCATGTCGATCGACAAGTGCCCGTTGCGAAATAAGGAAGACCGTTTAAGCGCCCAAGGGCCGGGAGCGAGGCGGTTGTTGGTCGAGCGCTAATCCGCTGCCGGCAGCCGCCTGATGGTGAATTCGATGACGTCGCCCGGCCGCTCGAACCAGCTTTCGATCTCGGTCCAGTAGGCCTGCTTGGGAAAGCGCTCGAACCACTCCTTCGCCTTGAGCCGGGCATCGGAGCGCGGCAGCACGAAGGTCTCGCGCAGGAATCCGTCGCGCGGCATGCGCTCGCGCTCGGCGCGCGAACGGTCGAGCCTTTTCTTCAGGCCATCCAGCGGCGGTCTTGCCGGGGTGCGCACGAAAGAACTCCATTCACACTTGACCCTTGCATCCAAGAGATTAGGGATCGCGGCCGGAAAAGACGAGTCATTTGTCGGGGTGCGCCCCGCAACCGGAGACAGCATTTGCAACGACC
>NZ_SUEO01000011.1:4062-6801 GCF_004962925.1 Mesorhizobium sp. | reverse complement strand
GAAGAAGATGAAGGCGCGGCTGTGGTTCGAGACGTTACGCGAACGCATCTGCACCGCTTTCGAGCAGATCGAGCAGGATCTGCAGGGGCCGCAGGCCTCTTGGTCGCCCGGCCGCTTCGAAAAGACGCCGTGGGAGCGCGACGCCGGCAAGGGCGGCGGCGGCACCATGTCGATGATGCGTGGCCGCGTCTTCGAAAAGGTCGGCGTACACACCTCCACCGTCTATGGCGAGTTCTCGCCGGAGTTCAGGAAGCAGATGCCGGGCGCCGAGGAAGACCCGCGCTTCTGGGCAAGCGGCATTTCGCTGATCGCGCACCCGTGGAACCCCAACGTACCGGCCGTGCACATGAACACGCGCATGGTCGTCACCTCGCGCCAGTGGTTCGGCGGCGGCGCCGACCTGACACCGGTGCTCGACCGTCGCCGCACCCAGGACGACCCCGACACGATTGCCTTCCACCGCGCCATGCAATTCGCCTGCGAGAAACATCCGGCGGTGGCCGACCACGCGAAATTCAAGGCCTGGTGCGATGAGTATTTCTATCTGCCGCACCGCAACGAACCGCGCGGCACCGGCGGCATCTTCTTCGACTGGCTGCATTCGGACGAGGACCGAGGCGGTTGGGACGCCGATTTCAACTTCGTCCAGGATGTCGGGCGCGCTTTTCTCGTCGTCTACGGGCATCTCGTGCGGGCCAATTTCAACGACAACTGGACCGACGGCGACCGCGACGAGCAGCTGATCCGCCGTGGCCGCTACGTCGAATTCAATTTGCTTCACGATCGCGGCACCATCTTCGGGCTGAAGACCGGCGGCAATGTCGCCTCGATCCTGTCCAGCCTGCCGCCAGAGGTGAAATGGCCGTAAAATCTCGGTGAGTTGGACGTGAGCCGCAATCAGGTCCAAATCGCCTGATTTTGGCGGCGAATGTGGCGCACAGAATATCTTTTTCGTCTAATATCCCTTTGAAAAAACAAGACTATTTTTCGTTTCCGGGCCGGGAAACGCCGGCGGTTCTCGCCTCCTCTAGAACCGCGACCCGACGCGACCGGACGGCCCATAATTGAGTGAGGCACTCCCCAATCAGGTGCCCTCATTTTCCAGGAGAGCATGCCATGCGCAAGCTTATTATGTCGGCTGCGGCTGCTGCCGTTCTTACCTCTGGTGGCGCTGCCTTTGCAGCGGTCAAGCACACCACGGGAACGATCAAGACCTACGATGGAACGGCCATGAGCCTTGTTCTGGACGACGGATCTACCTTTACGCTGCCCAAGGCCTTCAAGGATCCTGGCCTGAAGGCCGGCGAAAAGGTCCGCGTTTCGTGGGACATGAGCGGCAAGAACAAAGTTGCCGAGGCAGTCAAGATCGTGAAGTGACGGCCTGCCCGCTGGAGCAAAACACAGTCTTGTCCCTGGGGTAGCGTAAGAGGGCGGAGCAGCGCTGCTCCGCCTTTTCAGTCTTTGCGGCAACCAAAACCTGCCGATCGTGTTATGCTTGCTCGGCCAGCGCATGACCCGAGTACCGATACCGGTTTTCGACAGGGATCATGCGTCGATCAAAGGTGCTGGAGCTTCCGTGCCCAAGCGAGTGCGCGGCGCTCCAAGGAGGAAAAGGGAGAAATCCGATGAAGGAATTCCACTGCGGCTCGCTCGTTCCGGGTTGTGACTGGCATACGCGCGCCGAAGAGGAAGCCGAGATCATGCGTCGTGCGGTCGAGCACATGCGTGAGACGCATGGCGAGACGATCATCCGCGAGACGATGATCGAAGCCATCCGCTCGCGCATCGAAAAGGCCCGCGACGCGGCCTGATTTGCCTAACTTTCGAGTGCTTCTGCGGCGCGCTTGAGGAGCGCGCCGCGATCCAGCGCAAAGCCGGACTCGATCCACTCGTTTTCGAGGTTTTTCAAGGTTGCGCCGAGTTTCGGCCCAGGCGACGCGCCAAGCGTCGTCAGATCGGCGCCCTTGAGCGGAAAGTCGGGCTTTTTCCATTTTCCGGCGAAGGCCAGCAGGCGCGAAAAGCCGCCGGCTTCGAGCAGCGCGTCATTGTCCTCGACCGCGCGGGCTCGAGCCGAAGCGAGCGACAGCCGCAAGCGATCGACGAAGCCCTGACGATCGCCACGGTAGAGCCGTTTTGCGAGTTCCGTTTCGGTCGTCTTCGGCTCGACAGGCGCGGTCAGTGCCCACTGCCTGAGACGGACGGCTTCGCTGACGGAGAATCTCAGCCGCTCAGCCAGCGTCTTCATTCGCGCGACATCCGGCGGCACGATCGCTTCCAGCCTGAGCAGCGGGTCCGGCGTCCAGCCCAGATCCTTCTCGGCCCTGGTCAGCGCATGGATCGCATCGATGCCCCATTTCTCGCTCTCCGGCAGAACGCTGGTGAGCACGCTGGCCTGGCGCATCCACAGCAAGGCGCGCGATGGATCGGGCGCTGCCAGCAGCTTTTTCAGCTCGGACCAGACGCGCTCGACCGAGAGTTGGCTGAGCCCCTCCTTGAGCCGGGCGCAAGCCTTCAGCCCTTCGGCATCGGGCCGGCCGTCGCCATACCAGGCGAAGAAGCGGAAGAAGCGCAGGATGCGCAGATAATCCTCGCGGATGCGCGCCTCCGGATCGCCGATGAAGCGCAGCCGGCGCGCCTTGATGTCGGCGATGCCGCCGACCAGGTCGACGACGGTGCCGTCGGCCTCGGCATAGAGCGCGTTGATGGTGAAATCGCGCCGTTGCGCGTCGGCCTTCCAGT
>NZ_SUEO01000011.1:3355-4052 GCF_004962925.1 Mesorhizobium sp. | reverse complement strand
CGCCCGAACGACACCTTGGCCCGCCGTCCGTCGGTCTCGATGTCGGCGCGCAACGTGGTCACCTCGAACGGCTTCCCGCCGGCGACAATCGTGATGGTGCCGTGCTCGATGCCGGTCGGCACGGCCTTGAAGCCCGCCGCCTCGGCACGGCGGATGGTTTCATCAGGCAGGCAAGTGGTGGCGATATCGACATCGGCGACCGGCTGGCCGATGAGCGCATTGCGCACCGCGCCGCCGGCGACACGCGCCTCCTCGCCGCCATCCGCCAGCGCCGCCAGCAGGCGCTGCAGGTGCTTTTCGCCGAGCCAGTCGGCTTTGCCCGCGAGCGACACCGGGCCGCTCACGTATAGAGCCTTTCATAGAGCGTGCGGATGATGCCAGCGGTGACGCCCCAGATGCGCTGGCCGCCATAGGGCATCTCGTAGAAAACCCATTCGAGGTCGTTCCACATGCGGCTGTCGCGGCCGTGGTTGGCCGGGTCCATCAGGAAGCGCAGCGGCACCTCGAAGGCGGCGTCGACCTCCTCGGAATTCAGCGTCAGTGAAAAACCCGGCCGCACGATCCCAAGCACCGGGGCGATGCGATAGCCGCTGCCGGAGACATAATCGGGCATGCGGCCGATGATCTCGATGCGGTCCTGGCCAAGACCGATCTCCTCGAACGTCTCGCGCAATGCCGCCGCCTCCGGGCTCGGGTC
>NZ_SUEO01000011.1:0-3345 GCF_004962925.1 Mesorhizobium sp. | reverse complement strand
GGGAAGGCCACCTGCCCCGAATGGTTGCGCAGGTTTTCCGCCCGTTTGGTGAGCAGAACCGTGGCGTCGCGTCCGTGATCGACCACCGGGATCAGCACGGCGGCATCGCGCAGGGCCTTCGCGAGCTTCAAACGCGGATGGCCGGGATTGAAGCGATGGTCGCCGTAGTCGTCTGCGGCATGCGCCAGCGGCTGTGCCGCGACGCGGGCGCGAAAATCCTCGACGGAAAACGGCACCGGCGTCACCTGATCCATCATACGCTGCCCCATCACGCGCTCAGCCGCTGCAGTTTTTCCGCCGGCATGATCGGATAGACCGCGCCCTTCGAGCGAACGGCAAACATCCTCCTGCCGCCGACCTCGATCTCTTCGCCATGCTCGACCAGTTCGTACATGACCGGCCGCGCCACCAGCGCCTCCAGCCGTCCGCGCACCAGCACATAGGGTTTCAGGCCACCGGTCGCGTCCTCGTCGATGAAACGCAGCGGATGGTCCGGCCCGGCCTCGATCACATCGCCGACATTGGTGCGGAAGGTGATGACTTGGCCATCGCCGGTGCTGGAAACGTCCATCTCGACGGCGATGAAGGGCGCATCGACGACGCGGATGCCGACCCTTTCTACCGGCGTCACCAGATACGTCTTGCCGTCTTCGTCCTTGCGCAGCACGGAGGAAAACAGCTGCACCAGCGGCATGCGGCCGATCGGTGTGCCCTGGTAGAACCAGGTGCCGTCCTCTCTGATCTCCATGTCGAGATCCCCGCAAAAGGCCGGATTCCAGCGCTCCACCGGCGCCGGTCCCTTGCCTGCGCGGGGGGCACGCGAGATCAGCGCCTCCAGTCCACGCGCCTCGGTGGCGGCCGTCAAACTCTCTTCACGATCCTCGGCGCGTTCTGTCATGGTCACGAAATAGTCACTGTTGTTCCGCTTGTCAGCCTAAGTCTGTGATTTAAGTTCAAAGACAGGCGCCATGCGAGGCCGAATCGCGGCATTCTGCGGCGTCGAAGGTGCAAGCCGGTATTTCCAACGAGAAGGATCGATGCTGCATGAGCGTGATGATCAAGGAAAGCCCGATCAGCGAAAAGGATATGATTGACCAGGCCGAGACGGCGCTGGCCGACATTTCCAGGGTTCGCGAAGGCGTCGGCCGCGTCATCTTCGGCCAGGAAAGCGTCGTCGAACGCACGCTGGTGGCGCTGCTGGCCGGTGGCCATGCGCTGCTGGTCGGCGTGCCCGGCCTCGCCAAGACCAAGCTGGTCGAGACGCTGGGCATCGTGCTCGGTCTCGATTCCCGCCGCATCCAGTTCACGCCCGACCTGATGCCGTCCGACATTCTCGGCTCAGAGGTGATGGAGCAGGACGAATTCGGTAGGCGTTCCTTCCGCTTCATCTCCGGGCCGATCTTCGCGCAGCTGCTGATGGCCGACGAGATCAACCGCGCCTCGCCGCGCACCCAGTCGGCGCTGCTGCAGTCGATGCAGGAGTACCACGTCACCATCGCCGGTGCCCGCCACGACCTGCCGGCGCCCTTCCATGTGCTGGCGACGCAGAACCCGCTGGAGCAGGAGGGCACCTACCCGCTGCCCGAGGCACAGCTCGACCGTTTCCTGATGCAGGTCGACATCCTCTACCCGGAAATTGAGGCGGAGCGCCGCATTCTTCTGGAAACCACCGGCATCGAAGACGCCAAGGCGCAGAACGTGCTGCAGCCGGCGCGGCTGAAGGAGATCCAGACCCTGATCCGCCGCATGCCGGTGCCGGAAAGCGTCGTCGAGGCGATCCTCCAGCTGGTGCGCTCGGCGCGCCCCGGCCAGGGCAATGCCGAGACCGACAAGCACGTCGCCTGGGGCCCGGGCCCGCGCGCCAGCCAGGCGCTGACACTGTGCGCCCGCGCGCGCGCCCTCTACGACGGACGGCTGGCGCCGTCGGTCGACGATGTCAGAGCGCTGGCCGAGCCGGTGCTGCAACACCGCATGGCGCTGACCTTTGCCGCCCGTGCCGAGGGCACGACCGTGCGCGACGTGGTGGCGAAACTGGCAAAAGGCATCTGATGGCGCGTATAGGCGAGGCCCAAGCACCGGCAGCGACGCGTGACGCGCTCGCCCGCGGCCGGTTGCGGGCGTCGCTGGTCCCTGACCTGCTGGTCGAGGCGCGCCGCATCGTCAACACGGTGATCGCCGGCTGGCACGGCCGTCGCAAGCGCGGCATCGGCGAGAATTTCTGGCAGTTCCGGCCCTATGTCGAAGGCGATTCCTCGCGCATCGACTGGCGCCGCTCGGCCCGCGACGATCACATCTATGTGCGCGACCGCGAATGGGAGGCCGCCCATACGGTGTGGCTGTGGGCAGATCCCTCGCCTTCCATGCTCTACAAATCGACCGGTGCCACCGTCTCGAAGGAGTCCCGCGCGCTGGTGCTGGCGCTGGCCATGGCCGAGCTTCTGTCGCGCAGCGGCGAGCGTATCGCCTGGCCCGGACTGACCGATCCGTTCACTGCCCGCAACGGCGCCGAGCGTATCGCGGCGCAACTCACCCATGCCGGCGAGCTTCCGGCAAAGCCCGACCTGTCCGCCATCCGCCGCTTCTGCGACATCGTCATCGTCAGCGATTTCCTCGATCCGGTCGAGGACACCATCGCCTGGCTCGACGTGCTCGCCCGCCACGGCGTGCGTGCCCATCTGATCGAGGTCGCCGACCCGGCCGAGGAGAGATTTCCCTATGCCGGTCGCACCGAATTCACCGACCCCGAGACCGGCGACAAGCTGACCGCCGGCCGCGCCGAAACGCTGGGCGATGAATACCGCCTGCTTTACACCGCCCGCCGCCAGGAACTGACCGACTGGTGCAAGCGGCTCGGCTGGAGCTTCACCGTCAACCACACCGACCGTCTCGCCTCCGATGCGCTGGTGCGTGTCCATATGGCGATGACCGTCGATGGCAGCTCAGCCGGGAGGGTCCGCGCGTGAGCTGGCTGCCGCTCTCCTTCGGGGCGCCGATGGTGCTGTGGGGCCTTCTGGCACTGCCGGTGATCTGGTGGCTTTTGCGGTTTACCCCGCCCAAGCCGCAGACCGAGATATTCCCGCCGCTGAAGATCCTGGCCCGCGTGCTGAAGCGCGAGGAGACGCCGCAACAAAGCCCGTGGTGGCTGACGCTGCTCAGGCTGCTGATGGCCGCCCTTATCGTTGCGGCGCTGGCCGAACCTGTCTTCAACCCGCGCGAAAGACTGCCGGCCGAAGGCGCCGCCCTTGCGCTGGTCATCGACAATGACTGGGCAAGTGCCGCCGACTGGGGTCAGCGTGTCGCCACTGCCGAACGGCTGATCGCCGATGCCAGCTCCAACGACGTGCC
>NZ_SUEO01000119.1:13100-19801 GCF_004962925.1 Mesorhizobium sp. | reverse complement strand
ATGTCGGCCGCATCACGGACATGCGCTGGCTGAGGACGCATGCTGCGCGCTTCCGGCTGGTCGGCGTCGTCAACCGGCTCGACCGGCGCGATTTCATTGAAGCGCGCGGCGAGGGCAGTTGCGGCGAGGTACGTTTCATCTATCGCCTTGCCTACAGCTTCAAGAAAAACGGCAAGGTTTTAGCCTCGCGCCTGCCGTTCAACTTCAATGCCATCTACAGCGCCGCGCCGGATGCCGATGGCGGCTGCGTTGGCGTCGCCGGGCGCTGGACGCCGCAGCTCGACGAAACCGTCGATGCCGGCTGGCTCATCGGCGGGCCGCTGGAGAAGGCCGGGCTGTCCTTCAAGCAGCTCGAGCTCAACGCCCAAGTGGTGCGCTTTCCCTCCGGCCAGGAGACCGAATTCGGCGGGCAGGCCGCCTATCTCATGCGGATTTTTGGTATCGACGGCGCCGAAGTCAGCGAGAGGCCGCTGGAAAACACGCCGGACGTGGCGCTGCTCTCGGAAGACGCCGCGCTGAAAGCGAAACTTGCCGACTACATCAGCGCCAATCTCGCGGCGGTGGATCTCGGCGTCTACCAAATTCCGGACGAATTCCTGACGAAGAAGGTCATTTCGTGGTCGACTTTCGGCAGCGCAAGGCAGGCCAATCACCCGTTCACGCCGCTGTTCCAGCCCGCGGATTTTTCTGGGCTCGACTATTCGGCTTTGAAGCTGGTGCGCACGCCGGAAGCGCTGGTCGAGCGGCTGGACAATGGCGCCTGCCAAGGCTGCCATCAGGCAGGTTCGACCGCCGGATTTCATTTCATCGGCCTCGACGACACGACGACGTCGCCGCTGAACCGCATCGAGGTCGGCATCTCGCCGCATCTTCATGCCGAGATGCCGCGCCGCGAGGCTTGGCTGCGCGCGACTGCCAAGGGCAAGGAGCCGAACCGCTTCCGCCCGCTGTCCTTCGCGCCGCCGGCCGCGTGGAAGGACGCCGGCGAAGTCGCGTATGCGCCGGCCGAGATGGCAATGCCATGTCTGATGCCGGAGGATGCGGCCCGTTTCGGCACGACTTGGCAGTGCGGCGGTGGCACCGTCTGCACGCCGCTGGCGACTGCGTCGGGCGTGCGGACCAAACTGGCGCAATGCCTGTTGCCCAAGGACAGCGGAAAGATGTTCTCCGGCCATCCATGCCTGACCGGCACGATCGCCAGCAATGGCACGCAGCCCTTCAACGACCGCTACAGCATATCGGGCCAGTTCGCGGCCTTCGCGACCGACATTTCGCGCACCGCATACACTTGCCGGCCGCCGAAGATCGGCGTGCCGGCCGGCATCGCCTATCGCGGCTGCGACGACAAGGATCGTGCCCTTGCCGGCTTCAAGCCGGGCAAGCCGATGCCGAACGAAATCTGCGGGCTGGTCGGCGGCAAGAAATTCGACACTTGCGTGGCGACCAACAATTTCGACCAGTGCCTCGGCGGCGCGGTCAATCGCGGCAACCGGCCGGCGTGCTCGGCCGATCATTTCTGCCGCGAGGATTATATGTGCCAGTCGCTGCCACCAGACACGCCTGGTATCGGCAAGGTGAAAGGTATCGGCTTCTGCTCGCCGACCTATTTTATCTTCCAGATGCGCATCGACAACCACGCGACGCCTTGGGCGGGCGCTGTCCGCGCGACGATGGGGTCCGGGTTCGGCGCGGCGGAAGCGGAGTGAGCTTTTGCTGTGGCCGCTTTCGCGACATCAGCGTCTCACAACGGAATGTTGTCGTGTTTCTTCCAGGGGTTCTGCATATCCTTGTTGCGCAGCATGCGGAGCGCACGCGCAATGCGGCGACGGGTCGAATGCGGCATGATCACCTCATCGACATAGCCGCGCTCGGCGGCGACGAAGGGCGACAGGAAGCGATCCTCGTAAGCTTTTGTATGTGCTGCGATCTTCTCCGCATCGCCGATGTCCTTGCGATAGATGATCTCGACCGCGCCCCTGGCGCCCATCACCGCGATCTGCGCCGTCGGCCAGGCATAGTTCATGTCGCCGCGCAGATGCTTCGACGCCATCACGTCATACGCGCCGCCATAGGCCTTTCGGGTGATGACGGTGATCTTCGGAACGGTCGCCTCGGCATAGGCGAACAAAAGCTTGGCGCCGTGCTTGATCAGCCCGCCATATTCCTGCGCGGTGCCGGGCAGAAAGCCCGGAACGTCGACGAAGGTGACGATCGGAATCGAGAAACAGTCGCAGAAGCGTACGAACCGCGCCGCCTTGCGGCTGGCGTCCGAATCGAGCACGCCTGCCAGCACCATCGGCTGGTTGGCGACGAAGCCGACCGTGCGGCCTTCGACCCGTCCGAAACCGGTGACGATGTTTTTCGCAAAATTCTGCTGGATCTCGAAGAAGTCACCCTCGTCGGCAACTTTAAGGATCAACATCCTTGATGTCGTAGGGTTTGTTGGCGTTGTCGGGGATCAGCCGGTCGAGCGACAGATCGTGATCGGTGACCGACTGGTAGCATTCGATCTCGGGGATATCAGCCGTATTGGAGGCAGGCAGCAGGTCGACCAGCCGGCGCATCTGCAGCAGCGCCTCGACGTCATTGTCATAGGCGCCGTCGGCGATCGAGGACTTCGTCGTGTGGACGAAGGCGCCGCCGAGGCTCTCGGCGGTCACGGTCTCGTTGGTGACGGTCTTCACCACGTCCGGCCCGGTGACGAACATGTAGGAGGTGTCGCGCACCATGAAGATGAAATCGGTCATGGCAGGCGAATAGACGTCGCCGCCGGCGCAAGGGCCCATGATCAGTGAAATCTGCGGAATGACGCCCGAGGCCAGCACATTGCGCTGGAAGATCTCGGCATAGCCACCAAGTGCCGCCACGCCTTCCTGGATGCGGGCGCCGCCGGCGTCGTAGAGGCCAATGATCGGCGCGCGGTTGCGCAGCGCCATCTCCTGTACCTTGACCACCTTTTCGGCATGGGCCTCGGACAGCGAGCCGCCGAACACGGTAAAATCCTTGGCGAAGACATAGACCGGGCGGCCGTTGACGGTGCCCCAGCCGGTGACGACACCGTCGCCGGCGATCTTGGTTTTCTCCATGCCGAAATCAGTCGAGCGATGCTCGACATACATGTCGAACTCCTCGAACGAGCCCTCGTCGAGAAAGACGTCGATGCGTTCGCGCGCGGTGAGCTTGCCCTTCTTGTGCTGAGCGTCGATGCGGGCCTGACCGCCGCCCATGCGCGCCATGTCGCGGCGGCGCTCGAGTTCCTTCAGCACGTCCTTCATCGGTCGATCCTCAAACGGAAGCTGATTTGTGGTAATCATGCAGGCAGGGGAGCGCAAGCGCCGCTTTTGCCATCGATTTGTTGCGCTGCAACATGGCGCCCCTTGCATTCCGCGGCGAACTGGGCCATATGCGGCGACATAGGCGCTTGGGCCGGGAGTATCCGGCCTTCTCGACGAATGAGACTGGTTGCGTCTGTTTTCCCTCTTTCCGACATATCGGCAAGGCGGCGAAAAAGCCCCGTGGCATGATGCCTGCGGGCACGACAGCGCAGCCGTGCGGACGACAACGTCCGCCGCCTTGTCGTTTCATGACAGTTTTTTCGACGGCAGGTTGCGCCCTGCCGCCATCGATGTTTGCGGCCACGAGCCGCGTGAAAGAAGAATATTTTGACCAACGAAAACACTTTGACCGGTGAAAACACTTTGACCGGTACGAACACTGGGGAACTTTCAGGTTTCGCAGCACTTGGAATTACCGGCGCGCTGCTCAAGGCCACCCATGGCGCCGGCTTCACCGAGCCGAAGCCGATCCAGGCCCAGGCGATCCCGCCGCAGCTCGAAGGCCGTGACATTTTCGGCATCGCCCAGACCGGTTCGGGCAAGACCGCGGCGTTCGCGCTGCCGATCCTGTCGAAGATCATCGCGCTCGGCACCAAGCGCCGGCCGAAGACCGCTCGTGCGCTGATCCTGGCGCCGACGCGCGAACTCGCCGTGCAGATCGAAGAGATGATCAAGCTGCTCGCCAAGGGCGCGCATGTCTCGACAGCACTCGTGCTTGGCGGCGTCTCGCGCTTCAGCCAGGTGAAAAAGATTGCTCCCGGCGTCGACATCCTTATCGCCACGCCCGGCCGGCTGACCGACCTGGTGCGTGAGGGCGATCTCGTGCTGGCCGACACCAAATGGCTGGTGCTGGACGAAGGCGACCGCATGCTCGACATGGGCTTCATCAACGACGTCAAGCGCATCGCCAGGGCGACCGCGCCGGACCGTCAGACGGTGCTGTTCTCGGCGACCATGCCGGCCGAAATCGCCGAACTGGCGAAGGGCCTGTTGAAGAACCCGATCCGCGTCGAAGTGGCGCCTCACAGCACCGCGGCGGCCGAGATCGTGCAGGGCGTCGTCTTTGCCCGCACCAAGCAGAAGCGCCAGGTGCTGTCGACGATGCTCGCCGACGAGGCGATGAAGTCCGTCATCATCTTTTCGCGCACCAAGCATGGCGCCGACAGGGTGACCAAGGACCTTGAGCGCGACGGCTTCAAGGCTGCCGTCATTCACGGCAACAAGTCGCAGAACGCCCGCCAGAAGGCGCTGAACGATTTCCGCGAGGGTTCGGTGCGCATTCTTGTGGCAACCGATATCGCGGCGCGCGGCATCGACGTGCCCGGCATCAGCCACGTGGTGAATTTCGACCTGCCGGACGAGGCGGAGAGCTATGTCCACCGCATCGGCCGTACCGGCCGTAACGGCATGGACGGCATCGCCATCACGCTTTGCGATCCCTCCGAAAACAGCAAGCTGCGTCAGGTCGAGCGCATCATCCGCACCAAGCTGCCGATCGTTGCCGACCATCTCGGCAGCCCTGATCCGCAGCGCAATCCTGCCGAAAAGAACGAGCGCAGCTTCGAGCCGGCCAACGACCGCAATGGTCGTCGCGACGGCAGGCGGCCAGGCGGCCAGAACAACGGCAAGAAGCGCTTCGGCGACAAGCCGGCTTTTGCCGGCGAGCGCAAGCCGGAAGGCGCCAAGCCCTTCAAGGGCAACAACAAGCGCCGCTTCGGCGGCAAGCGACCCGCGGCGCGGGCTGCGTAATGAGATAGTTGCATCCGGCCGAGCCTATCGGGCTCGGCTCGGCTGCTCACAATTGAAAAAAGGCGATCGGAGCGATGCTTCGGTCGCCTTTTTCGCCTGATATCTACTTCACCACCGCCTCTACCCACACCACAATGCGCTGCACGAGGAAAGCCGTGGTTGCTGGCGACAGCGCGTCACCCGCAATGACGTGATTGTCCCGATCACCGGTATCGTCGACCGGCACCAGTTCGTGCGCGGCGCCCCAGCGCCCGGCGATTTCGCGGGTGCGGTCGGGCCGCACGGATTCTGTCCGAATCCGAAAAGATGAACAGGGCAGGGATCGTCGCCTTCTCCACCGGCGCGCCATAGGCAAGCTCGGTAAGCGCCACCATCGGCAACGTCGCGGCGATCGGATAGCGGTAGGTCCAGAATTTCTCGTGCAGCGCATTGCGTGGCACGAAGCTGCGTTCCTTGCCGGCGACCAGCTCGGCGATCTCTCGGCCCCACGGCATGGTCAGGAGTTCGGCGCCGGAAGCCTTGATGCCGAAATTCGGCGAGATGAACGCTATTGCCGCCACCCCGTCCGATGCGCCCGGCTGCGTCGCAGCCCAGGCCGCCAGCGATCCGCCGGTCGAGGTAGCGATGACAATCACCTTGTCGCCGATCGCCCGGCCGATGGCGAGCGCTTCCTCATAGTCATTGATCCAGGCGTTGACGCTGCCTTCGGCCATCGCAGCACCGCCCTGTCCGTGGCCGGTGAGGCGGGTGTAGTAGAGATTTGCGTCCAGCTCGTCGGCCACCTCGTCGGGCAGCGGACGAACCTCGCCCTTCGATGCCGAAAAGCCGTGGATATAGACGATCGCGAGCGGCGTCCTGGCATGCACCATCGGATTGGCCCAGATGATCTCCTTCTCCAGCCCGTCGTAGATGCTCGGTACGGCTCCCTCGTTGCGTGCCAGATAGGCTTGCGGGTCATCGCCGATCACGGAAGGGTCGAAGCGGATCGTGGTGTCGGCTTGGACGCGCGGGCCAAGCACGAAGGCCAGGACAAGAATGACGGCGAGACCCAGTACCGCAAGCACGATCCGTTGCCCCATTGCAGACTCCATGCAACAATTCTCAACCTATGGCCGCAAAATGCAAACACGCAGCGGGCGTCCTGCCGGCGGCGGGATCGCCAACTTTGATGGCCGGCCTATTCGCTCGGCGGCTTGCGGTCGAAATTCAGCGGACGTGCCTTCCAGCGGGTCGCGGTGCTGATGACCCACCGGCAGAGTGGTCTCGGCAGCATGCTGAGCAGCTTCAGGCCCCAGCTCAAGCGGCGCGGGAAGGTGACTTCGAAGCCGCCGGATTTGATGCCGCGCGCCATGCGCCGCGAGGCGCGGTTGACGGGCATCAGCCCGGGCATCGGCAGCAAGTTCTTCTCGGTCAGCGGCGTGTCGACAAAGCCCGGATTCATCACCTGGATGCGCACGTTCATCTTATCAAAGTCGTATTTCAGCGACTCCGCCAGGATATTGATCGCCGCCTTGGTACCGCCATAGGCGGCCGTGGTCGGCCAGCCGAAATAGGCGGTGACCGAACCGACCAGGACGACATGGCCGCGCGCGCGGACGCGCATGCGTTCGATGACCG
>NZ_SUEO01000119.1:12852-13090 GCF_004962925.1 Mesorhizobium sp. | reverse complement strand
CGTCGGTAACGTCGCAGGGATAGGCCGTGACACGGCCCGGCATCTGCGCCGTCTCGACGATAAGCGTGTCGATCGGTTCGTCGTCGAGCGCCGTCACTGCGACGGTATAGCCTTGAGCCGCAAGGTCCTTGGCCAATGAACGGCCGATGCCGCTGCTGCCGCCCGTGATCCAGGCGACGCCGTGCTTCGGGTTGGCCCGATAGAGAGTCATGCTATGTCCTGCGACTTTTTCTTAGCC
>NZ_SUEO01000119.1:0-12842 GCF_004962925.1 Mesorhizobium sp. | reverse complement strand
TTCTTAGCCTGTGCTCTAACGATGAAGAAATCGAATGGAAAGAGCGCTTTTCAGCGCGAGCTTCAAATGAATGCCGGAACACGACATCTGTTTTAGGAAATTGCAGCCCAGAAATGCCGCTGGACCAGACAAATTCTTGCCTTGAAACCGAAGCTTCGGGTTTCTAGGGTTCCGCCGCAAGCATAAAGGAATCTCCATGCCCCGTTCTGTGATCGAAGCGATCGGCAACACGCCTCTGATCCGCCTCAACAAAGCCTCGGAAGAAACCGGCTGCGAGATCCTGGGCAAGGCCGAATTCATGAATCCGGGCCAGTCGGTCAAGGACCGCGCCGGCCTGTTCATCATCCGCGACGCCGAGCAGCGCGGGCTCTTGAGGCCGGGCGGGGTCATCGTCGAGGGGACGGCCGGCAACACCGGCATCGGATTGACGCTGGTCGCCAAGGCACTCGGCTATCGCACCGTGATCGTCATCCCCGAGACGCAAAGCCAGGAGAAGAAGGACACGATCAAATTGCTCGGCGCCGAGCTGATCGAGGTGCCTGCCGTTCCCTACAAGAACCCCAACAATTACGTGAAACTGTCGGGCCGTCTGGCTGAGCAGATGGCGAAGACTGAGCCGAACGGCGCGATCTGGGCCAATCAGTTCGACAACGTCGCCAACCGTGACGGCCATACACGCACCACGGCGGAAGAAATCTGGGCCCAGACCGGCGGCAAGGTCGACGGTTTCGTCTCGGCGGTCGGCTCCGGTGGAACGTTGGCCGGCGTCGCCTTCGGGCTGAAGGCCAGGAGCAAGGACATCAAGATCGCGCTCGCCGATCCGCTGGGTGCGGCGCTCTACAGTTTCTACACCAGCGGTGAGCTGAGATCCGAAGGCAGCTCGATCACCGAAGGCATCGGGCAGGGGCGGATCACCGCCAATCTGGAAGGATTCACGCCGGATTTCTCATTCCAGATTCCCGATGAGGACGCGCTGCCGATCATCTTCGACCTGATCCAGGAGGAAGGCCTGTGTGTCGGCGGCTCGACCGGCATCAACATTGCCGGCGCCATCCGGTTGGCGCGTGAAATGGGTCCCGGCCACACCATCGTGACCGTGCTTTGCGACTACGGCACGCGCTATCAGTCGAAATTGTTCAACCCGGAATTCCTGCGCCAAAAGAAACTGCCGGTGCCGGGTTGGATGGAACAGCGAAGCACAATTTCGGTGCCGTTCGAAAAGGTTGCGTGATGGCTTACAGGACGGACGCCCTGTTTCGCGACGACGCCTATCTCAGGACGGCTGATGCCGTGGTGGTCGCCGTCAACGATCGTGGCGGCATCATTCTGGACCGGACGATCTTCTATGCCACGTCGGGCGGGCAGCCGGGCGATACAGGCACACTCCAACGCGCCGACGGCAGCCTGATCGCTGTTGCCGCCACCATCACCGGCGAGACCAAGGATGAGATCATCCATTTGCCGCCGCCTGAGCAGGCGGTGCTTGAGGTCGGTGAGCCGATGAAGCTCGCCGTCGATTGGGAGAGACGGCATCTGCTGATGCGCATGCATACAGCCTGCCATTTGCTCACCGTCGTCTGCCCGTTCCCGATCACCGGCGCCTCGGTTTCCGAAGACGACAGCCGTGTCGACTTCGATATTCCGGATGCCGGCTTTACTAAGGACGACGTGACGGCCAGGCTGATGGAACTGGTGCGGGCCGACCATCCGGTATTCACCCGGCTGATCACCGACGAGGAGCTGGCGGCCAATCCGGGCTTGGTGAAATCCAAGAATGTTCGGCCACCCGTCGGCACGGGCAAGATCCGCCTGGTCTGCATCGGCGAGAACGCCTCGATCGACAGCCAGCCTTGCGGCGGCACCCATGTGAGGAGCACTGGAGAAGTCGGCGACATCCATATCGGCAAAATCGAGAAGAAGGGCCGTGAGAACCGGCGCTTTCGAATACGCTTTGGTCCGATGCCCGCGGCTTGATATATAGATTGCCAAAGGCGGGACAGGAGAAGAAGAATGGCCGAAGACAGTCCTTTCACCGTCGATGCGGACTGGTTGCAGAAGCGTCTCGGCGAGCCTGGCCTCACCATCGTCGACGCGTCCTGGTATCTGCCGGCGCAGAAGCGCGACGCGCGCGCCGAATATGACGCAGCGCACATTCCGGGCGCCCGTTTCCTGGATCAGGACGCAATCTCGGATCCCGATTCCCCACTGCCGCACACGCTGCCGTCTCCGCAGCATTTCGCGCAATATGTCGGTGCGATGGGTATCTCGGCCGACGACACCATCGTCGTCTATGACGGTCCGGGCTTCTTCTCGGCGCCACGCGCGTGGTGGATGTTCCGCGTCATGGGCGTGTTCCAAGTCTATATATTGGACGGCGGCTTCGACCGCTGGAAGGCGGCGGGACGGCCGGTGACGGCGGAGCCGACGAAGATCGCGCCTTGCGTTTTTCATGCCGATTTCGATGCCGCTCGCGTCGCCAGCCTTGCCGACATGCGCCGGATCGTTGGGACGGGGGAAAGCCAGATCGCCGACGCCCGGTCTGCCGGCCGGTTTGCCGGTACCGAGCCTGAACCTCGCGCTGGCATCCGCTCAGGACATATGCCCGGCGCGCACAATGTGCCGTTCTCGGCGCTTGCCGAGGACGGCGAACTGCTGTCGAAAGACCGCTTGCGCAAGGTGATCGAGGACGCCGGCATCGACCTGTCGAAGCCGGTCGTCACCTCTTGCGGTTCAGGCATCACCGCGGCGGCGATCACGCTGGCGCTCGAGACGCTCGGCCATACCGACAACAGGCTCTACGACGGCTCATGGACGGAATGGGGTGGACTTGGCGATACGCCCGTGGTGACGGGCAAGGACTGACGGTGATGGAAAACGGAGCGCTGGAAGACATCGAGGTCACGGTGACGTTTCTCGAAATGCATGTGCCGCCGGCCTATTCGCCGCCGGTGCCGTACAACCGCCAGATCGCGCTGCTGAAGACCAAGGACATTCCGCTGCATTTCTACCGCTATTTGATGGACCGGGTGGGTCGCAAATGGCACTGGGTCAACGTGCTGAGGCTGAGCGACGAGGAGCTGTCCGCAGGCATCCACCGCGAGGATCGCGACATCAGGGTCCTCTATCTCGACGGCGCCCCGGCCGGCTTCTTCGACCTCAAGCCGCATCTGCCGGAGGAAGTGGAACTCGCCTATTTCGGCATGATGGAGCACGCGACCGGGCAAGGCATTGGTCGCTGGTTCCTGGGTGCGGCGATCGCCGCCGCCTGGTCGCACGGCCCAAGGCGGGTGACGGTGCAGACCTGCACGCTTGATCATCCTGCTGCATTGCCGCTCTACCAGAAACTCGGCTTTGCACCGGTGGCGCAAAAGAAGGAGATCGTGCATCCGATGTCTTTGGCCGAGCGCTCGGCCAGCGTTATGCGACCGTGATTTTTCCCGAAAACTGAACTTGTTGTTCATCAATGCTTCAGCTTGTCTTCGCCATCTTGCCGGCACCATCAATGTGGCCGAGGCCGAAGGAGAAAAGACATGCTGACCCGACGCACATTTGCCGCCGCGCTGATTGCGGCACTGGCAACGCCGACCCTTGCCGCCGCCCAGGCGACCACGCCTTCGGCGGCGACGATCGAGCGTCAGCTCGAGGCGGCGCCCCGAGTTAAGCTGCGCCCGAACCAGCGCGTCACCATCCGCGAATTCAAGAGGCGGCCGGACCTGCGGCGCATGGCCCGCTCAATCGATATCCAGTCGATCAATTTCGCCTTTGGCTCGGCAGCCATTTCCAGCTCGCAATACGGCAAGATCGAAAATATCGCCGATGCGCTTCAGCGCATCCTGCGGCGCGACCCGGATGCCCGCGTGCTGATCGAGGGCCATACCGACGCTGTCGGCTCCTTCCAGTCGAACCAAATCCTGTCCGAACAGCGCGCCGCTTCGCTGAAGCGCACCCTGGTGCGCGAATTCGGCGTGCCGGGTTATGCGCTCGAAACCGTCGGCTACGGCGAGGAATTCCTGCTCGTGCAAACGCAGAACGAGAATTGGCGCAATCGCCGGGTGACGCTGCGCCGCTTCGACGACTTCATAAGGTAGGTCAGATACTCGACGCCTGACGAATCCCATTCTCAGTGTGGATCAACAGTCAAAAGAGAGCCCGGCTTGAATGAGCCGGGTTCTTTCCATATCGCTGGTCATTCAAGCCCAATGTGACGGCGCGAAAGGACCAAAACGATGACGATACGGGTGGTGATGGCCGGCGCGACAGGCTGGGTCGGCAAGGCGCTGGTTCCCGCAATCGGGGCGCAAGGCGACATGGCGCTGGCCGGGACCGTGTCACGCAGCGGCGCGGGGCAGGATTCCGGTCTGCTGGTTGGCATGCCGGCTAATGGCATCATCGTTTCCGCATCGCTGGCCGAAGCGCTGGAGGTGCCGTCGGACGTGCTGGTCGACTACACCAAGCCACATGTCGTGAAAGACCATGCGCTCCTGGCCATCGAAAAGGGACGGCACGTTGTGATCGGCACGTCGGGACTGGGTGCGGCCGATTTTGCCGAGATCGACGCCGCAGCACGCGCCAATCGTGTCGGCGTGATTGCAGCCGGCAATTTTTCGATCACCGCCACGCTGATGAAGCGGTTTGCTCTGATGGCGGCGAAATATGTGCCGGATGTCGAGGTCATCGACTATGCCAGCGCCAAGAAGCCCGACGCGCCGTCCGGCACCGCGCGCGAGCTTGCCGAAGCTCTGGCCGATGTCCGCAAGGCTTCGACCGCGCGGCCGGTCTCGGAGGTCTCCGGTGTGCCTGGAACGCGCGGCGCGGCGGTCGGTGCGGGCGAGGGGGTGCAGGTGCATGCGCTTCGCCTGCCTTCCTACATCCTGTCCTGCGAGGCGTTGTTCGGCCTACCCGACGAGCGGCTGACCATCCGCCATGACGCCGGATCGTCCGCCGCTCCTTACGTGGGCGGCACGCTGCTCGCTATCAGGCGTGTACAGGAGATCACCGGGCTGGTGCGCGGTCTCGACGCCCTGATGGACTGATCCAAATTGGCAGGAATCGGGTGGGATGCGCTGGCGCGGCGGCGTAATTTCCGGTCGACGACACCGGAGATTTCGCCATGACCATCCAGTTCAAAGCCTTGCCCACGGAAGATGTCAGAGCCTTGCAGCGCGGCGGGCCGGACGCCTACGGCCTCACACCAGAGCGGAAAATATCCGACGGTGACGGCGTGCCTTGCCGCCACTGCCTGAACAACGTGGCCGCCGGCGATGCCTATCTCATCCTGGCCTACCGGCCATTCCCGGGATTGCAGCCCTATGCCGAGACAGGGCCGATCTTCCTGCACGCCGAGGAATGCGAGCGCGCTGCCGAAGCCGAGGCGCTTCCCGAAATGCTCGAGAGCACCGACTACATCGTGCGCGGTTACGGCAAGGACGACCGGATCGTCTATGGCAGCGGCGGCGTCATCCCGACGGGCGCTATCGCGGCGCGGGCAGAGACTTTGTTCGAGCGCGACGACATCGCCTATGTGCATGTCCGCTCGGCGCGCAACAATTGCTACCAGTGCCGGATCGAGCGCGCGTAGCGATCCGGGCGGTATTCATCTGTCGTACGCTTGTCGCAATGTCGCGTTAGAAAAGCATTGTCGATCGATTTGCCGACCGCGGATGAACCGGCGGGAAGTCTCGACATCCGAGGAAGCGGGGCTTTGGCTCCGCTTTTTTGTTGCCCGCACTTCCGAGCAAAGAAAAAGCCCGCCGGAATGACCGACGGGCTTTGACTGTTGGCTGGACGGTTTTAGTTGAACTTGTACTTCGCACCGATACGGACGGTGTGGAACGAAGGCGTGGAGGTGAGGGTGTCATCCGGCGCCCCGATATCCGACGAAAAATCCTTCTTGGAGAACTGCGAATAGCGGTATTCGATGCCGACGGTCACGTTGCTGGACATGGCCGTTTCCAGACCGCCACCAACTGAGAAGCCGCTGGAGTCCCAATCGAGGATATCGCCGATCGGTGAGGACGCATTCAGATCGAAGTGCTGCCAGCTGTAGCCGCCGAGCACATAGGCGAGGGTTGATTCGTTGACTTTCAAACCGACGCGGCCAAGCACATCGAAACCGTAATCAGTATCCAGATTAATGGATCCGCCCGGGAGCTTCAGCTCTGAAGTCATGCCGGAGTAGCGAGCGTCAACCATGACGCCTGCCACCCAGCTGCCGAAATCGTGGTCGTAGCCGACGTTCAATTCGCCGAACACACCTTCGCCACCGAGCCCGTTGAACTCCAGGCCACCAAGCGGCGGAACTTTGATCTGATGCACCGACGCACCCGCACCGGCGGCACCGCCGACGTAGAAGCCAGTCCAGTTGTATGCAGGGGCCTCAAAAGAGGCGACACCGCCATTCTGGGCGCCAAAGCGATAGTTGGCCGCAACCTGGAACGTATGCCGCGACGTGTCCGTGTCGAGAACGCCGTCCGGTATATCGAACTCGGAAAGAATGTTCTGAGTACCGAAGCGGGTATAGCGATATTCTGACTTGATGGTCCAGTTGCTGTTGATGGCGGTTTCAACGCCAGCTCCAACGAAGTAGCCGCTCTGGTCCCAATCGAAGTCAAAACCCGCGTTCGTGTCGAGCTTGTACTTCTGCCAGGAATAGCCGCCGAGCACATAGCCTAAAGTGTTTGGCGTGAAGAGGTAGCCAACCCGCAAACCAGCGTCGAAACCGTAGGTCTCGCGGATCGAAGCATCCAATCCAGCAACATCGAGCGTGGTTTCAATGTTGCCGACATGAGCATCCAAAAGTCCGCCGATCAGGAAGCGCGGCGACACCATGTAGTCGTAGCCGACGGTCAATTCACCGTACACGCCTTCACCACCAATGCCGTTCAACGAGAAGCCAGGAAGGAAATCGCTGCTGAGCTCGTGGACATTGGCGCCGGCGCCAACGCCAAAGCCGACATAGATGCCACTCCAGTTGAAGCCCGACGGCTCGACGACCGGCACAACCGCGTCGGCGGCATGAGAAACCGATCCGAGCGCCAGAACGGAAACCGCGCCAAGAAGAACAGATTTTGCGAATCTTTTGCTGATCATTGCCCCACCCCTTTGAAACCCAGCACGTCTCTAGCAGCAGCTCATGCTGGTCGCTGTAACAAAAAAGTCACAGGAGGGGCAGATTGCAAGCAAGGCGAGCAAAACCGGTCAGCTAGGACGTGAACAGCTGAGATTGGTACAGGCATCGGCCTGCGCTCGCATCGGTGTGAGCAACCGCTCAGTGGACTCGGCACGGGAGCCGCCTGCTCCAAGAACTCGGTGCGTTTGGGCGGAAAAACTTAGCTACTTGACGAAGTTTTCGCTTGCGCCACCGGCTAATCGGGCGATAGTTAGTGATATGGCTAAGCATGATCTTGATCTCTCGCTGGTCTTCCACGCGCTGGCTGATCCGACCCGCCGGTCGATCCTGACCCGCCTTGCCGAAACACCTGCGCGGGTAACGGATCTAGCTAGGCCTACGGGACTGCGGCTGCCCACGGTGATGCGGCACCTTTCCGTGCTGGAGGAAGCAGGATTGATAACCACGTCCAAGGACGGGCGGATACGCACCTGCGCGATCGTACCGGAGGCTCTGGACTCGGTGCGGACGTGGCTCGATGAACAGCGGGCCATCTGGGAAGCCCGCCTCGACCGGTTGGATGCATTTGTGATGAATGTGATGAAGGAAAGCGAAGAATGACACAGAACCTTGCTACAAACAGTGCGACCCGTGCGGTGCCTGATGATAGGAAGGGCCGCTTTGCGACGCTCACCTTCGAACGGGACGTGGCCGCGCCATTGGCAGTACTGTGGCAGGCTTGGACGGCCCCGGCTGCGCGGGCGATCTGGGCTGCGCCATCGCCCTCGGTCACCGTGGAGTTCTTGGAGGCCGATACCAGGGTGGGTGGACGTGAGGTCTCGCTCTGCAAGGTAGAAGGCCAGCCTGACATCCGCTGCGAGTGCGGCTGGCTGGCGTTGCAGCCGGCGCTGCGCAGCGTGAACTACGAGGTGATCTCGTGCGAAGGCGTGACGCAATCAGCAGCGCTGGTGACGGCAGATCTTTCCGGTACGCACGAGCGCAGCCGGCTGGTCGTGACGGTGCAGCTTTCATCGCTGGCGCAGGACATGGAGGCAGGCTACCGGGCTGGCTTCGGTGCCGGCCTGGACAACCTCGCGGGCGCGGCTGAACGGGCCATGGTGCTGCAGCGGGTGATTCAGGCGCCGCGGTCCATTGTGTGGGGCGCGTGGATGAACCCTGAAACGCTGCCGCAATGGTGGGGGCCGGAAGGCTTCTCCTGTCGAACGAAGAGGATCGACTTGCGAGCGGGCGGCGAATGGGTATTCGACATGATTGCGCCTGACGGCACGGTCTTCCCGAACCACCATCTTTATAACGAGGTCCGGCCCGAGGAGAGGATCGGCTACACGCTGCATTGGGGCGAAAACGGGCCGAAACATGCCGACGCTTGGGCCTCGTTCGAGGATCAGGACGGGGCAACGAAGGTAACGCTGGGCATGGTATTCAGCACGGATGCCGAGTTCCAGGAGGCGAAGGGCTTCGGTGCGGTGGAACTGGGACTGCAAACTCTGGGCAAACTGGAACGCTTCGTCGCATCCCGCTGAAATGCTGCTACTTCCCGTCGGTTCGAATTAGGGCTTGTGGACGAGGTCCTCATTCATGTCGCGCCCGTCCTCATCAGCGACCGCATCCGCCTTAGTCAGAAGGGCAGAAGACCGAGGTCCCGGAAGCGGGGCAGATCACCAACATGCGTTTCCGCTTCGCGGGATAGGGCCGAGAATTCACTAAAGGGATACACGAAGAGGAGGGTTGTATGAGAAAACTGATCATATGGGACATGGTGACCGTCGACGGCTTCTTCGAAGGTCCGGACAGGGACATCAGCTGGTTCGTCTTCGAAGAAGAACTCGAGAACTACATTCGTGAGACCCAGGAAAAGGCCGACACGCTGATCTTCGGCCGCGTGACCTACGAGCTCATGGCAGCCTATTGGCCGTCCGAGCAAGGCTGGATCGCGGACTTCATGAACAAGATCGAGAAGGTGGTCTTCTCGCGCACGTTGAAAAGCGCCGACTGGAACAACACGAAGCTCTTCAACGGCAATATCGCGCAAGAAGTCTCCAAGCTGAAGACCAGGGACGGCGGAGACATCTTCGTGTT
The DNA here is from genome assembly GCF_004962925.1 of Mesorhizobium sp. Classification (GTDB taxonomy): domain Bacteria; phylum Pseudomonadota; class Alphaproteobacteria; order Rhizobiales; family Rhizobiaceae; genus Mesorhizobium. The sequence continues at coordinate 3,634 of NZ_SUEO01000119.1, read as the reverse complement.
CGGCAGCGCCGACCTCACGGCGACCCTGATGGAGCACGGCCTGGTCGACGAGTATCACCTCGGGATCAACCCCGTCATTCTCGGGATAGGCACGCCGCTCTTCAAGGGCGGCCCGAACCGGATACCCCTGAAACATCTGAAGACGAGGACCCTCAAGTCAGGTGTTGTCATCCTCCATTACGCGCCGGAGAGCAGACAATGACGATCGATCCGCTCTTTCCCGTCTTCGGCGGCGAAGGGGCGTAGCCGCCGAGGGCGTCGGCGGCTCTGTCGGGGAGGAATCAGCGGCGGGCTCAGGCGGCGAGAACGGCCTTCGGCTCGACCAGTTCGTAGCCGAGTGCTTCGGCCACCGCGCGGTTGGTGATCTTGCCCTTGTGGACATTCAGGCCGTTGCGCAAATGATGGTCGTCGACCAGCGCCTTCAGCCCCTTGTCGGCGAGTTGCAGGCCATAATGCAGCGTCGCGTTATTGAGCGCGTGGGCCGAAGTGACCGGCACCGCGCCCGGCATGTTGGCGACGCAATAGTGAATGACGCCGTCGACCTCATAGGTCGGCTCGGCATGGGTTGTGGCGTGCGAGGTCTCGAAGCAGCCGCCCTGGTCGATGGCGACGTCGACCAGCACGGAACCCTTCTTCATGCCCGACAGCATTTCGCGCGAAACGAGCTTCGGCGCGGCGGCACCTGGAATCAGCACGGCGCCGACGACGATGTCGGCGGAAAAACATTCCTCTTCCAGTGCCTCGACGGTCGAGTAGCGGGTGTGGACGCGGCCACTGAAAATATCGTCGAGTTGGCGCAGGCGCGGGATCGAACGGTCGATGATGGTGACGTCAGCGCCAAGCCCAGCCGCCATCCGGGCGGCATGCAGGCCGACGACACCGCCGCCGAGCACAGTGACCTTGCCGGGCAGCACGCCGGGCACGCCGCCGAGCAGCACGCCGCGGCCGCCATTGGCCTTCTGCAGCGCGGTAGCGCCGGCCTGGATCGACAGGCGGCCGGCGACTTCCGACATCGGCGCCAGCAGCGGCAGGCCGCCGCGGTCGTCGGTGACTGTCTCGTAGGCGATAGCCGTCACGCCCGAGGCCAGCAGGCCCTTGGTCTGCTCCGGATCCGGAGCAAGATGGAGATACGTGTAGAGGATCTGGCCGTCGCGGAGCTGAACCCATTCATTGGGCTGCGGCTCCTTGACCTTGACGATCATGTCTGACTTGGCAAACACGTCGGCGGCCGTCTTGGCGATGGTGGCGCCGGCGGCGCGATAGGCGTTGTCGTCGGCGCCGATGCCGGCGCCGGCGCCGGTCTCGACCAGCACTTCATGGCCATGCGCGACATATTCGCGGACAGAGCCCGGCGTCAGGCCGACGCGGTACTCATGGTTCTTGATTTCCCGGGGGCAGCCGACGCGCATCTTCTTCTCCTCCTGATCCAGCCCTTTGTGGGCATGTTCCCTGTCTAGAGATAGTGAACCACGAATCATCCCGTAAGTGTTTGCGAATGCGCTTGCGTAAGAGGGAGCGGTTCGATAATCGTTGCGCAAAATAGCTGGATTGCCGCAGGAATCCCGAAAAATGCCGCTCGACAGGATCGATATCGCCATTCTGGAGACGTTGCAGAAGGATGGGCGGATCCCCAATGCGGCGCTCGCCGAGAAGGTCGGCCTGTCGCAGTCGGCCTGCTCGCGGCGGCTGGACAATCTGGAGAAATCCGGAACCATCCTCGGCTATCACGCCCGGCTTTCCAATGCCGCTCTTGGCCACCAGATGACGGCGATCGTGCATATATCGCTGTCGGGGCAATTCGAGAAGACATTGTCGGATTTCGAGGCGGCGATAAAGCGCTGCCCGAATGTCCTGTCCTGCCACCTCATGTCAGGCGAATACGATTATATCCTGCGCATCGCTGCGAAGGATCTCGTCGACTATGAGCGCATCCACAAGGAATGGCTGTCGGCGATGCCGCATGTGACGAAGATCAATTCGTCCTTCGCCTTGCGCGAGATCGTCGACCGGACGGCCGTGGGGATGAAGCCGGAACTTGCCTAACCCTCGAAGGCCTCTGTCACCACCCGGTCCATCGGGATGTCATGCGGCTGCGGGTAGATGGTGGCGATGCGCTGCAGTTCGTAGCCGACACCGATGACCAGCGGCTTGAATGGCATCGCCGCCAAGGTGCGGTCGAAGAAGCCGCCGCCATAACCCAGGCGAAATTGTCCCGGGTCGATGCCGACGATCGGCGAAATGACGATGTCGGGCAGCACCGGATCGCCTTCAGCCGGGATCGGGATATTCCAGACGCCCTTCTCCAGCCGGTCGCCCGGTGCGTAGGCGCGAAAGATAAGCGGCCGGCCTTTCTCGATGACGACAGGCAGTGCGGTACGGCCACCGCGCTCATTGATGGACGCCATCCATGGCCGCAGATCCGGCTCGCCGCGGAACGGCCAGTACAGGCTGACGATGCGGCTGGCGATGTCACCGATCACGGCGTCGAGGCTTTCGCCGATGCGCTGCGACATTGCCGTCCGCACGTCAGCCGAGACAGCGAGGCGGACTGCAATCAGCCGCTCGCGCTCGGCCTTGCGCCATCGTTTGACGTCGGTCCAGTCGGATAGGGGCGCCCGGAATTCCGGGTCGAGCTCGTGCATGAAGCAAGGCGGCGAAGAATAGTCCGCCCGACCGTCGTCATGATCGCTATCCAAGTTCCACTCCCGTCGTCTGTTTCGACGAAATTATACCCGCCGGCAGAATGGGGGCATGTACATTCGCGACATCTTAGGGCGGGCAGTCGGCAAAGTCGGATGTTGTTGCAGTGCACAAAACTATCTACATCAGCCTTGGCGAAATTGCTCTTCCGGAGTGAATGAGATGAATGAATCCAGCCATCATGTCGTTGTCGTCGGGGCGGGCTTTGGGGGTCTCGAATTCACCCGCGCGCTTGCCGGGGCGCCAGTGCGCATCACCATGATCGACAAGCGCAACCACCATCTCTTCCAGCCGCTGCTCTACCAGGTGGCGACCACGGCGCTGGCGACCTCGGAAGTCGCCTGGCCAATCCGCCATCTCCTGCGCAAGCGCAAGGACGTGACGACGCTGCTCGCCACCGTCAGCGGTGTCGACCGCGCCGGCAAACGCGTGCTGCTCGATGATGGCAATGCGGTCGCCTACGACACGCTGCTGCTGGCCACCGGCGCCCGCCACGCCTATTTCGGCCATGACGAATGGGAGCCTTTCGCACCAGGGCTGAAGACGCTGGAGGACGCCACCACCATTCGACGGCGCATTCTGCTCGCCTTTGAGCAGGCCGAGCGGGAAACCGATCCCGCCAGGCGCCAGGCGTTGCTGACGCTGGCGATCGTCGGCGGCGGACCGACCGGCGTGGAACTGGCCGGCACCATTGTCGAACTGGCGCACGACACGCTGCGCGGCGAGTTCCGCAACATCGATACGCGGCAGACGCGCGTGGTGCTGATCGAGGCCGGCGACCGCGTCCTTCCCAATTTCGCGCCGGAACTCTCCGATTACGCCAGCAAGGCGCTCGAGCGGCTCGGCGTCGAGGTCGAACTCGGCCGGCCCGTCACGCGCTGCGATGCCGAGGGCGTCGTTTTCGGCGATACGCACCTCCCGGCCAGGACTATCC
>NZ_SUEO01000118.1:15648-19834 GCF_004962925.1 Mesorhizobium sp. | reverse complement strand
CCTATGGCAATGCGCGTGAGCTCTGCCTCGGCGTCGAGGTGGTGCTGCCGACCGGCGAGGTCTTCGACGATCTGCGCAAGCTGAAGAAGGACAACACCGGCTACGATCTGAAGAACCTGTTTGTCGGCGCCGAGGGCACGCTCGGCATCATCACCGCTGCCGTGCTCAAGCTTTTCCCCAAGCCTAAGGGGCGCGAGGTGGCGTTTGCAGGCCTGTCCTCGGCCGAGGCGGCGCTGTCTCTGTTCAGCCTGGCGATGGACCGTGCCGGGGCCGCGCTCACTGCTTTCGAGCTGATCGGACAGAGGCCCTATGACTTCACGCTTCTGCACGCGCCGGGCACCGTGCGGCCGCTGGCCGAGGATTGGCCATGGTATGTGCTGGTGCAAATCTCGTCGGGGCGCTCGGCGGAGGATGCGAGAGCCCTGATCGAGGAGCTGCTCACGGCCGGCCTCGAACAGGAAATCGTCGGCGATGCGGTGATCGCGGCAAGTTTCGCCCAGGGCGATGCCTTCTGGAATTTCCGCGAGGTGCTGCCCGACGCACAGAAGCCCGAAGGCGCCTCGATCAAGCATGACATCTCGGTGCCGGTGGCGGCTATCCCGCAATTCATCGAAAAGGTGGCCGGCGCCGTGCAATCGGTTAGCCCCGGTGCGCGCGAGGTCTGTTTCGGCCACATGGGCGACGGCAACCTCCACTACAATATTTCGCGACCGGTCGGCGGCGATGACGAAGCGTTTCTCGGGCTCTATCACGCCATGAACAAGGCCGTGCACGATGTCGTGCGCAACTTTCACGGCTCGATCTCGGCCGAGCACGGTATTGGCCAGCTGAAGCGGGATGAATTGATCGCGACGGCGCCGCCGATGGCGATCGAGCTTATGCGCAGGGTGAAGACGGCCTTCGATCCGGCCGGCATCATGAATCCCGGTAAGGTTATCTAATCCTTTCGATGTTTTGTGAATGGTCGCATTCCGATAACCATCCCCCTGAGATCAGCAAAATTTAACCGACTTTCTTAAGCGCTGCGATAAGAAGCCCGCGCTAATGTTTCCCCACAACGAGGCTGGAAAAACCAGCCCGGAGAACCGGAAGACCGGCTCTCAGGAGAGACAGGAAAGGCACAATATGAACACTGGACTGAAGCCAGTCTGGGCCGGGCGCAATATGCGCCTCGACCCATTCCGCCTGCCGCAGGTAGTGAGCTACGCCACGCGCGACGACTATGGCGACGTTACCTTCACCATCGACCACCGTGGCGCCGTCATTCGCCGCATGCTGGAGATGAGCGGCGTGCCGGCGATCATCGCTCTGCCCGCCAACGCATTTCGCGGCGTGGCCGCCCGCGCGATGGAGGATCCGGATGGCAATGTCACGGTGACATTGGAGCTTCTGCACAATGATCCGATGCTGTCGGTGCCGTTGCTGGTCGCCGACGATCTCGAGGATGTCGCAGCCGACTGGCGCGCCTGGGCCGACGCCTATCGTCTGCCGATGCTTCTGATCGAATCCGACGGCGTCGCCCGCACGCTGGAGGAATCGCTAGGCGCCGCAATCAAGACATTGCCGGCGCAGGACCGTCGCAAGGGTCGGATTTCGAACACGCGCCGCCCGCGCTTTCTCGCCCGCCGCAGGGCCGGCGATCTCGGCCTCAGGCTGGTCATCGGCGGCAAGGAAATTATCTCGCGCGACGAATAGCGCATGTCGCGCAAAAGTCCGTTGAAACGTGATGCGCTTAAGGGTGTGTTGAGATTCAGGTTAGGCCGAGCCGAAAATGGTGGCTTCCGAGAACCGGAGCGGAGCGTACTTTTGGGTACGTGAGCACCGGAAGCGCAGGAAGCCGCCGTTTGCAGGCCGGCATCACCTGAATGTCGACATCGCCTAAACCAACGGCTTCAGCGCCACCCACACCGCGCCGCCGATCAGGCCAAGGAAGACCAGCCAGCCGACCTGGTTGTTCGACCTAAACAAAAGCATGCACTGGTCCGCATCGTCGATGTCCAGCCTTGCTACTTGCCGCGCCATATGGGCACCGGCGGCGATAAGCCCGGCCAGCGCCGGCACCGGCGCCTGCGCCGACGCGAAGGCGATGGCGAAGCAGACCAGCGCTCCGCCATAGAGCCCGACGAGCCAGGCCTTGGTGTTGTCGCCGAACAGGCGTGCGGTCGAGCGCACGCCGACGATGGCATCGTCTTCCTTGTCCTGATGCGCATAGATCGTGTCGTATCCAATCACCCACAGGATCGAGCCGATATAGAGCATGACGGGCGGGCCATCGAGATCGCCGAACTCGACCGCCCATCCCATCAGCGCACCCCAGGAGAAGGCAAGGCCGAGAACCAGTTGCGGCCAGTTGGTAAATCGCTTCATGAATGGGTAGACAGCGACGACGGCGAGCGAACAGATACCGAGCAGGATGGCGAAGCTGTTGAACTGCAAAAGCACGGCGAGGCCGATCAATGCCTGGACGGCGAGAAACGCCCAGGCCTGCCGGCGTGTGACCTTTCCCGAGGGCAACGGCCGCGAACGCGTGCGTTCCACCTGATTGTCGATGTCCTGGTCGACCAGATCGTTATAGGTGCATCCGGCGCCGCGCATGGCGATGGCGCCGATCAGGAACAGCACGAGATACCATGGCGCCGGCAGCAGAGAGAGCAGCGGGTCGCCGGGGCGCGGGTAGGCGCTTGCTGCGAGGGCTGCGGACCACCAGCACGGCCACAACAGCAACTGCCAGCCGATCGGCCGGTCCCATCGGGCAAGCTGCGCATAGGGCCACAGCCAGCGTGGCAGAATGCGGTAGACCCAGTGGCCGCTCGGCGCATCGGCGACGCGGCCCTGGGCTGTTTTCGACTGGACGGTTTCCATCGTGCTGGAGTGGCAGCAGAGGCGAACGCCGTCAAGCGTCATGCCGGGCCGACCATTCCCGTTCCCGTGTGGAATTGCTCTCAAAGTCTCCCAAATGTCTTGACCCATCGTCCGAGGCGCAATAGCGCAGTCCTGATCGTGGAATGGCAAGGGATGTGGGCATGCGTGTTTTATTGATCGGCTCCGGCGGCCGCGAACATGCCCTGGCCTGGAAGATCGCGGCTTCGCCGCTGCTGACGAAGCTTTACGCGACCCCCGGCAACCCGGGTATCGGCCGCGAAGCCGAGCTGGTGACGCTAGACATTGCCGATCATGCGGCGGTGGCCCGGTTCTGCATAGAGAAAAAGATCGATCTCGTCGTGGTCGGGCCGGAAGGGCCGCTGGTCGCCGGCATTGCCGACGACCTCCGCGCTGAAAACATTCGCGTCTTCGGCCCGTCCAAGGCTGCGGCGCGGTTGGAAGGCTCGAAGGGTTTCACCAAGGACCTTTGCGCGAAATACGAAATCCCGACCGCTGCCTATGGCCGTTTCGGCGACCTGGCGTCGGCCAGGGCCTATGTCGAGAAGATGGGCGCGCCGATCGTCATCAAGGCCGACGGCCTCGCCGCCGGCAAGGGCGTCACCGTCGCCATGACGTTGACCGAGGCGCTGGCAGCACTCGAAGCCTGTTTCGACGGGTCTTTCGGCCAGGCCGGTGCCGAGGTGGTGGTTGAGGAGTTTCTCACCGGCGAAGAGGCGAGTTTCTTTTGCCTGTGCGACGGCGCCACCGCGCTACCGTTCGGCACCGCGCAGGACCACAAGCGTCTCAGTGACGGCGACATCGGCCCGAACACCGGCGGCATGGGCGCCTATTCGCCGGCCCCGGTGATGACGCCGGAGATGATCGACCGCACGATGCGCGAGATCGTCGAGCCTACCATGCGCGGCATGGCCGAACTTGGCGCGCCGTTTTCAGGCGTGTTGTTCGCCGGCCTGATGATATCAGACAAGGGGCCGAAGCTGATCGAATACAACACCCGTTTCGGCGACCCGGAATGCCAGGTGCTGATGATGCGGCTGAAGGACGATCTTTTGGTCCTGCTCAACGCTTCTGCCGACGGCCAGCTTGCGCATATGTCAGCGCGCTGGCGCGACGAGGCGGCGCTCACCGTGGTGATGGCGGCCAGGGGCTATCCCGGCACGCCGGAAAAGGGCTCGGTCATTCGCGGCGTCGAAGAGGTCGCGAGCGATGGCGTCGAGATCTTTCATGCCGGCACCGCCATCAACAGCGGCGCGCTGGTCGCCAATGGCGGTCGTGTGCTTGACGTCACGGCTGTCGGCAGCAC
>NZ_SUEO01000118.1:10430-15638 GCF_004962925.1 Mesorhizobium sp. | reverse complement strand
CTCGACCGGATCGATTGGCCGCAAGGCTTCTGCCGCCGCGACATCGGCTGGCAGGCCGTGGCGCGCGAGCAGGTGCGCTGACCTTCACCGGGTTTCAGATTTTAGCGCAGGCCACGATCGAACTCGGTCGATGCGGTGCTGACTGGATCGCCGGCGAGCGCGGCTTCAGGGGCTGATGCGGAGCGCTTTTCCTTCCGCGTCCAGGCGACATATTCGGCAATCCCACGCGGAAGGCGCGGCGCTGCCTTTACAAAAGGCAGTTGAAAGCTGCTGCGGAATTTGGTCCAGCGTGCGCTGAACGCGGCTGTTATTTCGGCGAAGGTCGGTGGTGCCGCCACGGTCGCGTAGGTGATGGCATTACCGGCTAGCCCGGCCTCGCGCGAGAGAGGCACCGGTATCGAGGCGAGGTAATCCGGTTGCACGTCGATCAGCCCGCCGAATGGCCATTGTGTGCGCAATGCGGCGGCATCTATCGGAGCGACATTGACATCGATGTCGTTGGGCGTGCCAGCCACCCGGTAGGGGCAGCGGAACCGCCCGCAATTGGCTTTTGCCGAAAACTGCCAGAGTGCGTAGCCTTGCCAGTTGCCCATTGGAAAATGCACGCCGATATCGGGCTTGTAGCGCGCATACCAGAGCGGCAGCCGCGACAGCAGCCGGTATTTGTACTTGTTGTCGGCGATGTGCCTGGCGGTCTTGCCGTTGGTGTAGAGCACCGGAAAGCGGCCAAGCCGTCGATGCACATGGCGGACGAATTCCTCGGCATCTTCGAGCGACATCCATTGCGTTGGGTCGTCGTCCTCGATGTCGAGCGCAAGCAGATCATCCGGCCCAGGTTTCGCAAAATTGATGAAATTATTGGCCTGTCCCACGGGGTTGCCGGGGCGGGCGAGATGATAAGCGCCCCATTTCAAGCCGAGCGCCTTGGCAACCACCTTGCGCGTTTGGAACAGTTCCTGTGCTACGGCATGGCGCTTCCACAGTGTCTTGCAGAGCCGCGTCTCGGTCTCGGCGCCGAAACAGAAATAGGGTGGCGGCATCCCGTCGGACGCCTTGTTGATGAAGCCGACGATGCGCTTGTCGGTGGCAAGTTGAGCCCAGTCGACGGAATTGTATTCGTAGGCGTCGATCACCAGCGCCCGGTCGGCATTCTTCCACGGCTCGGAAAAATCCGAGGCTTGTGCAGGCCCCAACGCCATTGTCATCGCGGCCGCGACGACGAGGGGCCCTAGACGGCGAAGGGGGTGCGCCGGCGGCTTCAAACAGCAGATCCTTGCTGGCCAAAGCCTGATCCTGAACCGCCATGGTTAAGGAAATGCTTTCGGCGGCCCGCGGCGAATGTCGCACTTCTGCCGGTGGCGGGTTTGCTGGGCATCAACGGCGGGAGGCCGGCTGGATCTGGAACGGGTCAGGCGTCGGTACCTGCGGCAGTGTTCCCTCGGCCTCGCGTTTGTGGTGATAGGCCAGCGAGCATTGCGGCGAACACAGGATGCCGCGATCCGACCAATAGGCGGCGCCGTCCTCGACCTTGCCCCGATAGTACCAAAAACCTGCCGCTCGATAGGACAGGCCGCATTCGATGCAGCGATAGGCGTCAGGTCTGGCGAGCACGGGCGATCCGATCCGGTATTTCTAGTCGGTCTTGCCGAATTTACCCTGTGTCGCAGCAATTGCAAAATCTGCGTGACAAATTTTGACGTTTACGTAAAAAGAAGGTGGGAGAGATGCGACCCAAAAGCGGATGGCTTTGCGTCGGCACGGATCTTAAGTTGACCTGCCGGACAGAGGAGGAGCGAGCGGCATGTATCGGGCACCAGTCGAGGAAATCGCCTTCACGCTGAAGCATGTGTCCGGCCTGAAGCCGGCGCTCGACGCCGGCACGTTTGGCGACCTTGGCGAAGACCTCGTCGACGCCATTCTGGCGGAAGCCGGCCGCTTCGCCACAGAGGAGGTTGCGCCGCTCTACAAGATCGGCGACGAGCATGGCGTGGTACTGAAGGGTGCGGCCGTGACTACGCCGCCTGGCTGGAAGGCGCTTTATCGCCGCTGGATCGACGGCGGCTGGAACGCACTGTCCGCGCCGGAGGAATTCGGCGGCCAGGCGCTGCCGACCATGCTCGGCGTCGCTGCGCTCGAAATGTGGAACTCAGCCGCAATGGCCTTCGGCATTGGCCCGACACTGACCATGGGCGCGGTCGAGGCACTCGACAAGCACGCCTCCCCGACGCTGAAGGCCAAATATTTGGAAAAGCTCGTCTCCGGCGAATGGATGGGCACGATGAACCTGACTGAGCCGCAGGCGGGCTCGGACCTGAATGCGTTGCGCGCCCGCGCCGAGCCGGCCGGCGACGGTACCTACTGCATCTTCGGGCAAAAGATCTTCATTACCTATGGCGAGCACGATTTTACCGACAACATCATTCATCTGGTGCTGGCGCGGCTGCCGGATGCGCCGGCCGGCATACGTGGCCTTTCGCTGTTCCTGGTGCCGAAATTCCTGGTCGGCGACGATGGCGCGCTGGGCGCACGCAACGACGTCTTCTGCTCCGGGCTGGAGCACAAACTGGGCATCCACGCCTCGCCGACCTGCACCATGATCTATGGCGATGGTTTCGAAGGCATGGCGCCTGGCGCGATCGGCTGGCTGATCGGCGAGGAAAACAAGGGCCTCGCCTGCATGTTCACCATGATGAACAATGCGCGGCTCGCGGTCGGCATGCAGGGCGTGGCGGTCGCCGAAGCGGCCACGCAGAAGGCGCTCACCTACGCCAATGACCGCCGGCAAGGCAAAGCTGCAAGCTACGACGGCAACGGCATGGCGCCGATCGTCCATCACCCGGACGTGCAGCGCAATCTCCTGACCATGAGGGCGCTGACCCAGATTGCGCGCGCCATCAGCTATTCCTGCGCGCATGCCATCGACAACGCGCGAATATCCAGTGGCGATAAAGCCATCCACTGGCAGGAGCGCGCCAATCTGTTGACGCCGCTGGCCAAGGCCTTTTCCACCGATGTCGGCGTCGAGGTCGCCTCGCTCGGGCTGCAGGTGCATGGCGGCATGGGCTTCATCGAAGAGACGGGTGCGGCAGCACTTTACCGCGACGCGCGCATCGCGCCGATCTATGAAGGCACCAACGGCATCCAGGCGATCGACCTGGTGGCGCGCAAGCTGCCGCTTGGCGGCGGCGAGCATGTTCATGGTTACATCGCCGAACTGAAAGCGGTCGCCAATCAGGTGCGGACCTCAAATCTTCAGGGGTTTGGCCGCACCGCCGATGGTCTCGACAAGGCACTCGACGATGTCAGCGAAGCGACACGTTTCCTGCAAGGGCTGCTGGCTGATGGGCACTCGGACGAGACGCTGGCCGGTGCGACGCCCTATCTGAGGCTGATCTCGCTTGCGGCGGGCGGCGCCTATCTGGCGCGCGGCGCGCTTGCCGACCAAGGCCGCATCGCCCTTTGCCGGTTCTTCGCCGAAAACCTGCTTGGCGAGGCGGGCGCGCTGAAGGAGCGCGTCATCGGCGGCGCTGAAAGTCTTGCGGCTGCCGGCAAGGCACTGATTTCTGCCTGAACTTCCTGACGTTCACAAGCTCACGTCCACAAGGGGCCGACCATGACAGACCATATCCTCGTCGAGCGCCAGGGCGCCATCCAGATCATCCGCATGAACCGTCCGGACAAGAAGAACGCGCTGACGCGCGCCATGTATGCGAAAATGTCCAAAACCCTTGTCGAGGGCGACGCCGATCCGGCGATCCGCGTTCATGTCTTCCTTGGTGTTTCAGGCGCCTTCTCGTCCGGCAACGATCTTGCCGATTTCATGGTCGTCGCCACCGGCGGCGAGGGCGGCACCGAAGTCTGGGATTTCCTGATGGCGCTGGCCAGGGCGGAAAAACCCATGGTTTCCGGCGTTGACGGCATTGCGGTAGGGATCGGCACCACGCTCAACCTGCACTGCGACCTGACCTTCGCCACGCCGCGCACAATGTTCCGCACGCCCTTCGTCGATCTCGGCCTGGTCCCTGAGGCCGGGTCGAGCCTGCTTGCGCCGCAGATCCTAGGGCGGCAAGGCGCCTTCGCGCTGCTTGGCCTAGGCGAGGGCCTTTCGGCCGAACGGGCGAAAGCCGCCGGATTGATCTACGCGGTGGTCGAGGAAAACGAGCTCGAAGCCTCAGTGCTTGCCGCCGCCGGTCAGATCGCGGCCAAGCCACCGCAAGCGCTGAAGATCGCGCGTGACCTGATGCGCGGCTCGCGTGAAGATCTCGTTGCCCGCATCGGCCAGGAAAGCGAGCATTTCCGCGAGCGGCTCAAATCCGACGAGGCCCGCGCCGCCTTGATGGCCTTCATGACCAGGAAGAAGGTAGGCTGAAGGCGGTGTGGCCTGATGACGGGGCCATGGTGTTGGCGATTTTACAGGGCCTGCGGCCACCGTTGGGCGGCGTGCATGACGGTGAGGATTTCGACAGTCTCGCCGTTGACGCGATAGGGGACGATATACGGAATATCGACCAAAACGAGCTCCCGCGTCGCCTTGATGCGCCCGATGCGCCCCATGGCCGGTTGCTCAGCGAGATGTTCCGCCGCCGTCACGATGCGCGCGATGACTCGGGCGGCCGCCTCGGAGTTGTCCTTCTCGATGTGCGCCGATTTCGTCAAGCCGACGCAGCGCTCGCTTGGTCCAGCGGATTCTTTTGCGGCTCATCCTTGGCGGGCGGACTTGACGTATTTTCCGACAACAGCGGCTACATCACGGTCACTGGCAAAATCGCCGCGCTCGGCTTCGGCCAACCCGGCCTCTATCTCGGCGAGTTGCCATTCCTCACGGGCTACAAAGTCCTCAATGGCCTGCGCAGCCACATAGGAGCGCGAGCGGTCGAGTTTTTCGGCAAGCTGGTCAAGTCTGTTTGCGGTTTCGTCCGGGACGCGCACGGTAAAAGCCGTCATGGTCTTAACTTTCGCTTGGTTCACGATGATTATTGGTGAACCAAGGTGGTTCGTCAAGAATTACCCTGAGCATCCGGGACAATCGGCGAAAGTGCACTCCATCTAGCGGTGTTCAGTTGCGATACGGATGCCGAGACCGATCAGCACCATTCCGGTGACGCCTTCGATGACGCGGCGGATTGATGGCCGGCGCAGAAAATCCCCGGCCTTGGCGACGACCGTCGCGTAAAGCGCCAGCCACGTAAAGGTCATGACGGCGAAGAC
>NZ_SUEO01000118.1:0-10420 GCF_004962925.1 Mesorhizobium sp. | reverse complement strand
CTCCGAGACCAAGCAACGCCGCGAAGCTTTCCTGGCCCGGCGGCACGAATTGGGGCAAAAGGCTGGCGAAGAACACGGCCATCTTTGGATTGCCGAGATCGCTGATCAGGCCCTGCCGAAATGCGCTTGCCGCCGTCAATCGTCGCGAAGGCTTGGCGACGGCCAGCGCCTCCGCCTGGTGGGACGGCCGCAGCGCCTCTTGCAGTGCCTTGACGCCGAGATAGACGAGATAGGCAGCACCGGCATATTTGACGGCGAGGAAAAGCGGCTCCGAAGCGACGAGCAGGGCGACAATGCCGGCGCTGGTGGCCAATGCCCAGATCGTCTGACCGCCGGCGATGCCGAGCGCGGTGAAAACGCCGCCGGCGCGCCCGCCGAGAAGTGCGTTGCGAATGGTGATGGCCGTGTCCGGCCCGGGTGTGGCGAGGACGACGAACGAGACGCCGAGGAATGCCAGGAACAGGCTCATGGTTCACCCTTTTTGCGAACGGAGCGGCATGAAATCATATCTTGCCGCACGGTCCTCAAAAAGGTCAGGGATAAAGCCTTGTCTTGTCCCAGCCGCCATTGGCGTTGCGGGAAAAGACGACGCGGTCGTGCAATCGGAAAGGCCGGTCGTGCCAGAACTCGATCGTCTGCGGCACGATACGGAAGCCCGACCAGTGTTTCGGTCGCGGAATTTCGCCGATCGCATAGCGCGCCGTGTATTCGGCAACCGCTTTTTCCAGTGCGAAGCGGCTCTCCAGCGGCCGCGATTGCTTCGACGCCCAGGCGCCAATGCGGCTGCCGCGCGGGCGCGTCGCATAATAGGCGTCCGCTTCCGCCTCGGTGACGATCTCCACCGGCCCGCGCACACGAACCTGCCGGCGCAGCGATTTCCAGTGGAAGCACATCGCCGCCTTCATGCTGCCAAGAATCTCACGGCTCTTGGCGCTCTCGAAATTCGTATAGAAGACAAATCCGCTTTCATCGAATCCCTTGAGCAGCACCATCCGCACATTCGGCATGCCCTCGGCATCGACCGTCGCCAGCGCCACGCCGTTGGGATCGTTGATCTCACTCTTCGTCGCATCGTCGAGCCATGCGGCAAAGAGGCGGAATGGCTCGGCAGCCTCGGTAAAGTCACCGCTTGTTAACTCAGTCTCGCTCATAGTTTTTCCAAATTCTGTTGCCGGCTGGGGAGATTGCCGATTGTCGCGTATCGCGCAACCTTTTGACAGCAGGCAATGGAGCCTTATTGCTTCGGCCAGCGCCCAGGCTGCGGTCAAGGTCGCGATGGTGCTGGTAGCCTTGCCGCTTGCCGGCTGCGGTGCCGGCGGCTTCAGTTTGGAGCAGGCGGAGGTCGACCGTACAATCCTCACCAGCAGCACCCCTGCTTCTGCCTCGCCGATCGATCAGGATCGCGCCTCGGACCAAACGACAATCCGCAACGCGGTGTCTTCCGCCGATATCCAGGAACTTGGCGGGCAGGCCGTTCCCTGGGCGAATTCCGATACCGGTTCGCGCGGCTCGATCACGGAACTGGCGGAGTCTAGGGACAACGGCCAGCTTTGCCGCCGCTTCACCGCATCGCGCGAAAGCTTCGACGGCGTCGCGCTGTTCAAGGGCGAGGTGTGCCTGGCCGGCGCCGGCGCTTGGCGGATGCAGGACTTCAAAGCGCTCTGATTTTCCGCCATCATATGACCGCGCGCCACTGGAATTTCTTCCTATGCGAGCGCATATAGATGGCAATCGTGGACTCACTCCTTCTCCAGGGCAGGAAGCATGCGCGACCCCTATGAGGTGCTGGGCGTTGCTAAGAACGCATCGGCCAAGGACATAAAATCGGCGTACCGCAAACTCGCCAAGGAGTATCATCCGGACCAGAATCCGGATCCCAAGGCGAAGGAGCGGTTTGCCGCGGCCAACCAGGCTTACGAGATCGTCGGCGACGAGAAGAACCGTGCGGCTTTCGATCGCGGCGAGATCGACGCCGACGGCAAGCCGCGTTTCCAGGGCTTCGAAGGTGCCGCGGGCGGCGCCGATCCGTTCGCCGGCTTCCGTCGGCAGCAAGGACCGGGCGGCTCGCGCTTCGAGTTTCGCTCAAGCCGTCCGGGCGGCGATCCGTTCGACGGCAACAGCGACATCTTCAGCCAGATCTTCGGCGAGACCTTCTCTCGCGGTGCCGGCATGGGTGCCGGCCGGCAGGCGCCGTCCGGCGCCGACCTGAACGTGACGCTCGACGTCACCATCGAGGAAGCGGCGACCGCGGAGAAAGTGACGGCGATGTTCCCCGACGGACGCAAGGTCGCCGTCAAGCTGCCAGCCTATGTCGAGGACGGCCAGACCATCCGGCTGAAAGGCCAGGGCGAGCAAGGGCCGGGGCAGCCGGGCGACGCGCTGGTCAAAATCCGCTTCCGCCGCCATCCGCGCTATCGTGTCGAAGGCCGCGACCTCCATGCCGACCTGCCGGTTGCACTGGCGGATGCCGTGCTGGGCGCCAAGGTGGCGGTCGAAACGCCGACCGGCAAGCTTGCGGTCAACGTTCCCGCCTGGTCGAGCTCGGACAAGGTCCTGCGGCTGAAGGGCAGGGGCCTACCGGAAAAAGTTGGCGGTCACGGCGATCTCTACGCGCATGTGCGGCTGATGCTGCCTGAAGGTGGCGACAGCGAACTCGAAGCGTTGATGCGCAACCGAAAACGCTAGCACATGACCCCGAACCGAAGGTCAGCGTAGCAAAAGTCGGAATCGATTTTTCGGAAAAGATCGTGCGCAAGGTTAGTGCTACAGCGGTCCGTTGCGCGTCCAAAAGGACGCGCGGCGCTGCAGAGCGACGCTTTTGTCCCCTGAACTGTCCGTTTTGAGCGCTTGAAGGGGCTCTGTGCCTGTGCGATAGGCTCTCCACAAAGCAGAAAATCTTGCGGAGAGCGCTCACATGGCGGGTGGACAAGGCATTATGGCCGGCAAGCGCGGGCTTGTGCTTGGCGTCGCGAACAATCGGTCGATCGCTTATGGCATCGCCAAGGCGTGCGTCGACCACGGCGCCGAGATTGCGCTGACCTATCAGGGCGAGGCGTTCAAGAAGCGCGTCGAGCCGCTGGCGGCGGAACTCAACGCCCATGTCGCCGGCCATTGCGACGTGACCGATCCGGCAACGCTCGATGCGGTCTTCGACGACATCGCTAAGCATTGGGGCAAGCTCGATTTTCTCGTCCACGCCATCGCCTTTTCCGACAAGGACGAACTGACAGGCCGCTATGTCGAGACGACGCGCGACAATTTCCTGCGCACCATGGACATTTCGGTCTATTCCTTCACCACCATCGCCAAGCGCGCCGAGGCGCTGATGACCGATGGCGGCTCGCTGCTGACGCTGACCTATTACGGTGCCGAAAAAGTGATGCCGCACTACAACGTCATGGGTGTCGCCAAGGCGGCGCTTGAAGCCAGCGTGCGCTATCTGGCCGTCGACCTCGGCGCCAAGAAAATCCGCGTCAACGCCATCTCCGCCGGTCCGATCAAGACGCTGGCCGCCTCGGGCATCGGCGATTTTCGCTACATCTTGAAGTGGAATGAATACAATTCACCGCTGAAGCAGACGGTGACGCAGGAGGAAGTCGGCGATTCAGCCGTCTATTTTCTGTCCGGCCTTTCACGCGGCGTCACCGGCGAGATCCACCATGTCGATTCCGGCTATCACGTCGTTGGCATGAAGGCGGTCGACGCGCCTGATATTTCGACCGTCAAGGAATAGACCCCTTCGAACTCTCCCGCTTTCCGCCTGCTCTCCGGATGACCTGATGTATCCGCTCGTCTACATCGCGCGCCATGGCCAGACGGAATGGAACGCCGAGGCCCGGCTGCAAGGACAGGCCGACACCGACCTCAACGCGCTCGGCCGCGAGCAGGCGACTCGCAACGGTCTTCGGCTGGGCGAATTCGTTCATAACCCTGGAGATTTCGACTTTGTCGCCAGCCCGATGCGGCGGACGCGCGAGACCATGGAGCGCATCCGCGCTGCGATGAAGCTCGATCCGCAGGCTTACCGCACCGATCCCCGCCTTGTCGAAATGAGTTTCGGCGACTGGCAGGGTTTCACCTTTCCCGAACTCAAGGCCCGGCATTTGGGCTCGGCCAGGGAGAGGCGCTTCGACAAATGGAATTTCCTGCCGCCCGGCGAGGGCGCCGAAAGCTATCAAATGCTGCTCGAACGGATAAAGCCGTGGTTCGACGCGCTGGACCGCCAGACGGTCTGCGTGACCCATGGCGGCGTCGTGCGCGCCCTGTTCCGCATGGTGCTGGGAATGCCCGAGAAAGAAGCCGCAAACCTGGATGTGCCGCAGGATCGCTTGCTCAGACTAGAAGGACGACGCTTGGAGTGGTTCTAAGGGGCGAAATCCGATCACGAGCAAGTTCAGCCACTTCCGGACATTGATGCCAAGTCGGGGATGCCAAGTCGGGGAATGCCAAGTCGGGGATGCCGAGTCGGGACGACGCCAGTTAGACCCGAAGCAGCCATTGCCAAGCCAGAATGCCGTCTCAAAAGCCGCCATTCTGGAGAAGCGGCCAGCGGAGGTTGACGGCATTCGTACGGCTCTCGAAGGCGGACATTGCTGCAAATGCTGGGGGATCCCGACGGGACAAGCCGCGCGGGTTCTTCAGGTGATGTACAAGACGAAGAAGATCATACTCGCGGACCTCGAGCGCGCTTGCCGGGGCTAACGAACTCGCAGGCCGGTCAAAGCACGGGAGGGCACCGCTTTGCCCGTAAGCCAACAGTGCGATACGAGGAGTCCCGGCAGTGGATCCATGCTGCTTTAACCTGAGGGACGAGCTCAATTGCGCGAACGTATGCTCGAGATCGACGGGGGGCTGCTCCTAACGCTCGATGCTCTTCTGAAAGAACGGAACGTCACCCATGCCGCAGCTCGGCTCGGCATCACGCAACCCGCTCTTTCCGCTCGTTTGCTTCGGCTGCGGCAGTTGTTTGGCGACCAACTCTTGATCCCGGCATCATCCGGCCGCGGGATGGTGCCGACACCGCACGCCGCCGCGCTCCAGCCCGAACTCGCCAAGCTGATCGAGCGATTGCGCGAGTTCGCCAACGTGGCGCAGTTCTTCGATCCCGCCACCAGCCGCCGCGTCTTCCGGATCGCCGCAACGGACAATCCGGCGGCCATCCTCGCACCGGAGCTCATCCCTTTCCTGAAGGCCAAGGCACCTCACATCCGCCTCGCTTTTGTGCTTCCGGACAAAGCCCGGATCGCCGCTCACCTAGAGCAGGGTGACATCGATCTCTTCATCGGCGCGGCAGAGGACGTAGCGGATGGACTGATCGGAAGGACACTGTTCGACGAAGCGTTCGTCACAGCACAGCGCAAGGATCATCCAAGGGGTAGCAAGCCCTTCGATCTGGATGAGTTCTGCTCGCTTGACCACCTCCTGATCTCGACCAGTGGAGGCAGCTTCTCCGGCATGATCGACGAGGCGCTGGCCGCTATCGGACGTGAGCGCCAGGTCTCGGTCTCTATCCAGAGCTATGCGCTTGCCCCTTTGGTGCTGATGGGCAGCGACTGCATCTGCACCCTGCCGCGCCGTTTCCTGCAGCGCTTCACCACGTCGCTCGATCTCTTCGAGCCTCCCCTGGCCCTCGCCAAGTTCCAGATGTCCGCCTTCTGGCATCAGCGCATGAGCGGCGATCCCGCTCATGGCTGGCTGCGTGAACAGGTGTTTCAGACGGCGCGGGCCCAAGGCCGCTAAGCGGGCCTGGTGATCGCTTGCCCCTTGCGGCCTCGGCCCTGAGTCTACTGCCATTGGCTTTCTTCACGGTTCCGGTACTCGGCTGGCTGCCAGGTGAACGAGCCGCCGCCCTCGGCGCGGATGTGCCCGACGCCGGGGAACGGGAGGTGAGGCGCGGCAACGAGTTGGCGAGTGTCCGCGAAGGCCGAAAAGGTCTTCTGCCGCACTGCTGCCGCCTCTTCCGGGTTGACATCGTATAAGATGGTGACAGCGGGATCGGGAAACTGCACGGCCGCGACGTGGATGACGTCGCCGATAAAGGCGATCGAATGCCCCTTGCTCGATACCGTGAAGAAGGCGCTGCCTGGCGTGTGACCGGGATGCAGCGTCGCCACGATTCCCGGGAGGACTGTTTCGTCGTCGGAGAACGTCCTGACCTTGCCCGCCCGCTGATAGACGCCGATCGTCTTTTCGGCCTCGTCGAAGTACTGGCGGGCGTAGCCTGTTTTTTCCGAGTTCGACGCGTCCAGGAAGAAAGTGAGATCGGGTGCTCCGACGTGAACCGTTGCATTGGCGAACACGGGCTTGCCGTCGGCGACAAGGCCACCGGTATGGTCGGTGTGGATATGAGTGATGAGGATGTCGGTGATGTCCTGCGGCACGACACCGATGCTGGCGAGGCTGTCCCGCAGCTTCCCGCCGTAGCCTGGCCCGAAGAGTTGCCCCGAACCTGTGTCGACAAGGGTGAGCCGCGCGCCGTCCCGGATCAGGAAGGCGTTGATGGAAGCTTCCACCGGGTTGGACAAGAAGGCGTGGTTGAGGTGCGCGTCGACCTCGGCAGGTGATGTCCCTGTCAGGAGGGCGTGCAGGTCCTGCGGAACGGTGCCGTCGGACAAAGCAATGATGCCGAGGTCGCCGAGCGGAAACGCGTAAGTGTCAGGGGTTTGCGAGTAAGCGGCAGTAGCGTTGGGAGCCGCGCTTTCGGACAAAGCCGGCACGGCCGCACCGAGCAGCAAGCTTATGGCGGCCGAGCCGAGAAGGATACGGAAGGTCATGATTGTTGAGGTCCTTGTGGTTGTCGGTGGACCTTGGTTACGGGTTGTGCGCTTCGGATTGAAATTCGATAGCTGGATCGGACCTATCGACGAGCCTTATACCTCTCGAAGCGGAAGCACTGGGGAGATCGGTCGCGTGGATGCCTTCTGCCGGCGAACGGCGCGCAATCACTGAGGCGAGAATGCTGAATTCCTATATGAACAGACCGTCTGTCCGAGCACACGTGGCAAGAAACCAAAAGGATGATGGGGCAAGTCGAACCGGACGCTGCGCGGGGGCGAACTACTTCTCAGTAGGAGCGCCGGCAAGGCGTATCGTGCACTCGACAGCTACACCGCAGTGCGGTGCGCCGGTGGTTGAGCTTCAAACAAGCAAGGCCAAGCAAGGGCGGGGTCCATCCAGACTCGCGCCTTTATCAGCACTTTTGGCCCGTAGGTCTGACTGCGCCTAAGCGCAGTGTGTCGCGAACGAAGGCGTGAGGCCAGATGAATGAGTTTTGACCAAGACCATGAACCGAGGGTTCGGACAAGATCATGCTCAAACGGACTTCATCCGCGCCTTGGGGATGGGGCAGCCGGAAAGACTCTATTCGGTTGAATCGCTGTCGGGCAATTGCATGTCGGTGATGACGTTCTCGCCGTTTGTCTCGTCATAGGCGATCACGATATCCATGCCGGGTTTCAGCGCTTCAAGGTCGGTTTCGGCATTCAGCTTGTAGGATTTGCCGTCGTCGAGTGTCAGCGTCAACGTGTCCTTGTCGACCTCTTTGATCAGGCCTTCGGTTTGGCCGGCGAAGGCGGCAGTCGAAATCAGCAATGTGGCGGCAACGGCGCCGATCAGGATACGCATCATCGTCCTCTTATCATTGCGCCGGCACGGTGGCGGCGGGTGTTCAACGGGCAGATGGAGCTGACCAGAAACCAACCGAATGTGTCAAAACTAAATCCGCCGGATCACAGTTTGACCACTGCAAAAAACGCCAATAGAACGCAAACTACAGCGCCGCGCGTCCTGACGTGCAAAGGACGCTGTAGCGTTTTTGATTTTGCGCAGGATCCTTTCCGAAAGTCGCTCCGATTTTCAGGGTCATGCGCAAGCCCGGCTTCGATGCCGGCAGGGCTGGTTTTCATGTCTCACAATACGTTTGGCCATCTTTTCCGCGTCACCACCTGGGGCGAAAGCCATGGCGCGGCGCTCGGCTGCGTGGTCGACGGCTGTCCACCCGGCATCCGCTTCACGCGCGCAGAGGTCCAGGCAGAACTCGACAAGCGCCGCCCGGGTCAATCGCGTTTTGTGACGCAGCGTCGCGAACCCGACGAGGTTAAGGTCCTGTCCGGCTTCATCCTGGATGAGGACGGCGAGACCATGATCACCACCGGCACGCCGGTGTCGATGCTGATCGAGAATGTCGACCAGCGTTCCAAGGACTATGGCGAGATCGCCCGCCAGTATCGGCCGGGTCATGCCGATTATACCTATGAAACCAAATACGGCCTGCGCGATTATCGCGGTGGCGGCCGCTCTTCGGCCCGCGAGACGGCGGCGCGGGTGGCGGCAGGAGCCTTGGCCCGCAAGGTCGTGCCCGGCATGATCGTGCGCGGCGCGCTGGTGTCGATGGGCGAAAAATCGATCGACCGCGCCAACTGGAATTGGAATTTCGTTGGCGACGCCGAAAATCCATTCTTCACGCCCGATCCGGCATCGGTCGCCGTGTTCACCACGTATCTCGACGGTATCCGCAAGGCGGGTTCGTCGGTCGGTGCGGTCATCGAGATCGTCGCCGACGGCGTTCCGGCAGGCCTCGGCGCGCCGATCTACGCCAAGCTCGACCAGGACATCGCCTCAGGCCTGATGTCGATCAACGCCGTCAAGGGTGTCGAGATCGGTAATGGCTTCGAGGCCGCCCGCATCACCGGCGAAGAGAATGCCGACGAGATGCGCATGGGCAATGACGGCAAGCCGGTCTTCCTGTCCAACAATGCCGGTGGCATCCTCGGCGGCATCTCGACCGGCCAGGCGATCGTCGCGCGCTTTGCCGTCAAGCCAACTTCGTCGATCCTGACCCCGCGAAAGTCGATCGACAAGGACGGCAATGACGTCGAGATCATGACCAAGGGCCGGCACGATCCGTGCGTCGGCATCCGCGCCGTGCCGATCGGCGAGGCGATGGTTGCCTGCGCGATCGCCGATCACTATCTGCGTCATCGGGGACAGACAGGGAGGGAGTAGGGGAGTAGGGGAGTTTGTTACACAGCTCCCGCGACAGCAATTTTTTCCTTTTCCCTACTCCCGTACTGCCCTATTCCCCTACTACCCTGCGAGCGAAGCGAGCCCATGTCTTACGACCAGAAGAAGATCGTCGAAGCCCTGCGCGCCTTCGAACGCGGCGAGATCGTCGTCGTTATGGACGATGACGGGCGCGAGAACGAGGGTGATCTGATCGTCGCCGCTGTCCATTGCACGCCGGAGAAGATGGCGTTCATCGTCCGCAACACCTCCGGGATCGTCTGCACGCCGATGCCGCGCGAGGAAGCCAAGCGCCTGAATCTCTCGCCGATGGTCGCCGACAATGATTCGGCCCACACCACCGCATTCACCGTCAGCGTCGATTTCAAGCACGGCACCACAACAGGCATTTCGGCTGACGACCGCACATTGACTGTGCGCAATCTTGCCAACGGCAATGTCGGCGCTTCCGATTTCGTCCGCCCCGGTCACATCTTTCCGCTGATCGCGCGCGAAGGCGGCGTGCTGATGCGTTCGGGCCATACCGAAGCCGCGGTCGACCTGTGCAAGCTCGCCGGCCTGCCGCCGGTCGGCGTCATTTCCGAGCTGGTCAATGATGACGGCACCGTGATGCGCGGCCCGCAGGTGCAGGCCTTCGCCGAAAAGAACGGTTTGAAGCAGATTTCGGTCGCCGACCTCATCGCTTACCGCCAGCGCAAGGAAACGCTGGTCGAGCGTGTCGCCTGTTCGGACATCGACACGCCTGGCGGCAAGGCGCAGGTCTTCACCTATACGCTGCCGTGGGACTCGATGCACCATGTGGCGATCGTCTTCGGCGACATCCGCGACGGCGAAGAGGTGCCGGTGCGGCTGCATTCCGAGGACGTGGTGAGCGATGTTTTCGGCACCAGCCACCGGCTGGAAGGCATCATGAAATCGATGGGCGAGCGCCGGCGCGGTGTCATCGTCTATCTGCGTGAAGGCTCGGTAGGCGTCGCCCATCAGGAACGCAAGCGGCCGGCTGCCGAAGACCGCGAGGACCATGAAGAGGCGCGCCGCCGCGAAAACGAATGGCGCGAGATCGGCCTCGGCGCGCAAATCTTGAAGGATCTGGGCATTTCCTCGATCAACCTGATCGCCTCGCGCGAGCGCCATTATGTCGGGTTGGAAGGTTTCGGCATTCACATCGCCAGGACCGAGATCCTTTAGGCTGGTCTAGCGATCGCCGGCATGCGTCCGGCCCCGCTCGGGACCGGACGCATAGAGACTATTCGGCAGGAACCGCGGCTGCGTCGCATGCGGAGGTGTCGCAATCCGCCGTGGCAAGGCTGCGCTGGCCGGCGAGCACGATGACCAGCGCGATTGCGCCCGCCGCCACCGACACCAGGAACCCGCTCTGTGCGCCGAAGGCGTCCACCAC
>NZ_SUEO01000117.1:19492-19854 GCF_004962925.1 Mesorhizobium sp. | reverse complement strand
CTACAGGCTCTCGCGCAAGGATTGGCAGGCAACAAAAAGGGCGGCTCGCTAGCCGCCCTTTTTCCCTTAAAATCAAAGCAGTGCAGGCGTTACCGGACTCAATCCATCCGAATCGTCACAAACCGCAATTCGCCAGTCTTCGACGCCAGCATCAGCAAGGCGTTCTTGCGTCCCTGCTCCTTCAATGCAGCAATCCGATCCATGACATCCTTGGGCGTGGCAACCAATTCCTGGGCGATCTCGGTGATCACCTCGCCGGCCTGAATACCGCGTTCGGCGGCGGCCGAATCCTTGCTGACGTCGGTGATGACGACGCCGGAAACGTCGGCGGCGATGCCGAATTTCGTCCGCGTCTCGTCGTT
>NZ_SUEO01000117.1:11482-19482 GCF_004962925.1 Mesorhizobium sp. | reverse complement strand
CCGTTGTCCTGGTCGGTGCTGCCGTCCTCGCCGCTGGCAAGCTTTTCGCCATCTTCGAGCCGACCGAGCGTCACCTTCACGGTCTGCTCGACACCCTTGCGCACGATAACCACGTCGACAGCCTTGCCGACCGAGCTTTCCGCGACGACGCGCGGCAGGTCTCGCATTTCATTGACGTCCCTGCCGTCGAACTTGATGATGACGTCGCCCGCCAGGATGGTGCCGTTGTCGACGGGTCCGCCCTTGATGACGCCAGCGACCAGCGCGCCCTTGGCGGTCGCCATGCCGAGGCTTTCGGCAATGTCGTCCGTCACCGGCTGGATGCGCACGCCGAGCCAGCCGCGCCGCGTCTCGCCAAACTGACGGAGTTGGTCGACGACGCCCAACGCGAGCTGTGAGGGAATGGAAAAGCCGATGCCGATCGAGCCGCCGGACGGCGAGATGATCGCCGTATTGATGCCGATCACCTCGCCGCTGCTGTTGAACAGCGGTCCGCCGGAATTGCCGCGGTTGATCGCGGCGTCGGTCTGGATGAAATCGTCATAGGGACCGGAATTGATATCGCGGTTGCGGGCCGAGACGATGCCCACCGTCACGGTGCCGCCGAGACCGAACGGATTGCCGATCGCCATCACCCAGTCACCGACACGCATCTTGCTGGAATCGCCGAATTTCACCGCCGTCAGCTTGTGCCCTTTCGGATCGACCTTCAGCACCGCCACGTCGGTCTTGGTGTCGGTGCCGACCAGCGTCGCCTTCAGCGTCACGCCGTCGGAGAAATTCACCTCGATATCATCGGCGTCGGCGATCACGTGGTTGTTCGTCACCACGATGCCCTGCTCGGCGTCGACCACGAAGCCGGAGCCCAGCGACTGCACCTTTTGCGAGCGATCGCCCTGTTCGCCGGGGCGGTTCTTGAAGAAATCGTCGAAGAAATCCTGAAAGGGCGAGCCCTCCGGCAGCTGCGGCATCGGCACCGCGCCAGGCCCCTCCGTGCCCTTCACGCTCTGCGAGGTCGATATGTTGACCACGGCACCCAGCAGGCCCTGCGCGAGATCGGCGACGGAAGCCGGGCCATCCGCGGCGGCCGTCGGCGTCACCATCGACGGGACGGTAAAGGTGCCGATAAGAAGTGCTGCAGCACCTGCGGTGAACGTCCGCCTCGCCGCGCGCAAAAAGCTGTTGGATGTCATCGAGAAGTCTCCCGGTGTCTCAGAAAGGAAAGGCGCTCGCCGAAAACGCTGCGCCGAGTCATGTTGGCAAGAAATACGGCACGTTTGCGGCTATGGCTATCGGCAGAGGATAAATCCTCCGTTATCCGAAATCATAGACCGGCCACGTCACCCACCACGCATCAGCCAGACGATGCCGACGCCAACGGCGATTGCGATCAGCCCGGCGATCCGCAGCGCACTCTCCGGCATCGACAGAACTTCGCCGGCAAGTTTCTTGGCGAGGCCGGGAAAGCCGCCATAGACCAGGCCCTCTACGACGAGAACCAAGCCTATTGCCGCCAGAAAATCCTGCACCGGCCGTTACTGGCCGGTGCCTGGCTGCGCTGCGGGTGCAGCAGGTGCTGCGGGCGGCGCTGCCGGCGTCTCCGCGCCGGCGGGATTGCGGAAGAAACGGAAGAATTCCGAATTCGGCGACAGCACCATCGTCGTCCCGGTATTGTCAAGCGCCGTGCCATAGGCATTCATCGACCGGTAAAAGCCGAAGAAGGCTGGGTCGCGCTGGTAGGCGTCGGCGAAGGTGGCGCTGCGTTGAGCTTCGCCTTCACCACGCAGGATTTCAGACTCCCTCCGTGCCTCGGCGACGATCTCCACCACTTCGCGGTCGGCGCGCGCCCTGATGCGCTGCGCCGCCTCGTTGCCGCGCGCCCTCAGCCGCTCGGCTTCGGCCAGACGCTCAGCCTTCATGCGGTCGTATGTCTGTTGCGAGACTTCCGCCGTCAAATCGGTACGACGAATGCGGACATCCTCGATCTGCAGGCCGAGCGACGTGGCGTCGGGCCTCAGCTGATCGCGCACTTCACGCATCATCACGGCTCGCTCTTCCGAGAGCGCGGCCTCGAAGTCGCGCAGACCGTAAACACGGCGCAAGGCGGCGTCGAGACGTGTCCTCAATCGTGCCTCGGCCAGCTCGATCTGACCGGATACAGCGGAGCGGAACACGCGCGGATCCGAGATCCGATAGGCGATGAAGGCGTCGACCTCATAGAACTTGCCGCCCGAAACCTGGACGCGGATGTTGTCGAGGTCGAAGCGCAGCACCCTGTTTTCGATCAACTGCACGCTGTCGGCATCGAAGAAGGCGAACGGCGCCTTGAAATAGATGCCCGGCTGGCTCTTGACGTCGACGATCTCGCCGAACCTGAGCACCAGCGCCTGCTGGCGCGCATTGACGACGAAGACCGACGAATAAAGCAGGAACAGGATGACCGCGGCGATGACGGCGATAATGGGAAGACGGTTGGCCATCACTGGGTTCCTCCGAGGACCGGCGCCGGCGCCTTCTGCTGCAATGCCGGCAGCGGCAGATAGGGAACGACCCCTTGCCCGTTGCCTTGCTCGATAATGACCTTGCTGGAATCCTTCAGAACCCTCTCCATCGTTTCCAGATAAAGCCGCTGGCGCGTCACATCCGGCGCCTTGGCGTATTCGTCATAGACCGAGATGAAGCGCTGCGCCTCGCCTTCGGCCTCCTGCACGACCCGGTTCTTGTAGCCGGCCGCCTCCTCGCGGATCTGTGCGGCCTCGCCGCGTGCTTGGCCGAGCTTCTGGTTGGAATACTGGTTGGCCTGCTCGACGAACTTGTCCTCGTCCTGTTCGGCGCGCTGCACCTCGTCGAAGGCGTCAGCCACTTCGCGCGGCGGTGCGGCATCCTCGATCGAAATCGCGTTGACGTTCAGGCCGGCCTTATAGCCGTCCAGCGTCGTCTGGATGATTTCGCGCACGGACGCCGCAATGCCCTCGCGATCATCGCGGAAGATGTCCTGCGCCGGCCGTCGACCAACCGCTTCGCGCATGGCGCTTTCGGCGACCTGCCGCAGCATGCCGTCGGGATCGGACACGTCGAACAGATAGGCCCGAGGATCGGAGACCTGATAGGCCACAGAGAACTGGACATTGACGATGTTCTGGTCGCCAGAAAGCATCAGGCCTGAACCGTTGCCGGAGGTCGTGCCGCCGCCGATATCGACGAGTTGTTCGGCAATGTTGGCCGTCTCGACCGTCTCGATGGGCCACCAATGGAAATGCAGGCCGGGCTGGGAGAGCTCCGCCTTTGGCACGCCGAATCTGAGTTCGACCGCAACCTCGTCCGGCTGCACGGTATAGACCGCCTTGAACGCCCACAGCACGACAAGCGCTGCCGCGATCAGCCCGAACACGGCTGGGCTGGCGCCACCGCCACCCGGCAAAGCACGCCGCAACCTGTCCTGGCCGCGCCGGATGATGTCTTCGAGATCGGGAGGCGAGCCCTGCGGACCGCTAGGCCCCTTTGGTCCCTGCCCCCAGGGTCCTGGATTGTTGCCGCCGCCCCATGGGCCGCCGCCTCCGCCGCTTTTGTCATTCCAGGGCATGAATGTCCTTTCGCTCCCTCACGCGCCGGCCTGACGACGCAAAATCCAGTATGGTTCTTCTATAGGGACGCGACGGCGCGCTTTCAACGCGATCGGTCGTCCTCACCGTCCGTTTTGGACCGTCGCGACCCTTTATGGTCTCTCAATGCACGTCGCGGCGTCGCTCGTAAACCGAATAGCGTGTCGCGTGGCTGTCCTTTTCACCGGCAGGAACGTCCTGCGAGCGGACGATGCGCCACGAATCCGGGTCGATCGGCGGGAAATGCGCGTCGCCGTCGACCGCGGCAAGGATATGGGTGACATGCAAGCGGTCGGCCAGCGGCAACGCCTGGGCATAAATCTCGCCGCCGCCAATGACGCAGATTTCGTCGGCGCCTGCCATGCAGCGCCCGCGCACCTTCGCCAGACCGATCGCCTCATCGAGCGAATGCACGACTTCGACGCCCTCGGCGCGCCAGGCCTTGTCGCGGGTCACCACGATGTTGAGCCTGCCCGGCAGAGGCCGGCCGATGCCTTCATAGGTCTTGCGGCCCATAATGATAGGTTTGCCCATCGTGTCGGCCTTGAACCGCTTGAGATCGCTGGAAAGTCGCCAAGGCAAACCGCCATCGCGCCCGATCACGCCGTTTTCGGCGATGGCGACATAGATCGCGACATCCATCAGCCACCGCTCCCGCCATCGCCGCCGGTAGGCACCAGCAGCAAAATGTCGATGTCGTGCTCGGGGTAGAAATTTTCTGCCGTCATCTCGAAACGCGTCGGCCCGACTTTCCTGACGTTTTCGCCACAGAACGAGACCAGGTTCTTCGGATCGCCTTTGTCGACGGTCAGCTTGAACTTGCCGATGGTGCCCGTCGCCCAATTGCCGCCAGTGGTCAGGATATAGGCGATGCGGTTTTCGAAGTATTTCGGAGTGCCGTCGGGATCGTTCTTCGCTGCCTTGCGGATTGCATTCTCGAGCGTCTGGTCCATGCAGTAGCGGGTCTTGTAGGCGATATATTGGCCCTGGAACTGGCCGTCATAGAAGAAGCTGACCGAGGACGTGCCGCCGACGCTCGGCTTGTAGCGGTGGGCGACGCGGACTGCCTTGTTGGCTGGAAAGGTCGAGCGCCACCAATAGGTCGAGCGCAATTGCCAGAACGGCACATAGACGGTCTTCATGCCCGAACCGTCGTCGGCGGTGTCCTCGATGATGAGGCCGCGATCGATCCAGTCGTCGGCAACCGCTTGCGGCAACTTTGCCAATGCCGCCTTGGCCGCGTCGCCGAAGGGGTAGAGTGGCACGTTCTGTGCCTTCAAATCGGCGCCGATGTCGATGCCGAGCGCAAACGCCTTCTGCTCGAGCTGCGGTTTTGCCGCCACGCCGTCGATCGTCACCTCGAAGCCGAGGAAATTGTCGCTCTGGCCGTCGGGGATCGCCGGCATCTCGTTCGGATCGCCTTCGATGTCGGGCATCGGAAAGGCGACGATCGCGTCGACGTCCTTGTCGGTGTTGTTGCGGAAGACATAGTCGACCGTCACCTTTTCGGGCGAGATATAGAGATCCTCGCTCTCCATGGCGACGGCGTCGCTGCGCGACAGGATCAGGCCGCCCGTTCCCAATTCGGCGATCGAATCATTGGCGAATGCGGGCATGGCCAAGAGCGCCAGCGCTGCGGTCAGGACATAACGGAACATGGAAGCTCCCTTGGCGAGATGCCGGTAAGACTCTAGCCGTTTCAATGTGGAGTTTCAAAGCCCTTCCGCACACTCGTCGGCGCTTGCAGGCTTGTCTGGACACCGACGTTCCGATCGGGCAGGAGTTCGCCTATGCGCAAGCTCCTCGTCATCGGCATCGGCGCCGGCAATCCCGACCATATGACCGTGCAGGCCATCGACGGCTTGAACCGCGCCGAGGTGCTGTTCATTCCCGACAAGGGCGCGAAGAAGAACGATCTCGCCGAACTGCGCCGCCAGATCTGCGACCGATTCGTCACCAATCCAAACTCGCGTCGCGTCGAATTCGACGTGCCGGTGCGGGCCGAGCCGGCGCCCTCCTATCGTTCGACCGTCGATGACTGGCACGAGGCGATCGCCGCGATCTATGAAGGCCTGATCCGCGATGAGCTTTCGCAAAATGGCTGCGGCGCCTTCCTGATCTGGGGCGACCCCTCGCTCTACGACAGCGCGCTACGCATCCTGGAGCGTGTGCGCATGAGAGGCAATGTCGCGTTCGATCTCGAGGTGATCCCAGGCATCACCGCTGTCCAGGCGCTCGCCGCCAGCCATAAGATGGCGCTGAACCGCATCGGCGACGCGGTTCAGATCACCACCGGGCGCCGGCTTACCGAGGAAGGTTTGCCCGACAATGCCGGCAGCACCGTCGTCATGCTGGACGGCAAATGCGCCTTCAACACGCTGGACGACAAGGACCTCGTCATCCACTGGGGAGCCTATCTCGGAACGCCCGACGAGATTCTCGTTTCCGGCCGCCTCGGCGATGTCGGCGACGAAATCGTGAAGACCCGCGAGGAAGCCCGCCGGAAAAAGGGCTGGATCATGGACACTTATCTGCTGCGCAAGCCCGACGAGCCGGAGGAGGAATAAAGGGGTTACGCTCGGCCAGTACAAATTCCGCTGACCTCACCCGGCGTCGATTTCCGCCTGCAGTGCCTCCATATGCGGCGCCGCCACGGAAGCCGCAGCCCGCTCGATGGCGCGAAAGCGGCTGACCACCGCAAGCCCCACCGAGGTCAACTGGGCGCCGCCGCCCTTTTTCCCACCGGTCTGCGCCGCGACCAGCGGCTTGCCGAATACCCGGTTCATGTCCTCGACCAGATCCCAGGCGTGTTTGTAAGACATTTCCATGCCGCGCGCCGCGGCCGAGATCGAGCCGAAGGCGGCGATCTGCTCCAGAAGCTCGATCTTGCCCGGCCCGATGCGCCCTTCTGGATCGAGGTTTATCCGCAAGCTCAGCGACGGCATTTTTCTCCTCCGCGGTCACGCCGCAGCCATACTAGAACCTCTCCAGCGATACCGCTATTCCAAATCGATATAGCGACGACCATCAGCCGGTCATCCATCCGCCTCGACAGGCAAGCCGGCGCCTGTGTTCGCCCGGTCGAAGCTTACCGTCTTGACCACCGCGTAGACTTTTCGACCGAGCTGAAGTTTCAGCGTCTGTCGCGATTGCTCGGTGATCCGGGCAAGCACGGTTGCACCATTGCAGTTGATGCCGATCTCGACCGTAGGCCCCTCGCCCGGCTCTATCACCTCGATCGTGCCCGGCAAGATGTTAAGCGCGCTGAAGCCAGTCGGCTGCTCGGTGGCGATCATCACATCGCGGGCACGGATGCGGATGCGTACCGGCGCGCCGACCGGCGTTGCCAGACGCGGCACGCGGATCTCGCCCGCCGCCGAGCCAAGTACGGTCATGCCAAAGACTTCGTCGTGGCGCAGCACCGCGGTATCCAGCACCGCGCCGCCCTCGCCGCGCTCTTCCGCCGGCAACAGGTCGAGCCGCCGCATGATCGCCCCGGTCGGGCCGTAAGCAGCGACTTTGCCTTGCGCCAGAACAACGACGTCGCTTGCCAGTCGCGCCACCTCAGAGATCGAATGGCTGACATAGACGATCGGGATTTTCGTCTCGTCGCGCAGTCGCTCGATATAGGGCAATATCTCCGCCTTGCGGGCCTCGTCGAGCGAAGCCAACGGCTCGTCCATCAGCAACATTTTCGGGCTGGCGAGCAGCGCTCGGCCGATCGCCACGCGCTGTTTCTCGCCGCCGGAGAGCTTTGCCGGCCGCCGATCAAGCAAAGGACCGATGCCGAGCAGGTCGACCACGGCATTCATGTCCGCATAGCGTTCCGACGTCGGCGTGAACCAGCGGCCGTAGCGCAGATTGCTGGCCACGCTCATATGCGGAAACAGCCGCGCATCCTGGAACACCATGCCAATGCGGCGCTTGTGTTTCGGCACGAACAGGCGCGCATCCGTATCGACCAGTACACGGCCATCAGCCTCGATCCGCCCTTTGTCGGGGCGGATCAGGCCGGCAATCATGTTGATCAGCGTTGTCTTGCCGGAGCCCGAGGGCCCGAACAGCGCGGTCAGCCGCCCAGCGCTCTCGAAGCGGGCGTCGATCTCGAAATCGCCAAGCCGATGGCTGATGTCGATCACGACCGTCATTCGATATCCATCCGCTTGCCGACGCGCCGCGCCAGCACCTCCGACGCGACAAGTGCCGCCATCGAGATGACGATCGAGATCAGCGTCAGCCTGAGCGCGCCGGCATCACCGCCCGGCACCTGCGTGAACGTGTAGATCGCCGACGGCAGCGTCTGCGTCTCGTTGGGGATGTTGGAAACGAAGGTGATCGTTGCGCCGAATTCGCCCATCGCCTTGGCGAAAGACAAGATCGCGCCGGCGATCAGGCCGG
>NZ_SUEO01000117.1:4414-11472 GCF_004962925.1 Mesorhizobium sp. | reverse complement strand
GGCGCCAAGCGTTCCGGCTGCCGCCTCGATTCTGCGGTCGACCGCCTCGATCGACAGCCGGATCGCCCGCACCATCAAGGGAAAGCCCATGACCGCGCAGGCCAACGCCGCACCCGTCCAGCGAAAAGAGAAGACAATGCCGAAATGCTCGGCCAGAAAGGCCCCGGCCGGGCCGCGCCTGCCGAAGGAGAGCAGCAGCAGATAGCCGACAACCACCGGCGGCAGGATCAACGGCAGATGCACCAGCCCGTTGAGCAGCGTCTTGCCCCAGAATTGTCCACGGGCAAGCACAAGCGCGATCAATATGCCGGGCGGCAGGCTGGCGATCATCGCCACCGTCGCCACCTTGATCGACAGCCGGACCGCATTCCATTCGTCGGGGGTGAGGTCCAGCAGCCAGTTCATCTTTTGGCGTCGTGCCTCAGTTGCTCGGCGTAAGGACCGTAAAACCCTGCGCCTTGAAGAGCTCGCCGGCCTTGGCGGACTGCAGGCATTTCAGGAATGCCGGCGCATCCTTGTCCTTCGAATCCGCGATCTGAGCAACCGGGTAGACGATCGGAGGGTGCGTATCCTCCGGGAAGGTGCCAACCACTTTCACGCCGGGCTCGGCGTGCGCGTCGGTGGCGTAGACGATGCCGAGTGCTGCCTCGCCGGTCGAAACCAGCTTGAGCGCGGCGCGCACATTCTCGGCCTGCGCCACCTTGCCTTCGACCGAGGACCAGACGCCGAGCGATTCAAGTGCCGCCTTGCCGTATTTGCCGGCCGGCACCGCCTTGAAATCGCCCATGGCAAGCCTGCCGTCGCCGATCAGCCCGGCAAGATCAAAACCCTTTTCGATCCTGGTTTCGACCGGCGAATCCTTCGGCGCCACCAGCACGATCTCGTTGCCGAGCAACTTCACTTCGGTATCCGGCTTGGTCAGCTTCCTATCGGACAGATATTTCATCCAGTCGAGGTCGGCTGAGATGAAGACATCGGCCGGCGCGCCGCCCTCGATCTGCTTGGCCAATGCGGAGCTTGCCGCATAAGAAACGGTTGCCGCCTCGCCGACATCGGCCTCGCAGGCGGTGTTCACGGCGTCCAGGGCGTTCTTCATGCTTGCTGCGGCGAAGACGATCAGTCTGTCATCCGCGTGGGCAGCCGGCATAGCGGCGATCAGCATCGTCGTGAGACCACCAATGGCAGCCGCCTTCAATCCGAAACCCTTGCGCAGCAGCATGAAACTCTCCCCGGAGCTTGAAAATCCGATCGGCGCCAGCCTGCCAATCGATATATCCACATGAATATAACAAGGGAAGGCTTTTTGCCAGACTTGGCCCGGGCAATGGCCCAGTTAATGGCCCGGCCGATGGCATTGCGTGTTGTCGCCACCGCTCGCGATCAATTGAGGTGGATACAGCGAAACGTTGCGGGCCGGTGCCGCAGGTCAAGGGATATCGTGGTCGGCATCGACGAACGGACAGCAGCCGAGCGATTTCGAGACAGGGTCGGTAGAAGCTCGATGTTTGCGGCTCACACCGCGATCGGCGCCTTGATCGTCGCATCGGCGAGGTAGTTTTCCAGCCGGAAATCCTCGAAGCGGAAGGCAAAGATGTCCTTCACCTCCGGATTGATCCATAGCGCCGGCAGCGCCTTGGGCGTGCGCCGCAACTGTTCGCGCGCTTGCTCGAAGTGGTTCGCGTAAAGATGCGCGTCACCCAGCGTATGGACGAAATCGCCCGGCTTCAGCCCCGTCACCTGCGCCACCATCAGAGTGAGCAGCGCATAGGAAGCGATGTTGAACGGCACGCCGAGAAAGATATCGCCGGAACGCTGGTAGAGCTGGCAGGAGAGCCGGCCTTCCGAGACATAGAACTGGAACAGGCAATGACAGGGCGGCAGCGCCATGGCTTCCACTTCGGCCGGGTTCCACGCCGAAACGATCAGCCGTCGGGAATTAGGGTTCTTGCGTATCTCCTTCAACAGATTCGCAATCTGGTCGATGGCGCCGCCATGGCCGTCCGGCCAGGAGCGCCATTGCTTGCCATAGACCGGGCCGAGGTCGCCATTCTCGTCGGCCCATTCGTCCCAGATCGAGACGCCGTGGTCGTTGAGATATCTAGTGTTGGTGTCGCCAGCCAGGAACCACAGAAGTTCATGCACGATCGACTTCAGGTGAAGCTTCTTGGTGGTGGTGACCGGAAAGCCGCGTGCAAGGTCGAAGCGCATCTGATAGCCGAACACCGAGCGCGTACCGGTGCCGGTGCGGTCGCCGCGGTCGGCGCCGTTTTCCAGCACGTGCTTCAAGAGGTCGAGATACTGGCGCATCGGCTTCGGCTCGATTAGGGGGCTCGATTCGGGTTACCGGCCATCATAACCGACTGGCTGCCGGCCGAACATATTAAAGCGCAGAATGTTCCAACAAACAGTTACACTCTGGGCTGGCGCGGAAATCGCGCCAGCATCCGCCGCTGCAAGATGATTGTCAGAGGCTGGCGAGCTTGCCCAGGTCCTTGGCGACCAGGTAATAGAAGGTCACGCGGCTCTTGGTGTTGTCGGCCTCCATCGCCTTGCAGGTCTTTTCGATGGCCGCGTCCGCCTTGCTGCCGTCGGCAATGCCGAGCTTTTTGGCAACCCAGTTGGCTTTGACGCGATCGAGTTCCTTGGGATCCGTGCAGGACACCAGCGAGGAATCCCGATTCCTGAGCGCAATGCCCAAGTGCTTCACGATCTTGGCGACCGCGTCGGCATCTGCCGCGGCGTCGTACTTCTTCACGTCTGCGAGATAATCGGCCATCAAATTTCCCCTCGTCGGCGCCACGGGATCCAGTCGATGAGGGTTGTGGCGCGCTGCCGCAAAATGTGCGCTAGGTCGGTAACGCCTCACCGCCGCAAAGCTTCGGTTGAGACCGTTCACAAGTCAAGCCTTGGCGATGCCGTTTGACACAGCGACAAAGCATCAATTGAGCCCTTTCATTTTCCACGATCGGTCCCTATATCTGTTTTGTCGGCTTGACCGACTATGGCGATAAACAGGCGATGAAATAAGCCGTTCGGACCCGGGGGCGGTACCCGGCGCCTCCACCAAAAACCGCTCTTCAAGAGCGGCTTTTGCTGGGGGCGAAATAGGATCGACGAAGGTGTAAAGATCGTACTTTTGCCCGGCATTGTACCACCGTTATCGGGCTAAACTTATAGTTGCCAACGACAACTATGCGGAAGCACGTCTCGCCGCGTAAGCGGTGCGATAGCTTCAATTCAAGCCCTAGTGGTTCGCACTTCTAGGCGGGGTTCGGAGGTACCTGGCAACAGAAACCTCCACTTCTCCTCCTTTGATTTCCCCTTGATATTGTGACGGCAGCAGGCTTGTTGGCCGCGCTTCTTGCGCTGCGCCAGTCGCGAAGCTGTCTTGCTGGCAAATGCGGGCTGCCGCATTCATCCAAAGGGCCAAAAGAATGCAAAACGATTCCGATCGCTTTTTCGTGCTGACCGGCGGCCCGGGTTCCGGCAAGACCGCATTGATCGAAGCCTTACGGTCGGCCGGCCTTGCCACCTCGACCGAAGCCGGACGCGGCATCATCCGCGACCAGGCGGCGATAGGCGGCTCTGCCCTGCCCTGGCACGATCCGGCACTGTTCGCCGAACTGATGCTGTCCTGGGAGCTGCGCTCCTACCAAGCCGCGCTCGAACAGAACGGGCCTGTCTTCTTCGATCGCGGCGTGCCGGACACTCTTGGCTATCTGCGCCTCATTGGCCTGCCGGTGCCCGACCACGTCAGGAATGCCGCCGAACGTTTCCGCTACGCCAATCATGTCTTCATCGCACCACCATGGCCGGAGATCTTTCGGCAGGACAGCGAGCGAAAGCAGACCCTCGACGAGGCCGAACGCACCTATCATGCGCTGACCAGTGTCTACACGGAATTGGGCTACGAGCTGGTCCCGTTGCCCTTGGCGCCGGTCGAGGCGCGACTGCGATTTATCTTCGCCGAGGCAGGCTTGTAGCGAGCAGCCACCCACGTTCATACCAATCCCTGGCTGATCGTGTCGATCGCGCTGCCAAAGGTTTCGTCGATAGCCTCATGCGGCAAGTGCATCTCATCGTGCGCTCTGCCCGTCCTGATCATCGGAAAACAATTGGCGAGTTTGGCAACACGGCAGTCAAAGAGCACCGGTCGGTCTACATCGATCATTTCCCGGATCGCATCGTCAAGGTCGGCTGGTTTCTCGCAAAATATGCCGACCGCACCGAACGCTTCCGCCAATTTGACAAAGTCGGGCAAGGCTTGGGAATAGGAATGTGCAAGACGGTTCCCATGAAGCATTTGCTGCCATTGGCGAACCATGCCCAGATATTCATTATTCAGGATGAATATCTTGATGGGCGCATTGTACTGAACCGCGGCCGACATCTCTTTCATCGTCATCTGAACCGATGCGTCGCCGGCAATATCGATGACGAGGCTCTTCGGGTGTGCGATCTGCACGCCCAGCGCCGCCGGCAGGCCATAGCCCATCGTCCCGAGGCCGCCCGAACTCATCCAGCGGTTCGGCTTTTCAAAGCCGTAGAATTGGGCAGCCCACATCTGATGCTGGCCGACTTCAGTGGTGATGTATGTGTCGCGATCCTTCGTCAACTCGTAGAGACGCTCGACCGCATATTGCGGCATGATCACGTCGTTGTTTGTCTCATAAGAAAACGAATTGCGCGCACGCCATCGGGCGATCTTCCTCCACCAGCCGTCGAGGCGGCTTCCGTCCGGGCTCTGCGGCAGGCCGCGCCATAGGCGAACCATGTCGCCCAAAACACGGCCGACATCGCCTTGAATGCCGATATCGACGCGGACGCTCTTGTTGATCGAGGATGGATCTATGTCGACATGGATCTTCTTAGAGGTTGGCGAGAAAAGATCCACGCGCGAAGTCACGTGGTCATCGAAGCGAGCACCAATGCAGATCATGACGTCGCAATCATGCATGGCCTTATTCGCCTCATAGGAACCGTGCAGGCCGACCATCTTTAGCCAGTTCTTGCCGGAGGCGGGATACGCTCCAAGGCCCATAAGCGTCGAGGTGATCGGAAAATCAGTCAGTTGAACCAGTTCCCGGAGCAGTCTCGATGCTTCCGGGCCGGAATTGACGATACCGCCACCGGTATAGATGACGGGACGGCGCGCATTGGCCATCAATTCTATCGCCCGGCCGATCTCGGTCATGTCGCCCTGCACCTTCGGCTGATAGCTTTTCAGTGCGACAACATCCGAAGGCGGCGTGTACGTGCCAGAAGCAAACAGAACATCCTTCGGCATGTCGACGAGGACGGGCCCCGGTCGCCCGGACTGGGCGATGTGGAATGCCCTATGGATCGTTGAGGCAAGTTCATTGACGTCTTTGACCAACGCGTTGTGCTTGGTGCAGGGCCGGGTAATGGCAACTGTGTCGCATTCCTGAAAGGCATCGGAGCCGATCAGTGTTGTCGGCACCTGTCCGGACAGACAGACAATCGGCACGGAATCCATGAGCGCGTCTTGCAGCGGCGTTACGGCATTTGTCGTGCCCGGGCCCGATGTGACCAGCATCACGCCGACCTTGCCCGTGGACCGGGCATAACCCTCGGCGGCATGGCCGGCGCCTTGCTCATGGCGCACCAGGATATGCTTGATGTCATCCTGCTGGAATATCTCGTCATAAATCGGCAATACGGCCGCGCCGGGATAGCCGAAAATATGCTTTACGCCGTTGTCTTTGAGTGCGCGGAGAACGATCTCCGCTCCTGTCATGCGGTTGCTCGTAGCCTGAATGGAATTATCGCCGGTCATGGTTCTGCCCCGTAGCGTGATGAGGATGGTTTGACGGGGCATCGCCGAATTTCGGGCATAAAAAGAATTTCGGGCATAAAAAAAGGCCCCGTCAGGAGCCTGTCTGTCGCGCACGGGAGGCTGTCGCCGGATGGTTACACCATCCTGCCCGTGCGCTTTCCTACCACTGCAAGAACCATTTCGATCTTCATGATCATCGCTGCTACACAGAAAACTGCTCATCGTCAACGTCTCTTGGCAGAGGCGGCGCGAGCGGCGCAAACGTGATCTGCGTCCCCCCGCGCGGCTGGGTGTCCAGGCCGCCTCGCCCACTCCCGGCGCATCGCTGGTTGCGGGCCTTCGTGAGGGAGATTTTACTCTCCGCAGACGTGAAAAAGGCCGGGAATGACCCGGCCTTTTCATGCTCTCGTTGGAAAGCGTCTACTCTGCCGGCGCTTCGACAACCTCCCGTCCACGGCCGAGCGTCAACTTGGCCAGCGTGAAGGAGATCACCGCGCAAAGCGTGATGCCGGCCACCATCGGCAGCGGTGTTCCGTCGAAGAACACGCCGGCGATGCCCATGGCGACCGCACCGATGGCGAAGTGCAGTGTGCCCATCAGCGCCGAGGCCGTGCCGGCGATCGCGCCATGCTCCTCCATGGCCAGCACCGAAGTCGTCGGGATGACCAGGCCGAGGAACCCGTAGCCGACGAACAGCAGCGCCGCCATCACGTCGAGCCGGTCGACGCCGGACGCCATCACCGCGAACAACACCACCATCGTCGTTGCATAGCCGACCACCGCGACCCGCACCACGGGTCTTAGCCCGAACCGTTCGGACAGCACCCCCGTCAACTGCGACATGCCTATGAAGGCGACCGCGTTGATCGAGAAGAACACGCTGTAGACCGACGGCGACAGCCCGTAATGGTCGATCAGGATGAAGGACGAGCTCGACAGATAGACGAAGAAGCTCGCGATCCCGAAGCCGCCGATAGACGCCAGGCCAAGGAAGTTGCGGTCGCCCATCAGGAAGCGATAAGCGGAGAGCGCGGTACCGAACGAACTGCCTGCACGCGCCTCGACCGGCCGTGTTTCCTTGAGCGAGGTCGCCAGCAGGATGGTGGCAAGCACCGCCCCACCCGTTACCGTCCAGAACACGGCACGCCAGCCGAAATTCTCGATGATGACGCTGCCGGTCAGCGGCGCCAGGATCGGCGACACCGAAAACACCAGCATCAAGAGCGACATCAGCTTGGCAGCGTCGGTGCCGGTGTGCAGG
>NZ_SUEO01000117.1:0-4404 GCF_004962925.1 Mesorhizobium sp. | reverse complement strand
GCAGGTCACGGACGATGGCGCGCGGCACGGCCATGCCTGCGCTGGCGCCGAGCCCTTGCAGGAAACGGAAGGCGATCAGCCATTCGACCGAGGGCGCCAGCGCCGAGCCGATGCCGCCGACCATGAACAGTGCGAGGCCGCCATAGAGCGGCAGCTTGCGCCCGACCATGTCGGAGATCGGTCCGACGACGATCTGGCCAAAGCCCATGGACAGAAAGAAGATCAGCAAACTCATCTGCACGGCAGCGGTGCTGGCCTGCAGATCCGCGCCGATCGAAGGCAGCGCCGGAAGATACATGTCGATGGCGAACGGACCGATCGCGGACAACAGGCCGAGCACGACCGCGATGCGGAGGAATTGGGGATTCATGATAGCGGGTTCTTTCAAATCTGGTTTGCCGCCGACCGGCGTGTAATCCTAGGACGTTCCATCCCGTGGAATTCCGACTTCTTCTGCGGAGGGAAACCTCTTCAATCTAAGTCCATAAATTTAGACACTCTTGTCTAATTCGTCAATCACCTCTATATAGTTTTTATGAAAACCAACGTTTCTCCTGACACCACGCCGCCACGCGGCCATGAGGCCAAGCGCGTCTCCATCATGGACGCTGCCGGCGAGGTGTTCTGCCGCGAAAGCTTCGCCGGCGCCAACATCGACATGATTGCCGCCGAGGCCGGCGTTTCGCGCCAGACGATCTACAACCACCACGGCGACAAGGAGAAACTCTTCGTCGCCATCGTCCGCGACCTCACCGAGCGCTGTAATGCCGGCATCTTCGCCACCATTTCCACCTTTCCGGACCAGCCAAAGGACCTTGAAGTCGATCTGATAGCCTTCGCCGTGCATATGAACCGCAACTGCATCTGCAACCGCGAAGGAAAATTCCTGCGCAAGCTGATCCAGACCGAGGGCGAACGCTATCCCGAGCTCTTCGCCGAATGGCGCGAACAGGGACCGGGTAGGACATGGCCGGCGATAGCCGCCCGTTTCGCTCGCCTCGCCCATGCCGGTTTCCTCGACATCGATGACCCCGACGTTGCGGCACGCCAGTTCCTGGCTCTTGCCAATGCCGAATTGCAGACGACCTTCATGCTCGGCGGCACGCCTAGTGACGACGAGGTGCTGCAATCGGCGACACATGGCGTGCGCACCTTCCTGCGCGCCTTCGGCAAGCGGCAGCCGGCTGCCGATGCGCAAAAGCACAGCGCGCTCGCTGGCGCCTGAGCGATCAAATCTGAGGCATGCCCTCTCGCATCTGCCCTGCCGGCGTCTATATCCGGTTTACGCCGCGCTCAAGCTTGATTACAGCTATGCGGACGATTCAACGGAACCCGACAGCCACATGGCCGACGACCACATCCGCTACGACATTCTGGCCCAGGAGGCGTTGCGCGGCGTCATGCGCAAGGTGCTGGCCGAGGTCGCGCGCACCGGCCTTCCCGGCAACCATCATTTCTTCATCACTTTCCTCACCGGCGCCCCAGGCGTGCGCGTGTCTTCCCGCTTACGCGAGCGCTATCCCGAACAGATGACCATCGTCATCCAGTTCCAGTATTGGGACCTGAAGGTGACCGACACCGGCTTCGAGGTCGGGCTGTCCTTCTCCGACGTGCCGGAAAAGCTGGAAATACCGTTCTCGGCCGTGCGCGGCTTTTACGACCCGTCCGTCAATTTCGAGCTCGAATTCGACGTGAAGACGGAGACCTCGGCAGACGAGGAATTGGCCGGCCAGCCGGCTTCCGAACCGGTGGCCATCGTCGCCGAGAAAAAGCCTGAGAAGAAGAAGACCACTGAGGCCGAAAAGAAGCCTGCCGTGGCCGACGCCGCCGCCAAGGGCGCCGAAGTGGTGTCGCTCGACGCTTTCCGCAAGAAGTGATCCGACGGGCCGCGCGACATGGCCGACATCGTCAATCTCCGCCAGGCCCGCAAGCAGAAGGCACGAGCCGACAAGGAGCGCCTGGCCGAACAGAACCGGACGCTGCACGGCCGTTCCAAGGCCGACCGGGAGCGTGAGCGTCTGATCGCCGACAAGGCAGAAAAATTCGTCGCTGGCCATCGCCGCGAAACCTCGGGCGATCCGGATTCCCCGGGCATTGGACCGAAAAGCGCACGGCGGTTTTCGGACAAATCCGATGCTTGAAGTGAAATGAGTCACGTCCGGTGAGCCCGGTCGAGAAACGCTCGGTGTCCATTCGCGGCCATCGCACCAGCTATTCGCTCGAAAAGCCGTTTTTCGACGATCTCGTGGCCATTGCGGCCGAGCGCAAACTGACGCTCGCCGCCCTCGTCGCCGAAATCGACGAGGCCCGGCGGCGTGATACCAACCTGTCTTCGGCGCTCAGGCTCTACGTCCTGGATTGGGCGAAGCGGGGATGAAAAGTTCGTTGTAGGTAGATCTACCCCCCGCCCAGCGACTTCAGCAGACTGTCGATCGACGAAGGTTCAAGCTTGGGTTTTGGCGCGGATTCTGCTGGCGGCGGGTTGTCATTGGCCGGCGGTTGAGGCGCGCGCTCCACTTTCTGCGCCCGCGCCGCGGCGGCCCTACGTTCGGCGGCGACCCTGCGTTCGGCGTCGAGTTTTGCCTTTTCTTCCGACGCGATCCGCATCGCCTCTTCCGCCTTCCGGCGTTGCTGTTCTTCGGCCTTCGCCGCCTCGTCCGCCGCTTTTTGCGCCGCCTTGGCCTTCGCTTCGGCATCCGCCTTGGCCCTTGCCTCCGCCTCGGTCTTGGCTTTGGCCTCGGCTTCAGCCCTCGCCTGCGCATCCGCCTTGGCTTTCGCTTCCGCTTCAGCCTGAGCCTTTGCCTCGGCTTCAGCCTTCGCCTGCGCATCCGCCTTGGCTTTCGCTTCCACTTCAGCCTGAGCCTTCGCCTCGGCTTCAGCTTTCGCCTGCGCATCCGCCCTGGCCTTCGCCTCCGCTTCGGCCTGAGCCTTTGCCTCGGCCTGAGCCTTTGCCCTCGCATCTGCCTCGGCTTGCAGTCGCGCCGCTTGCTGCTGCTTGCGCAATTCCTCGGCTGCCCTGTCACGCTCGGCCTGCAGGGCTGCGTAGTAACGCACCTCGCGCCGCAACCGCTGTTTTTCAAGCAGTGCCGCCTGCATGGCCTCGACCCGCTGCTGCTCCTTTTCAAGTGCGCGCTGGGTTAGAAACTGCGCCAGCGGCTCACTGTCGAATTGCCGCTTCGCGGCGCTAAACGGCCCGTCGACGCTGAAATTCACAGTCGGATCGGAGCCGACCAGCGCTTCGTCGCCTGGCCGATAAGTGATCGAACCACTGGTGGTGACCGTGCTGGCGTTCAGGTCCGCCGTGATGTCGGCGGACAGGGTCGCCGTCGGATTTTCAAGACTGACCGGCGGTGCCCTCAGCGTGCCGCCGGCAATTGTGAAGGCAATGTCCGTATCCCCAGCCGGAAAACTGCCGTTTGCGGCGATCTGGGGCGCGAAGCCGGCGGTCTTGGCCGCATCGATATCGCGCCCGATCGCGTCGGCTTTGGCGATGAAGGCGCCAAAGGCGTCGGGATTGACGCCGGCAACAGTCAAGCCTTTCAGCGCCGCCGTGCCGGAACCGGACAGCGCCGCAATCATCGCATCGACCGATTTGCCGCTGGTCGAAAGCGCCGCCGAAAAATCGCCGCTTCCGCTGATGCCGGCCTGTGGCAGTACGGTGGCCAGATCGGCGCCGGCAAGTTTCATCTGGCCGGAGAAAAGCCCGGTGCCGTCATTGTTCTTCAACTCGAATAGCCCAGAAAGCGCACCACCGGAGAACTTTGCCTTGAGATTCGAAACGCGGATGCCTTCCTGGTCGAGCTTCAGCGACAGCGCCGCGTCATAGGCCGTGGCAAGCGGGCCGGCGACCAGTGATGCCGTGGTCAGGTCGAGTTCGGCGGTGAACGGCAGGCTGGACTTCTGGCTGAACGGGGCGGTCGGCCAGGCCCCGCCGGTGCTCAGCAAGGCCTGGTCGCCAAACAATGCCACCGCCATCGGATCGAGATCCAGCTCATCGAGCGCCAGCGCGCCGGCAAGATGCGGCAGCCCGTCGTTGACGTCGACATTGACGTCGCCGGAAACCGCCGCCTCGTTGATGGCGCCGCTGAGGCCGGACAGCACCAGAAGGCCATTGCCGAAGTCGGCGTCGGCCGCAAGCCAGGTCGACATGCCTGTCCCCATGCCCGGCAAGCCGACGCCTGTCGTCATCAGCCACGGCTCGATGTCGGCAGCTTCCAGGCTGACCTTGCCCTTGGCGATAGGGCCTTGTGGCGTGCCGGCGACCGTCCCGTCGAAGCCGGCTTTGAAGTCGTCGCCGGCGAGGCTGAAGCTCGTCATCATGCCGCCGCCAAGCGTGCCTCTTGCCGAGACGTCGGTGGTCGCCTCGCCAAGCATGCCGAGCGGCAGCGCCGGCAGGCCGTAAAG
>NZ_SUEO01000116.1:3122-19946 GCF_004962925.1 Mesorhizobium sp. | reverse complement strand
GTCCAGCGCAGATGCAGCAGCGTCGCTTCGGCCTTGCGGATATCGGCCGACAGGTTCTTGAAGCGCGACGCCTGGCGGGCCTGGCGCTTCAGGCTTTCGATCTGGCTTTCCAGTTCGCCGACGACGTCGTCCAGCCGTTCCAGATTCTGTTCGGCCGCCTTTAGCCGCAGCTCGGCCTCGTGGCGGCGTGTGTGGAGGCCCGAAATGCCGGCCGCCTCTTCCAGAAGCGCGCGGCGCGCCTGCGGCTTTGCCTGGATCAGCTCACCGATGCGGCCCTGCCCGACCATCGAAGGCGAGCGCGCGCCGGTCGACTGGTCGGCGAAAAGCAGCTGCACGTCCTTGGCGCGGGCTTCCTTGCCGTTGATGCGGTAGAGCGAACCTGCCTCGCGCTCGATGCGGCGC
Source organism: Mesorhizobium sp. (assembly GCF_004962925.1). Taxonomy (GTDB): domain Bacteria; phylum Pseudomonadota; class Alphaproteobacteria; order Rhizobiales; family Rhizobiaceae; genus Mesorhizobium. The sequence continues at coordinate 19,544 of NZ_SUEO01000116.1, read as the reverse complement.
GAAACCTGCAACTCGTCTGCGTCATTGAAGGCCGAGGGCGCGGTACGGTCGCTGTTGTCGAGGAAAAGCGTGACTTCAGCGGTGTTGCGGGCCGGACGTGTTCCCGAACCGGAAAAGATGACGTCGTCCATGCCGGACGCGCGCATGTTCTTGTATGAGCTTTCGCCCATCACCCAGCGCAAAGCCTCGACAAGGTTCGACTTGCCGCAGCCGTTCGGCCCGACGATGCCGGTCAGGCCGCGTTCGATGACGAACTCGCCGGGTTCGACGAAGGACTTGAACCCGAGCAGGCGAAGGCGCGAGAACTTCATTCGCGCCGCCCCTTAAGCGCGTTCCACGAAAGTGTTCCGCGGTTTTGCGAAGAGAAGCCGCGGCACGGCAAAAAGCCGCGCACGCCGAAGCGCAGCCGCTTCGGCGCTGCCGAAACGTCAGAGCAGAGGGTCAATAATGGCCGATATTTCCTCAATCGACAGCGCCCCCTTGTAGGTCTTTCCGTTGATAAAGAAGGTCGGCGTCGAGTCGACCTTGAATTCATCGGCGCCGCGCTTCTGGACCGATCTCACATCGTCCAGAAGTTTCTGGTCCGTCAAGCAGGCCTCGAAGGACTCCTGTGTAAAACCGGCCATCTTGGAGATTTGCAGCAGGGCGTCCTTGGTATTGGCAACACCTGCCCAGTTCGCCTGCTGCTTGAACAGAACGTCTACCATCGGGAAATAATTGTCCTTGGAGCAGCGCGCCAGCATGAAGCCGGCCTCGGCGCTGGGGTCGAACGGAAACTCGCGCAGGATAAGACGGGCTTTGCCGGTGTCGATATATTTCGTCTTCAGCTCTGGGAGGGTGGTTTCGTGGAAATGCGCGCAGTGCGGGCAGGTCATCGAGGCATATTCGACGATGGTGACTTTCGCGTCGTCCTTGCCCAGTTGCTCGTCGGGCAGCGCGCCTGGCTTCAGCAAGGCCGCCATGTCCACCGTGCCCTGGGCCTCAGGCGCTTTGACCGCGGCCGGGGTTGCCGGCTTCGCGGGATCGGCAGGCTTCATCGCATCGGCGGGGGCAGCAGGCGTCGCATCCTGCGCCACGGCTTTCTCGCCCGAGTCACTGCAGGCGGCGAGCAGAGCCACCGCCGGAATGGCGGCCAGCGACGACAGGAGGTTTCTGCGGGACAAAAGACGGGTCATACGAATCACCTGACAATGGTTGGATTTTGCAATGCAAAGGCTAGAAAAGGCGAGAGTTGGCGCGAATTAAGGCATCGCCGTCCCCATTCCAATCGCCAAACTTTGTGTATGTGATCACGAAAGCGCGAGATTATACCTTCTTTTGACCGAGAATGGTGGCGCCGAGCCGCTCCAGCGAAGCGCGCAGTCCGTCATCCTCGATCATTCCGACGGTGCCTGACAACTTCACCTTCTCGGCCGCGGTCAGTGGCCGGAAGCTTGATTTAGGCCGCCCCTTGTCCGCCGTCACCGGCTTTTGCACGATTCTGATCCGGCCGATAGCGTTGAAGCCGAGGAAGGCGTTGACCCTGTTGATGATCTCGCCGGTTTCGTGCTGCAGATGGAGCGCGGCCATCCCTTCGCAGGCGATGACCAGCACCGCCGGCTCGAACGGATCGTCTTCATGCACGCGCCGCGGCCACTGGATCTTTTCAGGGCGCGAACGGTTGGCAAGCCGCGGCCCGGCAATCTCCTCCCACGACTGGACGAGGCCGATCGACATGCCGGCCCGCTTTCGCAACACCGGATCGAGGATCTGGGTTGCGAGATCACTCACCGGAACGGGATTGCCGAAGGGCCTTTTCCCTGCCATGTGCGTTCTCCAGTCACGACCTTCACCACGTATCGGTTAGGCCAGTCCTCGATCAATGGCACTGCACGACCAGACCCGCAAGACCGCATCCGGAGACAGCGGCAGAGCCGCGTCTGGAGATAGCGGCGAGATCGCGTCCCGCTTGCTCGGCTGGTACGATGCGCATCACCGCGACTTGCCGTGGCGCATTGCGCCGCGCGAGCTGGCTCGCGGGGTGCGCCCCGATCCCTACCGCATCTGGCTTTCCGAAGTCATGCTACAGCAGACCACGGTCGAGGCCGTAAAATCCTATTTCCGGGCCTTTGTCCAGAAATGGCCTGATGTCGAGGCGTTGGCCGCTTCACCGACCGAAGATGTCATGAAGGCTTGGGCCGGGCTCGGCTACTATTCCCGCGCGCGCAATCTCAAGGCCTGCGCCGATCTCGTCGCGCGGCAAGGCGGTAGGTTTCCGGATACGCAAGCAGCTCTTAGAGAGCTGCCCGGCATCGGCACCTACACGGCGGCGGCGATCGCGGCGATCGCCTTCGACCAGCCCGCGGCGGTGGTCGACGGCAATGTAGAACGGGTCGTTTCCCGGCTGTTTTCTATTGCCACACCGCTGAGCGAAGCCAAGGGAGACATACGCACCTATGTCGAGCGCATGGTTCCAGCGACCAGACCAGGCGATTTCGCCCAGGCGATGATGGATCTGGGCGCGACAATCTGCACGCCGCGTCGGCCGCGCTGCATGCTGTGCCCGCTGCGTGACGATTGCAGCGCCACCGTCTCGGGCGACCCCGAGCATTTTCCGGTGCGCCTGCCGAAGGCAGAAAAGCCATTGCGGCGTGGCGCCGCCTTTGTCGCCGTCAGGGCCGACGGCGCCATTCTTTTGCGAAAACGCGCGGAAAAAGGCCTGCTCGGCGGCATGACCGAGGTGCCGACGACCGGCTGGACCGCGCGCATCGACGGCGCCACCACAGATGCGGCAGCCCCCTTTCCCGGCGACTGGCGGCCCGCCGGGCGGATTGGCCACGTCTTTACCCATTTCGGGCTTGAACTCGACGTGTTCAAATCGGTGGCAGAAGGCGCTGCTCCGGCGGGGCATTTCTGGTCACTGGCCCATGAAATTTCCGGGGAAGCCTTACCCACTGTCATGAAAAAGGTAATCGAAGCGGCGATACCGGGCGCGACCAAAAAGCAGCGCCCGCATTGAAAAGGACGACAATGACTGAAATCCGCCACATCGTTTTCGACATCGGCAGAGTGCTGATCCACTACGATCCGAACCTGCCTTTCAGCCGTCTCATTCCGGATGCCGAGGAGAGAAAGTGGTTCTTCGACAATGTCTGCACGCATGACTGGAACATCGAGCAGGATCGCGGGCGGACATGGGAAGAAGCCGAAGCCCTGCTGATCGCCGAACACCCGGACCACGCCGAAAACATCCGCAATTTCCGCCGCCTCTGGCACGAGATGGTGCCGCACGCCTATGCGGACAGCGTTGAGATCATGGAGAAGCTGATCGACACCGGCCACGATGTCACCATGCTGACCAACTTTGCCTCCGATACGCTGGCCGAAGCCCGGCAGCGCTTCGACTTTCTCAACCGTCCGCGCGGGGTGACCATTTCGGGCGAGATCGGCCTGATCAAGCCGGATCGCGGCATTTATGATCATCACGTCGCCGCGTTCGGCCTCGAGCCCGCGGCGACGCTGTTTATCGACGACAGCCAGAAGAATGTCGAAGGCGCCAAGGCGGCCGGCTGGCAGTCCGTGCTGTTCACCGACGCCAAGACGCTCGAAGCGGACCTTAGAGGGTTGGGGATCAGAGTGTAATTTGAATCACTTCGACAGGCCGATTGATAATCCGCTTTAACATGACAGATACGTAGAATCCGTCGTCAGGCCCCTGCCCGCTCCATGCCGAGACGGGCGATGCGGCGAAGCTCGTCGATCGGGGTCAGGCCGCCGCTGCGCTCATAGTGCCAGAAGGTCCAGCCGTTGCAGGCGTCCAGCCCCTGCACTTCCGCGCCGATCTTGTGGATCGACCCAGCGCTGTCGCCGATCGCCACCGTGCCGTCGGCGCGTACCCTGGCCGCCCAGCGCTTCTTGGCGTCATAAAGCGTGGCACCCGGCAGCATCAGGCCGGTGTCGATGAGGCTGACGAAGGCAACGCGCGGCTCGGCGCGCTTGCCGGTAAGCACGGTAAGATCGGCGCCATTCAGCGGCCGGACTGCGTCGATGCGCTCGTTGGCGGCGTCGATATAGGTCTGCTCACGCTCGATGCCGACGAAATGGCGGCCGAGGCGCTTGGCTACCGCGCCGGTGGTGCCGGAACCGAAGAAGGGATCTAGGACGATATCGCCGGGCTTCGTCGAGGCCATCATGATGCGGGCGAGCAGCGCCTCGGGCTTCTGGGTGGGATGCAGCTTGTCGCCATTTTCGTTCTTCAGGCGCTCGCCGCCGGTGCAGATCGGAAACAGCCAGTCGGAACGCATCTGGATGTCGTCATTCGACGCCTTCAGCGCTTCGTAGTTGAAGGTATAACCCTTGCCCCTCTGATCGCGCGAGGCCCAGATCATCGTCTCATGAGCGTTCTGGAAACGACGGCCGCGGAAATTCGGCATCGGATTGGTCTTGCGCCACACGACGTCGTTGAGGATCCAGAACCCCAGATCCTGCATCTTGGCGCCGACCCTGAAAATATTGTGGTAGGAGCCGATGACCCAGATGGTGCCGTTCGGTTTCAGCACGCGGCGCGCCGCCAGCAGCCAGGCCCGGGTGAAGGCGTCGTAGACCTCAAAACTCGCGAACTGGTCCCAGTCGTCGTCGACGGCGTCGACCTTGGACTGGTCGGGCCGGTGCAGATCGCCATCGAGTTGCAGATTATAGGGCGGATCGGCAAAGATCACGTCGATGGACTTTTCCGGCAGCCGGTCGAGCGCGGCGACGCAATCGCCCTTCAGGATCGTATCCAGCCATTCGGATTGCTGGGGAGCATGGGAAAGGTCGTCGAGAAGACGCACGGCAGACATTGTGACACCCAAAGCACGCGTTACTGTTTACTCCCTGTTATGGTTACCGATCAGCGTAAATTTTCGGTGAAGGCTGAGGGTCCGGACCGCAGGTAATTTGCGAAGGCCGGCCTGTTGGTGTATGCCGCGCCGCCTGAGCGTCTCAGCTTCCTCTCCCGCTTTTCCGGATCGCCAATGCCCCAGCCAGACCTTGTCATCTTCGATTGCGACGGCGTGCTCGTCGATTCCGAAATCATCGCCGCGCGCATCGAAGCCGAGCTTTTGACATCGGCCGGTTACGAGATATCGGCCGAGGAGATTTCCGAAACCTATGCCGGGCTGACCTTCAAGGACATCATGATGCGGGTCGAGGAGAAGTCCCGCATCCCATTCCAGGCCTCGCTGATCGACCGCGCCGAAGACCTAGTCGACCGCCGGCTGCGCAGCGACGTGCGCGCCATCGACGGGGTGCACGAGGCGGTCGCCGCAGTGACTGCGCCGCGCTGCATCTGCTCGAATTCGCGCACCGAACGGATAGAGTTCATGCTGGAGAAGGTGCATCTGCTGCCGTTTTTCAACGGCCGGATTTTTTCCTCTCTGGAAACACCGAGCGGAAAGTCCAAGCCGGCCCCAGACGTGTTTCTCTTTGCAGCGGAAAAGCTCAAGGCCGATCCGGGGAACACCTTCGTCATCGAGGATTCCGTGCATGGTGTGACCGGCGCCAGGACAGCCGGCATGCGCGTTATCGGCTTTACCGGAGCGGCGCACAGCTATCCCGGGCATGCCGACGCGCTGACCGAGGCCGGCGCCGAGACGGTCATCCGCCGCTGGGCGGAACTGAAAAGCGTGATCGCCGCCCTGTCGGAATGGTCGGATGCGTGATGCATACGCCTCCGACCGGAGGCGGCCCCAACGCCGCCGCTATTCGGCTGCGGCAATCTTGTCGGTCTTCTTCGCCGGGCCTTCGTCATAGCCGGCGAACGCCTGATAGTCCTGCGCAGTGGGCTCGGGAACGACGACGTTCGAATCGGTGAAGACGAACTGGGTGGCACTCGAGGGATTGGTAACCTGGACCTGATGTTGGTGAAGCTGCGAGTAAAGGACCTCGGTGCCATGCATCACGGCGACACGGATCGGCATTGTGATCGTGCCCGGGCTGAACATCGGTCCCGGAACGACCTTGCCGGCGACGGCGATCTTCATCGTCAGCGTGCCGTTGGCACGGTTGCAGTCGCGGGTCACATCGGTGATCGAGGCCTGATAGATGACCTTCGCCGAATCGTCCTGCTGATCGCCGCTCGCGTCAAGCGCAGCAGCTTCGGCGTCCTGAGCGGCGGCTTTTTTCCTAGGCTTCTGGTTGCCCTTGGCATAGGTGTTGAAGAAGGCGGTGCCGTCGCGCAGCGTCACTTTCGGACAATAGGCCTGCAATTGGCTGGCGAGAACCTTGGGATCAGGAGGAGGTGGCGGTGTCGTGTCCTTTTTTCCGAAGCCCAGCATGCTACTGCCGCCTGATTGGCAGCCGGCGGCGGTAAGCATAAAGCCGGTGAAGGCCAGACCAGCGACAAAACGACCGTTGAATGAATGAAACGCCATGAACTGCACTTCCCTCTCGCAAAGCGGGTGACGTATATCAACCGCGCGGCAAAAATGCGACTGAGCAAGCGCGGAAATTAACCACCTTTGCCGCGGACGAAACCGCCCGGCAGCAATGGAACATGACGATGCGATATGTGAGTACCCGCGGGGAAGCGCCCGTGCTTGGATTTTCCGACGCGGTGCTGGCGGGTCTGGCGCGCGATGGCGGGCTTTATGTGCCTGATGCCTGGCCGCAGTTTTCGGCGGCAGAGATCCGCGCCATGCGCGGCCTCGCCTATCCCGACCTCGCCATCCGCGTGCTGTCGCCGTTTCTCGGCGGCGAGATCGCGATGCCGGTGTTCGAACGCCTGGTGCGCGAAGCCTATGCGACCTTCCGTCACGAGGCTGTCTGCCCGCTGGTGCAGACCGGCTCGAACATGTTCGTTCTGGAACTCTTCCATGGCCCGACACTTGCCTTCAAGGACGTGGCCATGCAGCTTCTCGCCCGGCTGATGGACCATGTGCTTGCCGAACGCGACCAGCGCGCCACCATTGTCGGCGCCACATCAGGCGATACCGGCGGGGCTGCCATCGATGCTTTCGCCGGGCGCAATCGCACTGACATTTTCGTTCTTTTCCCGCACGGCCGGGTCTCGCCGGTGCAGCAGCGGCAGATGACGACATCCACCGCCGCAAATGTCCATGCACTGGCGGTCGAAGGCAATTTCGACGATTGCCAGGGCCTGGTGAAGGACATGTTCAACGATCACGGTTTTCGCGACCGGGTGTCGCTGTCGGGCGTCAATTCGATCAACTGGGCCCGCATCATGGCCCAGATCGTCTATTATTTCTCGTCGGCGCTGTCGCTCGGCGGGCCCGACCGGCCGGTTTCCTTCACGGTGCCGACCGGCAATTTCGGCGACATCTTCGCCGGCTACGCCGCCAAGAAGATGGGCCTGCCGATCGAGCGGCTGATCATCGCGACCAATGACAACGACATTCTGGCGCGCACGCTGTCGAGCGGCGAGTACCGCACGAAAGGCGTCTTTTCGACCACGTCGCCGTCGATGGACATTCAGGTCTCGTCCAATTTCGAGCGCTTGCTGTTCGAGGCGGCCGGCCGCGACGCCTCGACCGTGCGGCGCTACATGAGCGGCCTCAAGCAGTCCGGCGCCTTCACCATCGAAGCGGGCGAGATCGCCAGGATCCGCTCCGAATTCGATGCCGGCCGTTCGACGATGGACGAAGTCGCCGCCACGATCCGCTCGACGCTCGACGCCAGCGACTATCTGCTCGACCCGCACACGGCCGCGGCCATGCATGTTGCGGGTGCGAAGGGCACCAATGCCGTGCCCATGGTGGTGCTCGGCACCGCCCATCCGGCAAAATTCCCGGCCGCCGTCGAAGCCGCCAGCGGCGTCTCGCCTGCCCTGCCCGCATGGCTAGGCGGGTTGATGACATCAGAGGAAAAATACACGGTACTTCCATCCGACCTGAAAATGGTGGAAGATTATGTTAGCCGTCACACGCGGGCGGCAAGTTAGGGAGTATTTGCTATATGGGTGTTGAGGTAAGCCGTCTGTCGAACGGCCTGACAGTCGCCACCGAAACCCTTCCAAGCCTCGAATCCGTCGCTCTTGGTGCCTGGGTCAAATCAGGCGCCCGCAACGAGCGTAACGAAGAGCACGGAATGGCCCACCTGCTTGAACACATGGCGTTCAAGGGAACCAGAAGGCGCAGCGCCTTCGAGATCGCCTCGGAAATCGAGGATGTCGGCGGCGAGATCAATGCCGCCACCAGTGTCGAGACCACCTCCTATTATGCCAGGGTGCTGAGCGACGACGTGCCCCTGGCCGTCGATATCCTCTCCGACATCCTGCAGGAATCCGAGTTCGACCCGCAGGAGCTGGAGCGCGAGCAGCATGTGATCCTGCAGGAGATCGGCGCCGCTCACGATACGCCCGACGACATCGTCTTCGACCGCTTCACCGAGACGGCCTTCCGCCACCAGACGATCGGCCGCTCCATCCTCGGCACGCCGGAAACCGTCAAGTCCTTCACCTCGAAGCAACTGCACAAATTCATCGAACGGCAATATGGCGCCGAGCGCATGGTGGTCGTCGCCGCCGGCGACATCAAGCACGACAATTTCGTGCGCGAGGTCGAGAAGCACCTCGGCGGATTCCGCAGCAAGTCCGACAACACGATGCCGGAATATGCGCAATATGTCGGCGGCGATTTCCGCGAGGACCGCGACCTGATGGACGCGCAGATCGTGCTGGGGTTCGAGGGCCGCGCCTATCATGTGCGCGACTTCTACGCCTCTCAGGTCCTGTCGATGATCCTTGGCGGCGGCATGTCGTCGCGTCTTTTCCAGGAGGTCCGCGAAAAGCGCGGGCTGTGCTATTCGGTCTATGCCTTCCACTGGGGTTTTTCCGACACCGGCATATTCGGCGTCCATGCCGCGACCGGACAGAGCGACATCGCCGAATTGGTACCGGTGGTCATCGACGAGTTGCAGAAGGCCGGCGAGAACATTCTGCAGGAGGAACTCGACCGGGCACGCGCCCAGTACCGCGCAGGCCTGATCATGTCGGCCGAGAGCCCGGCCAGCCGCGCCTCGCAGATCGCCCGTCAAATGCTTCTGTTCGGCCGGCCGATCGCCAAGGAAGAGCTGATGGAGCGGCTGTCGGCATTGACGGTCGAGCGGCTGACGGACCTGTCGTCACGGCTGTTTTCGACCAAGCCGACGCTGACTGCCGTCGGACCGGTGGGCACGCTCGCTCCGTATGAGGCGATCCTCGACTCGCTTTCGGGCACGCAGACCACGGCCCGAAAGCTCGCCGGCTAAGCCCATCAAAGCGTCATGTTCGCGCTCCCTTTCTTTCGCCGTGACCTGCCGGCACTGAAGGGCGACCGCGTCACGCTGCGCGTGCCGCTGACCAACGACTATCGCGAATGGTCGGTGCTGCGCGGGGAAAGCCGCGGCTTCCTGGAGCCGTGGGAGCCGCGGTGGAACCCCGACGAGCTCGATCGCACGGCTTGGCGGCATCGCCTCAGCCGCTACCGCGAAGATTATGCGCAGGGAACGGCCATAGCCTTCTTCATCTTCGACAAAAGCAGCGGCAAGCTTGTCGGAGGAATCACCCTCGGCAATATCCGCCACGGCGTCGCGCAAAGCGGCCATATCGGCTACTGGATCGGCGAGCGCCACAGCGGCCGCGGCCTGATGACCGACGCGGTCAAGGTGGTGACGCGCTTCGCCTTCGATACGCTGAGGTTGCACCGGATCGAAGCTGCCTGTATTCCCGACAACGCCCGGTCGATCCGCGTGCTTGAAAAAGCCGGATTCCGGCGCGAAGGACTTCTGCGATCCTATCTCAGGATCAATGGCATCTGGCAGGACCATTACCTCTACGCCCGGATCGAAGACGATCCGCCCGGCGCGGGAACGAAGGACTGATTTTTGACGAATTTCCTGCGAATCGGGTCGCTGTTCGCCTTTGTCCTGACGGCAATCGTCACGCTCTGCGCGGCGTCCTCGGCCTTCGCCGTCGAACCGATCAAGATCGCCCGCGACGACGTGGCGCTCGACCTTTCGGGCGCGGTCGAAATCTACCGCAACCAGGGCGAGAACTTCCAGGTGTCGACCGCGCCGGGACCGGACGGCATCGTGCGGCGCATCGAGGTCGAGGCCAATGATGCGCGCTCGACCGGCGACTGGGCGGTGTTCGCGCTAGCCAACACCACCGACCAGCAGCTCGACAGGCTGATCGTCGCACCGCATTTCCGGCTGGTGAATTCCGGCATCTTCTGGCCGGATCTCGGCTCGACCCGCATTGCCGCGATCACGCCCAGCGAGGGCTTCGCGCTCGACCGCCAGACCAGCCCCGACGCCGATGTGTTCCGGGTAACGCTGAACCCCGGAACGGTGATCACCTTCATTGCCGAACTTGCCTCGCCCAAACTGCCGCAGGTCTATCTATGGGATCCGGAATCCTACAAGGACTCGGTCAACTCCTACACGCTGTTTCGCGGCATCGTCATCGGCATCGCCGGCCTTCTGGCGCTGTTCCTGACCATCCTTTTCGTCGTCAAGGGGACCTCGATGTTCCCAGCAACCGCAGCACTCGCCTGGGCGGTGCTCGCCTATATCTGCATCGATTTCGGCTTTCTCAACAAGATTCTGGAAATATCGCCCGGCAACGAGCAAATGTGGCGAGCCGGAACGGAGGTGGCGCTTGCGGCGACCTTCGTGGTGTTCCTGTTCGCCTATCTCAACCTCAACCGATGGCACGGCCATTTCAGCTACGGCGCGCTGGTCTGGATCCTGGGGCTGGGGCTGATCGCAGGCGTTGCAATCGTCGATCCGGCGGTCGCCGCCGGCATTGCCAGGCTGTCCTTCGCCGCCACAGCCCTGACCGGCCTCGGCCTGATCATCTTCCTCGGCATACGCGGCTACGACCGTGCCATCATGCTGGTGCCCAGTTGGGTCATGGTCTTGTTGTGGCTATGCGGGTCGTGGATGGCGATCACCGGCATGCTCGACAACGACATCGCCCAGCCGGCGCTGGGCGGCGGGCTAATCCTCATCATCCTGCTGATCGGCTTCACCGTCATGCAGCACGCTTTTGCCGGCGGTGCGCTGCATCAGGGCCTGTTCTCCGATCTCGAACGGCAGGCGCTGGCCGTCGCCGGATCGGGCGACACGGTTTGGGACTGGGACGTGATGCGCGACCGCGTCGTCACCAAGCCGGACGTCAGCATCCAGCTTGGCCTAGCGCCCGACAGTCTGGGCGGGGCCGCCCGCAACTGGCTGCCGGTGCTGCATGCCGACGATCGCGACACGTTCCGCACGACGCTCGACGTGGTGCTCGAACACCGACGCGGCCGCGTGTCGCAGAACTTCCGCCTGCGCGGCGCCGACGGGCACTATCACTGGTTTTCGCTGCGCGCCCGGCCGGTGATCGGATCGGACGGCGAGGTCATCCGCTGCGTCGGCACCATGGTCGACGTGACCGAGCAGAAGAAGTCCGAGGAGCGGCTGCTGCATGATGCCGTGCATGACAATCTGACCGGCCTGCCGAACCGGGAATTGCTGATGAACCGGCTGGAGGCGATCATCTCGATCGCGCGTACGGAAGAGAAGGTGCGTCCGACCGTCTTCGTCATCGACATCGACCGGTTCAAGCAGGTCAATGACGGGCTCGGCATCTCGGCCGGCGACACAATCCTGCTGACCATTGCACGCCGGCTGCACCGGCTGCTCAAGCCGAAGGATTCGCTGTCGCGCTTTGCCGGCGACCAATTCGCGCTCATGCTGCTTTCCGAACAGGACCCGGCCCGCATCGCGGCGGTCGCCGACGCCATCAAACATGCGATCAACAATCCGATCACCTTTGCCAAGCGCGAGATCGTGCTGACCGCCTCGATCGGGCTGGTCACCTGGACTTCGGCGCAGAGCTCGGCCGAGGACATGGTCAAGGACGCCGAGCTTGCCATGCACCAGGCCAAGCGCTTCGGCGGCGACAGGATCGAGCCTTTCCGCCCAGCCTTCCGCACCGTCGGCACCGACCGGCTGCAGTTCGAGTCCGACCTGCGCCGTGCCATCGAACGGCGCGAATTCACACTCGCCTACCAGCCGATCGTGCGGCTGGAAGACGGCAGTGTTGCCGGCTTCGAGGCGCTTTTGCGCTGGGACCATCCGCGCCGCGGCATGATCCCGCCGGGCGATTTCATCCCGGTCGCCGAGAGCTGCGGCCTGATCGTGCAGCTTGGCTTGTTCGCCATGCAGCAGGCCGCCGAAGACCTGGCGGGATGGCAAAAGCAGATCGGCGACGCGCCGCTGTCGGTTTCGGTCAACCTGTCCAGCCGCCAACTCATCCGCCGCGATCTGGTCAGCGACGTCCGCTCGGTGATCGCGCGGGCCAATCTGAAGCCGCGCTGCTTCCGGCTCGAACTCACCGAATCGCTGGTGATGGACAATCCCGAGCAGACAGCCCATGTCCTGAACAAGCTGAAGAAGCTTGGTATCGGCCTGTCGCTGGACGATTTCGGCACCGGCTACTCATCGCTAGCCTATTTGACGCGCTTCCCCTTCGACACGATCAAGATCGACAAGAGCTTTGTCGACGACTCGACACCGAAGCGCGCGGTGCTGCTCAAATCCATGGTCAACATGGCGCATGAACTCGGCCTTTCGGTCGTGGCCGAAGGCATTTCGGACGAAAGCGATGCGCTCGAACTGCGGCAGATGGGATGCGAATATGTGCAGAGCTTCATGTTCGGCGCGCCGATGCCCGGCGATCAGGTGCTGAAGACGCTGAAGGAACAATATCCGCTGACTCAGGCTTGATTTTTACGCATGCCGTTGTCCCAAATCCGCTGCGCATGACTCCGCAAGAACACCGGACCCGGATGGTCATCACGAGCCCGGTCGTGCTGGCCTTATGGGGTAAGATCGAGCGCAGGTACGATTGTGCGATAGGGCAGTCCCGCATCGTCGTTTAGACGCTTCACGTCGGTAGCCGAGATAGCGTCAAACAGGCACATGCAGCGCCCGTCCTCCGGTGCGAAGGTCGAGCGCAGATACCTGATGTCGGTGCCGTTGGAAGTCATCTCGGCGGCTTTGCTGATCGCCGCCTTCTGCGCATCTCCCAGACCTTCCATGCTGATGCCCTTGAGGTCGCGTTCCACCATGTAGACGGTCATTTTCAGATCTCCTCCTATGAACAGTGACCACAGGAGTTAAATGCAGTGGCGGGCGAAAGAGAACCATATTTTTTCTATCGATCGATAGCCGACAGTTATCGATGAAGGGGCTACAATGCCGTTTCGTGGAACCGCCTCGGGAGGGCTCGCCATGGAGATGTTTCAGGTCCGCTACGTGCTTGCGGCCGCGAAAATACTGAATTTCACCAAGGCCGCCACCGATTGCAATGTGTCTCAGCCGGCTCTCACCAAAGCGGTCAAGACACTCGAGGATGAGCTTGGCGCGCCCTTGTTCCACCGCGAGGGAAAGCGCATCCTCCTAAGTGAGTTCGGGCGCTCCATTCTACCGCATCTTCAGCAGATCATGCAGGAGGCCCACGCAACCAGGACGCTTGCCGATAATTTTAGGCTACTCAATCAGGTGCCGATCCGCCTCGGCGTGATGTCGACCATCGGCCATGTGAAGCTCGCCCGGTTCCTGGCAAAGTTCCAGCGCGACTATCATGGTGTCGAGCTTGAAGTTAGCGAAGCGGGCGTTCAGGAACTGAAAGACAGGCTTGAGCATGGCGATCTCGATCTGGCCGTTCTCAATCCGTTGGAGGGATTGGGAGCAGCTTTCCGCGTCCATGATCTCTACAGTGAGCGTTACGTCGTCGTATTCGCGCCGGATCACCGGCTTGCGACCCTCGATGCAATCAAGTTGGTCGATCTCTCTCAAGAACCCTATGTCGATCGTCTATCCTGCGAAATGCGGGACCTTGTGATGGGTGTGTGCCGGGAAAGAAACGTTAGCCTTTATGCCCGCTTTCGTTCCGAGCGCGAGGATTGGGTCCAATCAATGGTGCTGGCGCGGATCGGCTTCGCCTTCATGCCTGAATATTCGGTGACATCGCCTGAACTTCTTCAGCGCCCGCTGATCGAACCCGCGGTGGCACGCACGGTGTCCCTGGCTAGCGTTCCGGGCCGGCCATATAGCCCGGCGACGGCGGCAATGGTCCGAGCTGCCCAAAGTTTCGATTGGCCCGGCTAGGCGTTATTGCTGAAGCTTGAGCCACTGCTGATTTGAGATGCCTTCTCTTTGTCTCCTAAACGACTGCAACTTTCTTGCTTGGTTGGAATCGCACTCGGCCAAGGAACAGCGGAGAAGGCTCGCGATGGCCCGGATGGAAATTTGAGGGAGGACAATCATGACCTTGCCCAGTTACGCAATGAACCAGGCAAGTTTCCCGGAAATGTACGAGCGGTGGCTCGTCGGCCCTCTCTTCCGTCCATGGGCCGAGCTGGCTCTTGACGAGCTGGAATTGTCTTCGGGCGATCGCGTGCTCGATATCGCCTGCGGAACAGGAATAGTGGCGCGCGTTGCAAGAGAGCGACTCGGTGAAGCCGGATATATCGTCGGCGTCGACATCAGCCTGGACATGCTTGCCGTGGCGCGGGCTGTAGAACCAGCCATTGACTGGCGCCGAGGCAATGCCGGCGAGCTGCCTCTGCGTAACGGTGAGACGTTCGACGTGGTCGTCTGCCAGCAAGGACTGCAGTTCTTTCCTGACAAACCCGCGACGGCGGCGCAGATGCGTCGCGCGCTGGCGAAGGGTGGTAGGCTGGCGCTTGCCACGTGGCGCCCGGATGACGAAATCCCGTTCTTTCGCGAACTGCGCCGCGTCGCGGAGCGCCACCTGGGCGCCATCGCCGATCAACGGTACAGCTTCGGGGAAGCGGCTCCACTTGAGGCGCTGCTGCGGGACGCCGGCTTCCACGAGGTCCGATCAAGGATTGTTTCGCGGACCATCCATTTCGGGGAAGGCGCACCCTTCCTGCATTTGAATACGATGGCGCTGCTCGGGATGAGTTCTTTAGCCAAGGAAATGGGCGATCAGGAACGCAAGCGCGTCGTGGAGGAGATCGTGAGCGAGAGTGCGCCCGTGCTGCAGCCGTACACCAACGGGTCGGAACTAGCCTTCGAGCTCAGCACCAATCTGGCGACAGCCAAAGGGTAAATGATCCCTCTTCACAAGCAACGCATTGCCTACGCAATGCTCGATAATAATCAACTTGTTGTATATTACGAATTATTTTGCCGCACTGCGGCCATCGTACCGCCATTATCCATGACTAGCTAGAGGAAGCACTGACCGTTCTTCTTGTCTTCTTCGACGTTGACGGCTCAACGTTGGAAATAGATCTTTCCCAAAGTATCTGGGCGGCTAGACAAGGAACGGAGGGGGACCTGGCGTCACTCCAAAGAATACGTGAATTCTTTGATTGCGGAGGCGTCATCCTTTCGGGCGGACGGCCTTTGTCGAAAAGGATCGCGGGGCTTGGCTTGGCGGCGACACTGGCAGCCATGCCATGGCCGGTCTATTCGGGAGTCTTGGTCAACGGAGTGACCGAAGTCGCGGTTGCTACTGCTGTTCCGTCCTCCGCTCTGAGTTTCCCCTCGGCCGCCATCATCGATCCGGGCACCATATCGACCTCCCAGCGCAAGGGAGAAGGCACCTTGGCCGATGCATTGAAGGGCACCGTCTCCATCCTTTCCAAAGGCGCGGAACAGATCGTCGTCGGCATGTCGGTGCACGAGTTCGGCGAATATAAGGTGTCCCAGTACATTGCCAGCGAGATTCTGCGTGCCGCCAAGGACACCCAATTTCCTGCCGACACCCTTTTCGCGATCGCCGAGAAGGAATCCTCCTTCGACATCAACAACCGCCCGCCTAAAGGGTCGGCACTTGGTCTTATGCAGTTCCTCGACCAGACATGGCTCGAGGCCGTGAAGAACTACGTTGCAGAGTTCGGCCTGGGCGATGAAGCGGAACTGATCCGGATCCGCCTCGAGGGCAAGCGCGAATACCATTTCGTCGACGACAAGGCCGAAGAAGAGCGCATCCTTGAATTCAGGCGCGATCCCTATCTTTCGGCAGCACTTGCGGCCAAGAACCTTCTTGCGGCCAAGGAACGCATCGAAGCCCGTCTCGAGAAGGCCATGGACGAACGGGATCTTTACCTCCCCCATTTCCTTGGCACCAACGGCGCAGCAAACCTCCTGTCGAACGCCGACGAGACGCCCAATGCCAAAGCCAGCAAAATCTTCCCCAAGGCGGCGCGGTTCAATACCGCGATGTTCAGGGCCAAGGGAAAACAGCTCACCGTCGGCCAGTTTCACCAGCGCATGCGCTCCTTCTTAGAAGCCCGCATCGGCAAATACAGCGATGTCGAAACCCGCGTGAAAGAGGCTGACCCATCCTGGACAGCCGGTATCGAGAATCTCGTCTACAATTTGGGCAAACGGCTGGCGATGGCAATGCAGCGGTAGCCAGCCAAGCCTGCAAACCAACAGACT
>NZ_SUEO01000116.1:0-3112 GCF_004962925.1 Mesorhizobium sp. | reverse complement strand
GGTCGCTTTCTGCCCCTGAATTCGGACTAGTTCCAAGTCGGTTTGCTGCCCGGCCCTGAACTGTTTCATTTCGGAGGGCTTTCCGGACTCCCTGGTAGTCAGATCAGACGGCAAGATTTCGCCCAAGGCGGCTGTTGTATTCGGGTAGCCAGTATCGGGTTTTCACCACTAGGCGTGACCGGCCGCCAGGCTGAGATGCGCGAGGTCGATACCGATCGAAGCGAGAATCCGGTCGTATTTGCGCTCGATGTCGGTATCGAACAGAAGCTGCGCAGTTGCCGGGCAGGTCAGCCAGCCGTTCTCGGCGATTTCGCTTTCCAGCTGGCCGGCGCCCCAGCCCGAATAGCCGAGCGCCATCAGCGCGTGCCGGGGGCCGCGGCCCGACGAAATGGCGCGTAATATGTCGACGGTCGCGGTCAGGCAGATCTCGTCGGAGACGGTCAGCGACGATTCCACCCGGTAGTCGCCCGAATGCAGGACGAAGCCGCGGCTGCGGTCCACTGGTCCGCCGTTACGCACGACGAAGTCGCGGGCCTGCGCGGGCAAGCGGATCGCCTCCTGTTCGTTCATGATGCCGAGCTGTACGAGAAGATCCGGAAACAGCATCTGCTGCGTCTGGTTGATGATCAGGCCCATCGCGCCTTCGTCGCTGTGCGCGCAGATGTAGATGACGGACCGCGTGAAGCGGTCATCCTTCATGCCGGGCATGGCAATCAGGAACTGGTCGTCGAGAAAGCCGCGTCCTGCGACCATCTTCTTGTGGCGCAACAAGTCCATGACAGGCAGCGTAACGCGTTTTGGAAGCGCCGAAAAGATGTGCCGCGCGCGATTTGGTCTCGGTTGTGCATCTAAGGTCACGCAAGGCTGTGCCCGAGGTCACGCAAATATGATAACAGCGAAGCCATGAAATCATTGCACAGCCATGAACGGACGCTCAAATCACCGCCATGCAAAGCTTGAAAGTCCTGCTGCTCAGCGCCGCTTTTGGATGTGGAACCGGCCTCCCCGCCGCAGCCTCCTCGTCGATCTGGTATAACACCGAAGGCGGCAAAGTGCGGCTTGTAACCAGCGGCAAGCCTGACGAAGCCGGGCGCATCCACGGCGTCCTCGACATTGCGCTCGAGCCCGGCTGGAAAACCTACTGGCGCGATCCAGGCGGCGCAGGCGTGCCGCCGCAAATCGCTGTCTCGGCCAGCACCAACATTGCCAACGCGACGTTTTCATTTCCGCCGCCTCAGCGCCATGACGACGGCTACGGCAAATGGGCCGGCTATGACCATCCGGTTTCGCTACCGGTGACGTTCACGCTGTCGGCGCCGAACGAGCCGGCCGTCATCGATGCCGATATTTTTCTCGGCATTTGCGAAACGATCTGCATTCCGGTGCAGACGAGGCTGACCATCGATCCCGGCTCGGATCCGGACAATGTTGAAGACGCTGCGCTGGTGAAGGCGGCGCTCGCAACCCTGCCTGCCCCCGCAAGGCCCGATTTCGGCATCAATATGCTACCAGGCGACCATGAGACACTGATTGTCGAGGCGAGCTTTCCAGGCAATCCGGAGGTGGCGGATTTGTTCGTCGCCGGTGAGCGGGATTACATGTTCGGCGTGCCGGCTCGCAGCGAAAAGGACGGCAAGCTGGTGTTTACCGTGCCGATCCTCGACAGGCCGGCGACGACGCCGACGGATGGCGGACTTTACTACACGCTGACAACGGCGGTCGGCGCGGTCGAAGGCCTGCTGCCTTTCCCTTGATCCCGAGCAAAGGATGTTCAGGTCGAACATCCTTTGCTCGGGGCTTCCCAACGGTTGCGGGAAAGGTCTGAGTTCGCTATCGCAAGGATACTCCCTCCCATTTGTCAAATGAGGACCATCATGACGATTGCCATTGGCGACAAGTTGCCCCAAGCGACCTTCAAGACGATGACTGCCGACGGGGCAAAACCGATCACGACGGCTGAGATTTTCTCGGGAAAGAAGGTGGTGCTGTTCGCCGTTCCCGGAGCTTTCACGCCGACCTGCAGCAACAATCATCTACCCGGCTATCTGGATAATTACGACGCCATCCTAGCGCGTGGCGTCGACACCATCGCCGTCGTCGCCGTCAACGATGTTCACGTCATGGGCGCTTGGGCCCGATTCAGCGGCGGCGAAGGCAAGATCCTTTATCTTGCCGACGGCAACGGCGACTTCGCCAAGTCGATCGGCCTCGACGCCGACCTCTCCGGCGGCGGCATGGGACTGCGTTCAAAGCGGTTCTCGATGATCGTCGACGACGGCAAGGTCATCGCGCTTAATGTCGAGACAAAGCCTGGCGTTGATGAATCCGGTGCGGCTCACATTCTCGGACAGCTTTCCGTTTTGGCGACAGCATAGGCCAGGGATTGCCACAGTCGCCTTTTAGAACGTCGCGCGTCCAAAGGACGCTTCACTTTCGAATCGGCGCATGATCCTTTGCGAAAGCCGATTCCGGTTTTCGGGATCGTGCGCTGGCTCTTTGGGATTGCTTGCTTTTGGAGGACCTCAATGATGCTTGACATCTTCTGGCGCGCTGTGGCGATCGGCATCGGCGCCACGGCGCTCATGGACCTCTGGGCGATTTTCCTGAACACGGTGTTTGCTCAGCCGCGGCCGAACTGGGGGCTGGTCGGCCGCTGGGTCTGGCATCTGAGGGACGGCAAGGTTTTCCACGACGACATCGGCGAGGCAGCACCCTACGCGCATGAATCGGCGCTGGGCTGGGCATTCCATTATTTTGTCGGCATCGTCTACGGCATCATCCTGGCCGTTTTGGCGGGAGCGGCGTGGCTGGCGGCGCCGACCTTCCTGCCGGCCTTCATCCTCGGCATCGTCACCGTGGGCGCCGGTTGGTTCCTACTGGCGCCCGGCATGGGCGCCGGCTGGGCGGCATCAAAGCGCCCCAACCCCATGCATATCCGCGCCCTCAATCTGGTATCGCATACTGTGTTTGCGCTCGGGCTTTTCGGCACGGCGCTTCTGATCCGCTGAGTACGGCGGACCAGACTGGTTAGTAGCTCTGGGTCGAGCGCCGCGCCTTTGCGACCGCCGGCCGGTTCGACTGCGGACTTGGCTCCGGCGCCGCAGTCTTGATG
>NZ_SUEO01000115.1:19748-19958 GCF_004962925.1 Mesorhizobium sp. | reverse complement strand
ATGCTGTCGTCCGGCCGTATGCGCCCGCCGCCAAGCCCGACGACCGCAAGCCCGATGTCGCGGGTCGCGATGCCGGTGACGAAGCCGTTTTCGGTTGCCTTGACCGCGAACTCGGTCGCCGCCTTCGGCAGGTATTTCTCCGGATTCTCGACGAAATCGGCCGGACCGCCGAGCGCCGCCACCATGCGCGCGAAGACCGCGGCGGCGCGG
>NZ_SUEO01000115.1:0-19738 GCF_004962925.1 Mesorhizobium sp. | reverse complement strand
AAACCAGCCCGGCCGACTGGAGCATGTCTGCGGCCAAGGCCAGCGTCACATCCTCCAGGCGCCGATCGCGGACGCGGCCGGTGAGAAAATCGACGGCATTGCGCACCTCGACCGCGTTGCCGGCTGCCGACGCCAGCGGCTCGTTCATGCCTGTGACCAGCGCCGAGACCTTCAGTCCTGCACCACTGGCGACTTCGACCAGGCTGTTTGCCAGCGCCGCTGCGTCGCGCGACTTCTCCATGAAGGCGCCGTTGCCGACTTTCACATCAAGCACCAGCGACTGCAGGCCGGCGGCCAGCTTTTTCGAAAGGATCGAGGCGGTGATCAGCGGCACCGATTCGACGGTTCCCGACACGTCGCGGATCGCATAGAGCCTGCGGTCGGCGGGCGCCAGATCGGCGGTCTGGCCGATGATGGCGCAGCCGGTTTCGAGCACCACCTTGCGGAACCGCGCAACATCCGGCTGGCTGATATAGCCGGGGATGGCATCCATCTTGTCGAGCGTGCCGCCGGTATGGCCGAGGCCGCGGCCGGAAATCATCGGCACATAAGCGCCGCAAGCGGCGACGATCGGCGCCACCATCAGTGAGACATTGTCGCCGACGCCGCCTGTCGAATGCTTGTCGGTGACCGGGCCCGGCAGATCCGACCAGTCGAGCACGTCGCCGGAATCGCGCATGGCCAGCGTCAGCGCCACCGCCTCGTCGCGGCTCATGCCGTTGAAGAACACCGCCATGGCGAAGGCCCCGACCTGCCCGTCCGAGACGGTGCCTGCGGTCACGCCCTCGATGAAGCTGGCGATCTCCTGCGCCGACAGCTTGTGGCCGTCGCGCTTGCTGCGAATGATTTCCTGGGGAAGCATCAGGCCGAGACCTTACTCTCCGGTAGCCCGTCTTCGAACACACGCCGGAGAATGGTCGCCAGCCGCGCGCCGCCAACCGGCGCCATGTCCTTGGTCTCCTGGTGCGAAAGCTCCGCCCCGGTCATCCCTGCTGCGAGGTTGGTGATGACGGAGCAGGCAGCGACGCGCAGGCCGAGGAAGCGGGCGAGAATGACCTCCGGCACCGTCGACATGCCAACGGCGTTGGCGCCCATGATGCGTGCCATGCGGATCTCTGCGGGCGTCTCGAAGCACGGCCCGGAAAACCACATATAGACGCCCTTGTGCAGGGCGGTAGCCGTCGCCTTCGCGGCCGTCTCGATCGCCGAGCGAAGGCCCGCATCATAGGCTTCGGTCAGGCCGACGAAGCGGCGTTCGCTCGGCTCGCCGATCAGCGGGTTGGAACCCGAGAAATTGATGTGGTCGGTGATGAGCATCACCGAGCCTGGCCCCATGTCCGGATCGACCGAGCCGGCGGCATTGGTGAGGATCAGTTGCGAGATGCCGAGGCCGGCGAGCACCTCCAGCGCCGGCCGCATCGCCGCCGCGTTGCCGTGCTCGTAATAATGGGCGCGGCCGGACAGCATCAGCACTGGCGTGCCGGCAAAACGTCCCGCCACCACCTCGCCGGCATGGCCGGTGACGCCGCTTCTGGGAAAGCCCGGCAATTCGGCATAGGAAATGCGGACAGCGTCTTCGACCTGGTCGACAAGCCCACCAAGGCCCGAACCCAGCACCAGCGCGGTGGCGGGCGCCAGCCCGTCCAGCCTTTCGACGAGATGATCGAGCGCTTCCTTCATTTCAACCAGCTCTTCATTTCAACCAGCTCTTCATTTCAACCAGCTCTTCATTTCAAGATGTCGCCCTGGAAGCCGTAGGGCAGCATCTCGCCCATGGTCACGGTCTCGACCACGCCGCCATTGTCGCAGAGATAAAGCTTGGTTTCCGGCCGGCAGAATTCGGCCAGCCGCTGCCGGCAGCCGCCACAGGGCGAGCATTTCGCCATGCGCTCGGCAATCACGGCGATCTCCGTGATCCTTCCGCCGCCGCCCATGATGTAGTGGCCGAGCGCGGTGGTTTCGGCGCACCAGCCTTCCGGATAGGACGCGACCTCGATGTTGGCGCCGGCAAAGACGCGCCCGTCCTCGGTGCGCAATGCCGCCCCGACCGGAAACTTCGAATAGGGCGCATAGGCCTTGGCCATGGCGGCCTTGGCCGCTTCGAACAGATCATGCGACATTTAGTTTTTCCCTCGCATGATCTTGTCCGAAAACCGGCTTCCACTTTTCGGGATCATGCCTAGCGTTCCTTGACATAGGGCACGCCGCCGGCGCGCGGCGGGATCGCCTTGCCGATGAAGCCGGCGAGCAGGATGACGGTGAGAATATAGGGCAACGCCTGCATGAGCTGCACCGGCACCTTGCCGATCACTGGCAGCGGCGTGCCCTGCAGGCGGATCGACAGCGCGTCGAGGAAGCCGAACAACAGGCAGGCGAACATGGCGTTGACCGGCTTCCATTTGGCGAAGATCAGCGCGGCAAGCGCGATGTAGCCCTTGCCGGCGGTCATGTCCTTCACGAAGCCGCCGTTCTGCACCATCGACAGGTAGGCGCCGGCAATGCCGGTGAGCACCCCGGTGCAGATCAGCGCCCGGTAGCGCAGCCAGGCGACCGAGATGCCGGCCGTGTCGACAGCGGCCGGGTTCTCACCGACCGCGCGCATGCGCAAGCCGAAGCGGGTGCGGAACAGCACCCACCAGGTGAACGGCACGGCGAGGAACGCGACATAAACCAGCACCGAATGGCCGGAGATGAGTTCCGAATATATCGGACCAAGGATCGGCACGCCCCTGAGCGCGTCCGCACCGGGCCAGATGATCGCCCCGAACCGCTCGTCCGAGGCCAAAGCTGGCGTACGACCACCTTGCTGGAACCAGGCCTGGCCAAGCATGATCGTCGATCCCGCGGCGATGAAATTGATCGCCACGCCGGAGACGATCTGGTTGCCGCGATGGGTGATCGAGGCAAAGCCGTGGATCAGCGCGAAGGCGACCGAGATGAGGATGGCCATGCCGAGGCCGAGATAAGCGGAATGGAAGACGGAGGCTGCGGCGGCACCGGCGAAGGCGCCGACCAGCATCTTGCCCTCGAGCCCGATATCGAAAATGCCGGCCCGCTCCGAATAGAGACCGGCGAGGCAAGCGAGCAGCAAGGGGACCGACAGGCGGATGGTCGAGTCCAGAACCTGGATGACGGCGTTGAACAAATCCATCTCAGGCCCCCTTCCCCTTGATCGCTTCCATGCCGACAGATCGCGGGCTGAGTGAGGCGAACAGCGCCTGGACATAGGGGCGGAACATGTGCTCCAGCGCGCCGGCGAACAGGATGACCAGGCCCTGGATGATGACGATCATGTCGCGGCTGATCGCCGGCATCTCGAAGGCGAGTTCGGCGCCGCCCTGGTAGAGCATGCCGAATAGTATCGCGGCGAGCACGATGCCGACCGGGTGAAGCCGCCCCATCAGCGCCACCGCGATGCCGACGAAACCGGCGCCCGAAACGAATTCGAGCGCGACATTGTGCTGGTCGCCCATCGTCGGGTTGAGCGCCATCATGCCGGCCAGCGCGCCCGAAATCATCATGGCTACTATGATGATGCGGGTCTCCGAGATGCCGGCATAGCGGGCCGCCTTCGAACTGTGGCCGTAGGTGCGCATCTCGTAACCGAGCCTGGTGCGCCAGATCAGCACCCAGACCAGAAAGGCCATGGCCAGCGCCAGCAGGAAGCTGATGTTGAACGGCGCCGAGCGTATCTTGGCGCCGAACAATTCGATGACCCAGTTGAGCTTCGGCAGTTGCGCGCCGTCGAGGAAGGTGCGTGTCTGCGGCGCCATCGAATTGGCCGGCTTCAAGAATCCGACCAGTGCGTAGACCATGACGCTGGCGGCAATGAAATTGAACATGATGGTGGTGATGACGATGTGCGAGCCGCGCTTGGCCTGCAGATAGGCCGGGATCAGCGCCCACAGCGCCCCCATTGCCGCGGCGGCGATAATCGCCAGCGGGAAGGTGAGCCACCAAGGCAGCACGCTGTCGAAGGCCAGGCAAACGATGCCGATGCCGAGACCGGCGATATAGCCCTGGCCCTCGCCACCGATGTTGAACAGGCCGCAATGCGCCGCAACTGCCACCGAAAGCCCGCTGAAGATGAAGGTGGTGGCGTAGAAGAGCGTAAAGGCTATGCCTTGCCCACGGCCGAAGGCACCCTCGACCAGGACGACGGCTGCGCGCAGTGGATTCTCGCCAACCAATATGACGACGAAGCCGGCAACGACGAAGGCGACGAACAGGTTGATCAGCGGGATCAGCACGTAATCGGCCCAGGCCGGCAGCTTGGCATAGGGAGTGCTCATTCCGCCGCCTCGCGCTGCTCGACGCCGGCCATCAGCAGACCGAGCTCGCCCTCGGTCGCGTCGGGGCCGCGCTCACCGACGATGCGGCCGGCAAACATCACCAGGATGCGGTCGGACAGCGAACGGATCTCGTCCAGCTCGACCGACACCACCAGCACCGCCTTGCCCTGGTCACGCATGGCGATGAGCCGCTTGTGGATGAATTCGATGGCGCCGACATCGACGCCGCGCGTCGGCTGGCCGACGATCAACACGCCGGGATCTTGTTCCATTTCCCGCGCCAGCACGATCTTCTGCTGGTTGCCGCCGGAGAAATTGGCGGTCTTGAGGCGGCAGTCCGCCGGTCGGATGTCGTATTTGGCTATTCTGTCCCTGGCGTCGTTGCGGATGGCGTCGATGTTGAGGAATGGCCCCCGGAGATAGCGCGGGTGGTCGTGATAGCCGAGGATCGAATTCTCGTTCTCCTCGAAGGCCAGCACCAGCCCGACATGATGACGATCCTCCGGCACGTGGGCGAGACCTCGGTCGCGCAACTCGCCGGGATCGGCAGCCCCGGTGAGATCGATCGGTTTGCCGTCGAGCATGACGGAGCCCGAGACGGCGCGCCTGATGCCGGAAATCGCCTCGAGCATTTCGGATTGCCCGTTACCGGCGACGCCAGCGATGCCGACGATCTCGCCGGCGCGTACATCGAAGGAGATGTCGTCGACCATGGTGACGCCGCGGGAATCCTTCACCGTCAGGTTCTTGACCGCGAGCTTGACGCCGCCGGCTTCCGCCTCGCCCTTCTCGACCCTGAGCAGCACGCGGCGCCCGACCATCAGCTCGGCCAGCTCTTCGACTGTCGTCTTCTTGGTCTCCCTGGTCGCCACCATGGTGCCCTGGCGCATGACCGAGACCGTGTCGGTGATCGCCATGATCTCGCGCAGCTTATGGGTGATCAGCACGATCGTTTTGCCCTGCTCTTTCAGCTGCTTGAGGATGCGGAACAGATGGTCGGCTTCTGCGGGCGTCAGCACGCCCGTCGGCTCGTCGAGGATCAGGATCTCGGCGCCGCGATACAGCGCCTTGAGGATTTCGACACGCTGCTGCAGGCCGACGGGCAACTCCTCGATGATCGCATCGGGATCGACCTCCAGCCCGTATTCGCGCTCGAGCCGTTCCAGTTCGGACCGCGCCTTGGCGATGCTCTTCTTCAGCAGCGCATCGCTTTCGGCGCCGAGAATGACGTTTTCCAGCACTGTGAAATTGTCGACCAGCATGAAATGCTGATGCACCATGCCGATGCCGAGCGCGATCGCGTCGTTTGGCGTCTTGATCGACGCCGGCTGGCCGCCGACGCGGATCTCGCCGCTGTCGGCCTGGTAGAAACCATAGAGGATCGACATCAGCGTCGACTTGCCGGCGCCGTTCTCGCCGACAATGCCGTGGATGGTGCCGCGCACGATCTCCAGATTGATGTCGCGGTTGGCGCGCACGGCGCCAAAACTCTTGTTGATGCCGATCAGCTCGATTGCGGCTTGCGCCATGCAGCCTGTCCCACTCTTATTTTTTTATCGCTTGGTCAAAACGCCTAGCATGACGCCCCGTCTGTGCCAATTGGCCGGAGCATCGTTCACTCTCGACAAATCCCCGCGCGCTTGTCAATTTCGAACGTGGCCGCAGCCTTCACATTCGCTATCGCATCGGCCCGAAAATCGGGTTCGATTTTCGGAAGGCACGATGCGAAGATTGTAAGGGTTAGAGCGTAGTTTCGGCGTCCAATTGGAGGCCCGTCGCTCTAATGTGGCGAATCCCGAAATTCGCATCTCTTGGGAGTTGCGCAGTAAGAACCTGAGGTTTTTCAGATGACCATGCCCGCCGACCGGCTGACGACGCTGGAAATCCGCGCCGCCGAGCAGGAGAAGACCATCGAGGAACTGTCCGGCCAGATCGCCGAGCAGTGGAAGGTGATCGAGCGCATGCAGCGCAAGCTCGATGCGCTGACCGACCGCTTCCTGGCACTGGAGGAACAGGCAGCACCGGACGTGCCGGTGACAAAGCCGCCGCATTGGTGAGCTTACGGACAAGCAAAAAAGCCGCCGGGTTTTCACCCGGCGGCTTCGATCAGATCGGCGATGTCGCGCTCAATACGGGCAGGCGTTGTCCGACATGTAGTCGTGCACCTTGACGGTGCCGGCGATGATGTCGGCCTTGGCCTTTTCGACCGCCGCCTTCATCGCGTCGTCGACAAGCGCCTTGTTGTTGTCGTCCATGGCATAGTCGACGCCGCCTTCCTTGAGGCCGAGATCGTTGATGCCGCCGGTGAACTTGTCGTTCTTGGCGTCCATGAAGGTGTTGTAGACGGCGACGTCGACGCGCTTGACCATGGAGGTCAGCACCTTGCCGGGCTGCAGTCCGTTCTGGTTGGAATCGACGCCGATGCCGAGCTTGCCGGCATCCGCCGCTGCCTGCAGCACGCCAACACCGGTGCCGCCTGCCGCCGCATAGACCACGTCGGCACCCTGGTCGATCTGCGTCTTGGCGATCTCGCCTCCCTTGGCCGGATCGTTCCAGGCTGCCGGCGTGTCGCCGGTCATGTTCTGGATGACATCGGTCGCGCCGGCCGCCTTGGCGCCGCCGACATAGCCACAGCCGAATCTGCGGATCAGCGGAATGTCCATGCCGCCGATGAAGCCGACCTTCTTCGACTTGGAAGCCATCGCTGCCATCACGCCGACGAGGTAGGAGCCTTCCTGCTCCTTGTAGACGACGGAGCGGACGTTGGGCTTGTCGACGACCATGTCGATGATGGCGAATTTGGTCTCGGGAAACTCGACGGCGATCTTCTCCAGCGCATCAGCCCAGGAGAAGCCCGCCATGGCGATCGGATTGCGGCCATCCTCGGCGAAACGGCGCAGCGCCTGCTCGCGCTGGGTCGCGTTGCTGACCTCGAATTCCACATAGGCGATGCCGGTTTCGGCCTTGAACTTTTCGGCGCCATTGAAGGACGCTTCGTTGAACGACTTGTCGAACTTGCCGCCGAGATCGTAGAGAAGCGCGGGCTGAATGTCCGCGGCGAAGGCCGGAAGAACCATCGCAGTTGCGGCCAGGAGGCCGAGAACGATACGTTTCATGTGATCCACACCCTGTCGGTTATTTTTTCCGTTACGCACCGCCTGCCTGCCCGGCTCTCCGGCAGGCATGCGACGTCAGACAGGAGTGTCTTCCTCCCGCTTCGGGCCAATCTGGCACGGCCCGAAACAAAATTCACGCGGAATTTTGACCTTTTGGAAAAGCGTGGCGCCGCATCCCAGCGCCACGGATCATCGTCTCGCCAACGGCCTCAGGCGGAGACCGCAGCCGGGATGGCGCAGGCGACGCCGGTGCCCTGCAGATTGCAATAGCCATAGGGATTCTTCGCCAGATATTGCTGGTGGTCTTCCTCGGCGAAGTAGAATTCTGGCGCCGGCGCGATCTCGGTGGTGATCTTGCCGCGGCCGGCGCCGCGCAACGAGGCTTCATAGGCGTCGCGCGAGACGATCGCCGCCTGATATTGCGCATCACCGAACGTGTAGATCGCCGACCGGTAGGTGGTGCCGACATCGTTGCCCTGGCGCATGCCCTGCGTCGGGTCATGGCTTTCCCAGAACAGCTTCAAAAGCTGTGCATAGGAGACGATCTTCGGGTCGTAGACGACGAGCACGACTTCGGCATGGCCGGTCAAACCGGTGCAGGTTTCCTGGTAGGTCGGGTTGGGGGTGACGCCACCCGCATAGCCGACAGCCGTGACCCATACACCCTCGACCTGCCAGAACATGCGCTCAGCACCCCAGAAGCAGCCCAGCCCGAACATCGCCGTCTCCAGCCCCTCGGGATAAGGCCCCTTGAGCGGCCGCTTCGAGACAAAGTGCTTGGATGCCGTCGGGATAGGCTTGGCACGACCCGGCAGCGCCTCGGCGGGCTTCGGCAGATTGAGCTTCTTGTTCAGCATGTCGCTGAGAAAAAACATGCGCGGTCTCCCTGTATGTTTGATTTGGGATTTCTCGTCGTTTGGGGACGCCGGAAGGTCATCAACAACAACTCATCAAGTCCGGGCGAACCGTCCTGTCGGCCGCTCCCGCCTGTAGCCGATCATGTAGAGAATGAAGGCAAGCACCGCAAACACGGCGAAGCCGGGCTGGTTGAGCACCCAGGCAATGGCGCCGTCCCACAGCAGCGGACTGACCTTGTCGCGGACGAAGCTTTCGAAGGCGCTTCGCGTATCCGGCGAGACGGCGAGCCAGCTTGTGTTGAGCGGGGTCATGACCAGTGCCGACGCCGCCACCGAGCGCGTCGTGTCGAGCACCGCCATGATGACGGAAACCGAAAGCGCAAGCATTGCCGCGAGACGGAAAAGAAAGCGAAACATGCAGACCTTTCCTCCCCAGGACTTTAGCAGACTTCCCCAGTCTTTAGCAGACTTCCAACGTCTGTTCGAACAGAGAGATAGTGTGCGCGCGCTTTGTTCGCAATCGCGACACGCGAATTTGAAGCTCGACCGACGTTCTTCGATCGGGCGCGGACCGACGCCACCGGTCTCCTGCTGCAGAGCCGTCGCCGCATCTAAGCCTCGCGCCGGCAGCACAACAAAACCATCTGTACGCGGCAAAGCGAATAGAGTGCCGTTATGGCTTGGCATTCGATGCCGGATCGACTAGATGAGCCCCGCGCCTGTTGCTTTGACGGCTCAGGTGCGGGAAGGGCATCCGCTGGTTGACGGCGCCCACGGTGCGGAGTTTCGGACCGGAATCCCATGGGAGACGCATTTCCCCAACCCGCGTGGCAAAACCGGCCGGCGCGAAATGCTAAGACGGAGAGGTGGCCGAGTGGTTGAAGGCGCACGCCTGGAAAGTGTGTTTACGGGAGACCGTAACGCGGGTTCGAATCCCGCTCTCTCCGCCATCCAGCTTCCATAAAAATCCTTTCTTTTCAAAAACTTCCTTGTTGCGCTTGACCAGTGCGAAGCGAAACCTATCTCAGACTGTGTAACAAACTGTGTAACATTAGAGAAAGATAATGCGACGTTCCGCAGCGCCAAGGCCGCATAAACGTGAAGGCATCTGGTATCTCGTTCGCAGGGTGCCGAAGGAATTCGCGGCGTTTGATCGCCGCTGCCTGGTACGCATTTCCACGGGGGTCGCCGTGGCTGACGATCCCCGCGGTGTACGGGCGCGAGATGCAGTGCAAAGCCTCGGCGCAGGGCTGGAGGCGTATTGGCGTAGACTGCGGGAAGGCCAATCCGCCGAGGCGGGGCTGCGTTTCGAAGCCGCGAGGAAGCGCGCGCGGTCATTTGGATTGGCCTATCGCACTAACGAGGAACTAGCAGCGGGGCCGCTCGACGAACTCATGGCCCGCATCAAGCTGCTTCTCGACAAAAAATCGATCGAGGACGCGGAGGACGTCTCGGCGGTGATGGGTGGGGAGAAGCGGCCAGCGGTCCGCCTGAGCGGTCTTATCAAGGAATTCGAGACGATCGAGCAACAGAACTTGCTGACTATGTCGCCCAACCAAATCAAGAAATGGCGTAACCCCAAAAAGCGCGCAGTTGCCAATCTGGTTGGAGTCATTGGCGACAAGGAGATCGCAAGCCTCACTCGGGACGACGCAGTCGCGTTCCGCGAGTGGTGGCAAAAGCGGATCGTTGAGGACGGACTTGATATCGGTACGGCCAACAAGGACATCGGCCATGTTTCGAAAATGCTGCGCGTCGTCGATCTGACTCACCAGCTCAAGCTGGAG
Organism: Mesorhizobium sp.; assembly: GCF_004962925.1. GTDB lineage: Bacteria > Pseudomonadota > Alphaproteobacteria > Rhizobiales > Rhizobiaceae > Mesorhizobium. The sequence continues at coordinate 9,686 of NZ_SUEO01000115.1, read as the reverse complement.
CCGGTTTTTCGCAACCTCCGTCTTTCCGGCGCCGTCCCCGGGCAACGCGCTGCGTTCCCAGCGGAGTTCATTCAGGAGAAGATACTCGCTGAAGGCGCGCTCGACGGACTCAATGACGAAGCCCGCCATCTAATCTATGTAATTGCCGATACCGGACTCAGGCTTTCTGAAGCGGCAAACCTCACCACCGAAACAATCCACCTCGATCAAGAAATCCCGCATGTGCGGGTGCGCCCCAATGGCCGTCGCTTGAAGACCGGTCATTCAGCCCGTGACATTCCCTTGGTTGGCGGCGCACTTGCAGCCATCAAGCTCCATCCGGACGGCTTTCCTCGCTATCGCGACAAGGCCGCCTCACTTTCAGCGCTCGTCAACAAGGTGCTCGCCAGCAAGGAACTTCTGCCGACTTCCGAGCATAGTCTTTATAGCCTGCGACACACTTTCGAGGACCGGCTGACGGCAGTTGAGGCGCCGGAGAAGGTAATTGCCTCTCTGATGGGCCACAAATGGATCCGGCCGAAATACGGCGCGGGACCTTCGTTAGCGCAAAAGCGCGAGTGGCTCCAAAAAATCGCTTTTACCCCGCCCGGGCGAATGTGATTGCGCCATCCAGGCCGTGAGAACCAACCTCACGGGTCCAGCTGTCCGAGCCATTTAGGTTGAGCGTGGCCAGCACGCGCTGCGCTCGCTCGCGATTTCCGAGCTTCCGCCGCATTTGTTCGACCTCGTATTCCAGCCTTTCGAAGGTCGGTGTATAGGCATCTCCATGACGGATGACCAAGTAGGCCGCAACAGCTAGACAGCATTCGAGCTCCGTGGCCGATGGATCGGAAAAAGGGGCGACGCCATAGCAAGGCGCGCAACGCCTCTCGAAAGCTTCCGAACTAGGCAAACGGCCAGCACGTGGCATCGTGACAGAAACCTATGCCTGATCGACGAACCTGAAGTGCTCACGAAGCTTGACCGGTGCGCAGGCCATCGGAGGGACAATTCCGCTCTGCCTAAAACCGACAAAAATTTTGAAACACCCGTCCCTCCGGCTCGAATTCAAAAGTTCAGCCCAGACAGGAACGCCTGATATCTTGTCGTGCACTGTCACGGTGCCAAACCTGGTGCCGGCGACAACGGCAGTTTGGCGAGCAGAAGAATTCCCGAGACTGAGACGTTCTACGGCTTGGCTCATGTTCGCGTTCCTCCTCGATTGGAAACAGGATGGGCCATATGGAAGCGAATAAAAGGAGGTTGGTGACGAGTCTCGGTAGTGGAGTAGAAACGGATGGAAAAGCTTGCGCTATTCGCCATCGGCGCCGCTAAGCGCACTTGAGAGAAGGGGCATGATCGCCAAGAGATGACGTCCGAAGAACTCTAGCGCGTCGCTTGTCGCCCCACTCTGAACTCTCGTCGGTCTGGTCCATTTATTCGACTCGAGGATGTTCGTCCGTTCATCCGGCAGGCTGCATGATCGGCATTGGCGAGGCAATCGAGGCGACAAACATCGCTCGATATGAGTAGCCGACAGGCAATCTCTAATTGCGAGGAGCGGATAGAATTGGGTACGGTCAAGGGATGAAAACGCGATATGGCTACGCTGGCGTCCATATGTTCGACCGCACATCCAGCCTTAGCCGGTCGCTGTGTGTCAAAGCGATTTAGAGGCGCGACACCGCAAGCCAGTTAGAAATGCGACAGTGACGCGTCTTTTTGGCACGACCTTAGCACCCGATCGGGCCTCAGCTGGTCGTGGTTGCGCAGCCCGGTCGGGTGCGATTTTATAGAGCTCCCCTGGCTTTAGATTCCATGAGGGGTGAACCTGCGACCGGCGATCTGCAAGGGTGCAGCTTCACAGAAGCTGCTCACTCCAGGAGGTCATTGTGGTCACTACGCATTTTCAAACCGAAACGCCCACTGCAATTCGAACCGATCTCGGTGCGATTTTCGTCTCGTTGGAGTTGAGCCGGTCTACTTGGTTGGTCACATCACTGTCGCCGGGTGGCGGGGAAAGGATGTCGAAGCATGCCGTGGCGGGCGGCAACGTCAGTGAATTGCTGGCTCGATTTACTCATCTCCAAGAGAAGGCTCGTTCGCGATCTGGACGGTTGTTCCCAATCGTGACGATCCAAGAGGCGGGCCTCGACGGCTTCTGGATTCATCGTGTGCTGGAAACCAACGGCATTGAGAGCTACGTGGTCGACGCTGCTTCGATTGCGGCGTCTCGCCGCCGGAAACGAGCAAAGACTGACAAGATCGACGGCGAGGCGCTCGTGCGCGCGCTACTCGCCTTCAAGCGTGGTGAACCTCGTGTCTGTGCCATGGTCAAGGCGCCAAGCCCGGAAGAAGAGGATCGGCGACGCATTTGCCGCGAACGTAGGGTGCTGATCGCGGAAAGGGTCGAGCACGTCAACCGCATCAAGGGGCTGCTCTTCGCGCAAGGCATCGGCGGCTATCAGCCACTGAGATCGTCGCAGACAACTGGAAGACCTTCGAACTGGCGACGGCCGAGTGCTGCCGCCACATCTCAGGGCCCAGATTTGCCGTGTACTCGATCGGCTGGAACTGCTGCTCGATCACATTGCAGTCGTTGAGCGTGAGCGTGATGCCTTGGTGGAAAGGGTTGAATGCGAAGCCAAAGCCCCGGAACCGGCAACAATGCTATGTGCAATCAAAGGCGTCGGCCCGGAGGTAGCTGCAGTCCTTTGGACCGAAGGCTTGTGTCGGCAATTTGATAATCGTCGACAGGTCGCGGCATACGCCGGCCTGGCGCCGACGCCTTGGCAGAGCGGAACCATCGATCGAGAACAAGGCGTGTCGAAAGCAGGCAACCCGCGGCTGCGAACAACAATGATTCAGTTGGCCTGGCTGTGGCTCCGCAACCAACCGTCATCTGCCTTGAGCAGATGGTTTATTGATCGCGTCCAGTCGAATGGCGGGCGGCACAAGAAAAGCACGATCGTTGCGCTGGCCCGAAAGCTGCTGGTCGCTCTCTGGAAATATGTCACCTTCGGCATTGTCATCGACGGCGCAGTGCTGAAGTCGGCCTAAGCTCTCACGGAGACACAATCGCGTAATCTTCCAGGACTGATCAATCCTGGCGGATCCAGGTGGGCGAACCGGCTCAAAGTCTGGCTTCAGATGCCGTGCTTTAGAATGGTCCCGTCCTCCTGAGCCTTTGCCGCAACGCAAGCGGAATGATGGTGCAGCCGCAAGTACGGCGACCGTATGTGAGTTTGAACCGGCCGAGGAGAGCCGCGTCATGCGAAAGGCTCAGACCATGGAATCTGACGACCGGGAAGGAAACAATCCATGTCTTGACGCGCTAATCCTCATGTGAGCTTTGAGAGCCCGTCATCGACACAAATGCAAGGGAACGGTCCGACCGCTTGCGGACATTCGACATGCCGTGGCAGCTTGCTATGGTGAGCCAGCGCATTCCGATACACGTTTTCCGCGCTCTTCAATTCGTCAGGCGTGAGACGGTCGTGACCGCTGCGCCAATTGATCTCGTGGCAGGGTTTGAGAAGCCTCTGGTTCTCGTTGTCGACGGACGAAGCTTTGATCCCACTCGATCAAGAGTGCGCTCTTTGCGAAGCCGGCTATACCGTTGCTCCAGCCCCTGTGCTGAGGCTGAGCGCTTGATCAAGGACAGCCCCCGGCCGCTGCTGTTCTGGACGTGAAGTTGCGGGATGGTGACTGCGTTGAGGTCGCGAAGACCTTGACCGCGGGTACGTTGTTCATCCGGAAGAGCGCTGAGCCGAGAAGCGGCCAAGAACGCTTGCCTGTATTCGAATCCTACGGGAACCGCGAAACGAGCGTCCAAGGGACGCAATTCTCCGACGTCGTTCACTCAAGCTCATCTCGCAACTTGAACGCTTGTATCAAGCCGCTGCGTGTGCGCCGGTGGACCGGATTGCTGCATCCAAACCACGTGCTCAGTTCCGCCCCCGCAATAACTCTACCGTCCGAAACGGCTTTCGCGCGCCAGGTCCACCCCACATGAAAGTTCCGCGAGCAGCACGGACGGAGAGGCCGGTCACAACTCCTTCGCGTGCTCTTTTACTACCGAATCAAGTGCCAGATGGAGAGGCACTGCCTTAGAGAACAGGAAGCCCTGCGCGGTTCTGCAGCCAAGCTTGTACAGAGTTTGCCGATCTGCCTCTGTTTCAACGCCCTCGGCCATGACCTCGATCCCGAGCGTCCTACCAAGATCAATCACCGCTTTGACAAGCAGCCGATCCTCCCGGGACTTGGCTAAGCCGCGAATGAAGCCCTGGTCTATTTTCACCTTCCTGATCCGACTGTCCTTGAGCGATGCCAACGTCGAAAAACCGGTGCCGAAGTCATCGAGCGCGATAGAAATGCCAGCATGTGAAAGCCGGCCGAGCTTTTCATCCACTCTGTCCGGATCCACTGGGGCTTCTTCGGTAATCTCGATATCGAACATCGTTGCAGGGAGGTCTTTTGCCGCCAGACCATTAAGAATCATGTCGTCAATATCGCCAGCTTCCAATTCGCGCGGTGAAACATTCATCGCCACACGAACATCACGACAGTCAGCTTTGACCAAGCCCTCGATAAGAGCGCAACAGTCGGCGAATACCGTTTGAGTTAGCAGCTGAAGCATTCCAGTTTCGCGTGCCGCTGTCATGATCTCGGGCGGAGAAATGGGACCGTGAAGCGGGTGAGACCACCTTAGCAAGGCTTCAAAACCGACGACGGCTTCAGTTTCGAGTCTTACGATTGGCTGGAACCAAGGGACCAAGCTTCTCATCGTTATCGCCGAATGAAGATCGCGTTCGATTGACTGGCGGCGTTGCAGTTCCCGGGCTAGCTCGGCATCGAACAGACAAAATTCATTCCTGCCGCGGCGCTTAGCTGTGTAAAGGGCGATGTCGGCCCGCAACAACATTTCCGTTAGTCCGGGGTTTTCAGCCAAGTAGATTCCTATAGACGCTCCAATGCGGACCGATGCGATCCCAGGATAGGGGCGAGCAAGCTTGGCTATGAGATTGGACGCGAGATTGGTGGGAGAAGGAGAATTCTTTCGCTAAGAAAAAACCAGCACGAATTCATCCCCACCGATGCGGGCGAGCGTTGAGCCCTCCGGTGCTTCTTCCTCTATTCGGCGGGCGATCCTGACAAGCAGCTCGTCACCCGTTCTGTGACCGTAGGTATCGTTGACAGATTTGAACCCATCCAGATCAATCAGCATGGCGACAAAGGGCCCATCAGTGTTCTCAAACTGATCGATTGCATGTTCGAGGCCGCGCCTGTTGAGGAGCGCGGTAAGATGGTCCTCCCTGGAATTGCGCTCCATTTCCGCGGCAAGCCGCTCGGCTTGATGTCTCAGGCGGCTCGCGTCACGGAAGCGCGCTTGTCCAACGAACGAGGCTCGAACCAGGCCGCCCTCGAAAAGCAGGACGGCAAAAGCCAGAATGTAGTTTTCCAGGGTTCCCTTCGTCAGCAAGCATGCGGCGGCAATGAGGAGTGGCGGTGTGATGAAGTATATCGCTGCCGCAGCATATGAGCTGCCGTACGTGACCGCGCCAGCTGAAATGCCCGCCAGAATTATTAGATGCAGCGATGCTTGAGACGTCGTGTACCCAGCCGTTAGGACGGCAAGGAATGACCAGGTGAATCCCGCCAGAAGAGCAAGCCTGCCAAACCAGCGAAGCCGCAGCCAAACCCGTGTCAGATCATCCTGGACTCCGGGTTCCTTCAGCTGATGACGGGCGAGTGCAAGGCGGGCCGCATTTATCGCATTAACGACCGAAAACCAGGCCGCGCCAGCAAGACCGTTCCCGGAAAGGGCCTGCACGGTCAAAATCAGCCCGGACAGCACAATGCTTATCGGCATTGAGACGAAAAGGCCTGCCCTCAGATCAGCGAGCTGGTCCTGAAGGATTCTCGCCTCCAGCGGATTTTCTTTTTCCAGGGCTGGACGGGTCAGCTTGCTTACTCCTGCTTGTCCGCAGCCTACGCAGCCCCCCCTGAAGGACGGGTTAATTCTTCAATCGGAGATCAGCGTCGGGAGCAGGATTACTCCGGCGCATGATGCACTCTCTCCCATCGCTCGCCCAGCACATCGCGCAAAAATGCAACTGCTGGTGCAGTATCACCGCTGGAGCTCCGCCGAAATCCCATGCCGGACAAGGGGAACATGTTGGGCAAAGCGAAGCCCCAGATGCCTTGCAAGCCGTGCCGCCAGGTGGTCTCTGGAGTAGAGTCCAACCAGTATGTTCGTTGCATGGTAGAGCGGCGCCGCCGACAGGCGCAGCCGCCTTTCGTATATGTGAAGCATGTCGGGGTCGCCAACATTGCGGCCGTCGCGGCACGCAGTCATGATTCCACGGGCGAGTTGCTTCTGGCTGCTGAGACCGATGTTGAATCCGTGAGCGGTCACCGGGTGCATGCCGATGGCAGCGTCGCCGATGAGTGCGGCGCTCGGCGCCCGGAATTTGTGCGCCCAGGTCGTGACCAGCGGATAGGTATGGCGCATGCTTGCCAAGGTCATTTTTCCAAGGCGCCCTCGACACCGTTTCGTCAACTCCGACAGGAACAAATCATCATCGAAGGCAAGCAGTCTATAGGCCTCGTTTGAGCGCAATGTGAGCAGCAGCGACGACATGCCCTCCGCGAGGGGCAATATCGCTATCGTCTGATGGTGATCGAACCATTCGATGGCGATCTGGTGGTGGGCGCGCTCGTGCCTCACTCGGCAAATCAGCATCGAGTGGCCAAGCCGGTTGATATCGGCGCCGATGCCTAGCAGATCACGCGTGGCGGACAAACGCGAATCCGCGGCAACAACCAGCCGAGCAGTTAAACGCGCGCCATTAGAGAGCGTTACGACTGCTCCTTCTTGGCTGTTTGTTGCATCGACGACCGAATGGCCGCACAACAGCCGGGCGCGATCCTGCAAGCGGACGATTTTGAACAGCGCCTCGCGGATCCGGCAATTTGGAACCAAAACCCCCAGCGGTTCTCCAGAGTTGCTGGGAGGATCGAAACGAAGAGCGAATTCGCTCGAGCCGTTGAGCACGCGCGCGCCTTGAAGTGCTGATTTGTCCGAAGCCGGGATGACATCCCAGGCGCCGAGCTCGCGAAGGGTTCTGATCGAAGCGTTGGTCAGCGCGATTTCGCGACCATCGAAAGCCGGATTCGCCAGACTATCGAATGTGTTCTGTTCAACAACTGCCACCTTGAGTTCGCTTTGGGCAAGCGACGCAGCGAACGAAAGGCCGACCGGGCCGGCTCCAACGACAACGATGTCAAAATTATCGTCAGAGCCCATCAGCGTGCCGCCATCCGGTCGCCTATCCTCGTGTAACGGTGGAACTGAGCCGAGTGACATCCGCTGAGCTCCGTGCCCGCCGCATTGCCTAAAGGCGCTGGGCCGGGGGATTCGCATGGATCGGCAACGAAGCACGCAACCCGCTCAGAGTTGGATGCGGCTAACCGATCCCGCCCTTTCGCCGCGCAGCCGCGCAGATCGCCGCCAGCAAGCGAGACACTCGCGACGCTGGTCAGCCACGGCCGCGCCGCATCGATCGCCACATTCCACCTGGAACCCGTGCGCATACTACTCACGCTCCACGACGTCGAAGCGGGCTCTCTTGCGAGGGTATCGAACGTAGCGCTCTCTCTCGTCATCCCAGCCAAGGTAGCGGAAACTTTTATGCACGACCGCGCATATCTCATCAAGAACCTGCTGCATGGCTTCGATGTCGATGTCCTTGCAATTCAGTCGCCGATAGAGCAAAGCCCACGCGGCGACGTAGTCGTCGAAATAGCGCGCGTCACTCGAACCAATGATCAACTTTGGACGGTTGGTCGATCTCGAAAACGCACGTCCCAACCCCGATGATGCTCCGCAGCACGTTGACATCACGAGGATCTTCGGCGCTGGATGCGAGCCCTGGAACATTTCTACGAAGTCAGCCCAAAGAAGGCCACTTCGCCCACGGGACACAGCGATCCCGTCACCATTGCCGTGCCCAGCGATGTGAAGCACGTCGCACTCCGCCTCCATCGCTCGTACTACAGCCTCACCAAAATTCGTTCGGTTCAACGCCGTGTGGAGCTCCGCGCGGATGTTGACAGCCTTTAACAAGTGCTGCACGATCGGTCCCGTGTGCATGTCGGCGAAGTAGTCATTCGCATTGTGGCAGTCGATGATGTGAACGTTCATGGTACTCCGGCCGCTTGTTCGTTGATCGTCGTTACGAGCGACACCACGCGCGCGGAAACCGCGTGACGTGCGCTGAGTTCCGGTGCCGTCGCATAGCCTCAATGCGCGGGCCGGGAATCCGGATGGATCGGCAACGACGCACACAACCCATCAAAGGCGAAAGCTGTTGATCGGCCCCCGTTTCCGCGCAGCCACGCGGATGGCCAGCCAGCAAGCGAGATACACACGACACTGGTCAGCTAATGGCTGCGCCGTAAGCACAAGGCATAGCCGACCATACGACAGAAAAACCCAGAACCGTGAAGGTGCTGATAACCAAACTTTCCGTGAGTCATGCATTTCTCCCTCGAAGACTGGTCCATAGACCACACCGATGAGTATGACCCTGATCTGGATCAGCCAGACATGACCAACCGGCACTGTCGGTTCACGGTCAGGTGATCGATCGTGACGTTCCACTTTGGAACCGTGCGCACATTGCCAAGCTCTCGTCCGGCCACGCGAGGTACTCTCGTGGCATCAGCCGCCTCATACTGGGTGCAATGGGAGGCAGTCCTTCGCACGACAGAGGCTTTTCACAAATCAATGTAGTGCGCAGCTTAGGTCAAGGTGGTCATGGAGCATGGACAGCTTGTTCCCGACCGAGCCGGCTCGACTGACGAGCGCGATCCGCGCATCTTATGCACAGCGGATTGAAATCAGCGTTCCGGTTTGTCGTCCCGATCAATTAGTATCCGCTCGGCGGCTCCGTCGAGATCTTCGTATTGACCGCTTCGCAATGCCCAGACGAAGCCGGACAGGCCCAGTGCACCCAGAAAAAGGGCCACTGGTATGAGATAGAGCAACGTCGTCACTAGGATTATGCCGAATAGCTGACTGCGGAGCGTCTGACTTTTTGAATAACTTGCACCGTCGCATTCGCCACGTAGCCGTGCAAGCGCAATGCGTTTCCAATAACAAGCAGCGATGAGGCAGACATGGCAACCGCCGCTATCAAAGGCGTGACGTGCCCGAGGATGGCGATTGGTACTGCCACCGCATTGTAGACGATCGCAATCGCGATGTTCTGGCGGATCAGGTGTCCTGCCTTGCGCGAGACGCCCAGGGCGAGCGGCACCGCCAGGAGGCTTTCGCGCAGGAAGACGAAGTCGGCTGCATTGCGGCCAATGTCGGCGGCGGTGGCCGGTGCGATCGAGACATGCGCCGCGCTCAGCGCCGGCGTATCGTTGAGGCCGTCGCCAACCATCAGAACCCTGTGCCCGGCTTTCGCGAGGGTCTCGATGACTTCGACCTTGCCGGACGGCAGCAGGCAGGGAACGAAGTCATCGACACCCAGCACGTCCGCAACCTCGGCACAGGCGCCCGCGGTATCGCCCGACAGCATTTGCACCGACAACCCCGCATCGTTCAATCGCTTGATCGCCGCCGCGGCGTCGGCACGCAGCACATCCTCGAAATCGAAGGTCGCGACAATGATCCCGTCTTTCGTCAGGACCGTCCC
>NZ_SUEO01000114.1:13786-20001 GCF_004962925.1 Mesorhizobium sp. | reverse complement strand
GTTCTATATGGAAACGACGGATGATATCGAGACCGAATGCGTGGAACGTGCCGATCCACATCGCTGCAGCAGCCTCCGGCCGCTTGCGGGCGATCCGCTCCGCCATCTCGCCCGCCGCCTTGTTCGAGAAGGTCAGAAGCAAGATGCGCCGCGGATCGACGCCCTCGTCCAGAACGCCTTCGACGCGAGCGATCAACGTCTGCGTCTTGCCAGTGCCAGGACCCGCCTCAAGCAGATAGGCTTCGCCGCGATGTGCCGCGGCCGAAGCTTGCAGCGAATTCAGCGGCCGCTCGACATGCGTCGTGGCTGTCGCGGGAGGCACCGGCGGCAGCAGCAAGGCGTCGAACAGCTGTTGCGCGACGATCTCGAACGGCGCGCCGATTTTCGCGGCAATGGCGGACGCGGAGAGCCCTTCGTCAATATGAAGTGCGCGCGCCAGGGTTCGCGGTAGCAGCAGCTCGCGCGCAAACAGGTCCATCTGGACCTCACGGCGTTGCCTACGGCCATAGTCGACAACCCGATCCATTCCAACCGGCGACGGCTCTGCGGCGCGGCTGGGATCAATCGTCGGTACCGGCTCGCCCTCAGGATCGTCGCCGAGCTCGACGTGACCAATCTCGTGCGCGACCAGGAAGGCTTGCTCGAACGGTGAACCGCCACTCTCGTGAAGGATCAGATCGTCGGCGGCGACGAAGGTCGCACGGCCGCCATTGAGGATGGCTGCCCCAGCTGCCGTCCGTTCGACATCAATCCCGCGTCGCTTGGCCTCGGCGATAGCAAAGTCATAGGGCGACCAGGGATCGGCGCCGGAAGCAACCAGGCGAGCATGAAGCGCTGCGGCGACTTGCCTGGCGAGCTCCACGCTGTCCATATCAATCCGCCTCTGCCAACAACCGGGCGCGCTTCTCTGCCGGGACGCCTGCGTCGATCAGCACCTGCTCGAACGTGACCTGCCCGCCAATCGCCGGCTTGCCGTCGGCCTTGTAGCTGCGCCCGGCGGCCAGCTGCGCGGGACCCCAGGACAATTCCAACTGTGTGATCGAACTGCTCACCGCCTCGGCCAACCTTCCGAGAAACCGTCGCGGGATACTGATGAAGGAGATCCGTCGCTCGCGCAGCGCGGTCACGACCTGCCGGGGCACGTCAAGACGCTGGGCGACGGCACGCCAATCGGCGACCGTAAGCGCCGCGAAGGGGTCCGTCAGCGGCGCCGGCATGGCCGCCGCGTGCTGCGACCAGGCAGCGTCGAGGAGGGCCTGATCGGCAGCGGTCAGCGGCGGGTCATCGTCGTAGACTTCGCGGCTAAGCTCGCGCGACAGGTCAACGAGCTCTTGGGCATATTCCGGGTAAAGCCGCAAATAGCGCTCCAAGGTTGACCGGCCAGGCTCGCTCTCGACCGCGAACGCGTCGAGCACAGACTCGCGGGCTGGACGTTCTCCTGCGGGACTCACCGCTCTTCTCCATCAGCCATGGCAGCCCGCAGGGCGGCGAAGGCTTTGTCGCGATAAGTTCGGACGGTCTTTTCGGAGCGGCCCAGGGCCCTGGTGATGGTCATGACGTCCGGCTCCTTTGAGTCGATGGGGAAGCCCTGTCTCAGCATGTGAATGATCCTGCTTTGTTCTATCGGTAGAGCCGCAATCGCCGCATCTAGGCGCAACCGGTAAGCCGGATCGTCTAAATCCGACAAGGCGAACGGGTCGTGAACCCCGGCAGCCGCCTCGACTTCCGGTGACAGCTCACCGCTTTCTTCGTCATATTCGAGTGGTCGGGAACGATTCTCGTCGCGCCAGGCCTGCTCCTGGGCATCGCGCCGCAGGCTAGCCAGCGCGCCGTCGAAACGCACCTCGAAGTAGTCGACCTTGTCGACATAGGCGGCGCGATCCGCCGACAGCAGCTCGACGAACCGGCTGAATACCTTGTCGCGCACGACCCCGCGCGTCAACGATTCCGTCTTGCCATCAGGGCTTTCCGCCCTGGACAAACTACGCATTACCCGTTCAATCAGGATCCGATAGAGGCGCTCAAACCACATCTCGTTGTTATCGCGACGGCTCGCGCGGATGAAATAGACGAGACATTCGCTGGGGACGTAGGCTGGGTCGGAGCGCTTCCTGATTTCAGCGTTGGCGATCAACTCGTCACGCGACAGGGCCGCCAGTTCGGCGATGAGCGCTTCTACCCTCTGGTCGCGCTTGTAGAGTTCGCCGCTGAGGCGTCGCTTGCGCAGCGGTGTTAGTGCCGCTTGGCGCATGCGCTGAGCGTCTGCCTCTTGCCCTGCGTCGGCAGCTCCCTCCAGCTGGTTCATCGCGCCGCCTCGCTTTCCATATCGCGCCTCTCGTTCAGACGCGTCTCGAGCGAGCGGATGCTGTCGAGCACCGCCTCAAATTCCGGAGGATCGCCGAAGATCATCCCTTTCATTGCTCTGTAATCGACGCGCAACTGTTCGATCATGGCGTCATGCGGTGCAAGCGCGAACGAGCCAGGCACGGCGCTCGCGAGATCGAAGTCCGGTCGATTGAAGAACATCCGGGCATGCGCGACGCAGTCCGCGCCGAGCGCGCTGTTAGCGATGGCGGCGTCGCCCACCGGCGTCGCGCCGAGTTGGTGCAGATCATAGTAGTGTCGAGACACGCGCTGGCCGCCCCCACGCAGCTCTCCGCGCTTGTCGAACCAGCGTCGCAGCCCGTGGAGGATGACGATCTTATCCCAGAAGGTGCGTTCAGGGTCGACCGTTCGCACGGCCGGCACGGTCAGGTCGAGCACCGGCAGATCATCATCGACATAGGGTTTGATCGGCACTTCGCTATTGGGGTCGAGCGCGGATTTCGCGCCAGACTCGATCTTGATCGCCGCTCGCACGTAATCCGATCGCGGCGTCGCCGCCGGATACCAGATCAGCAGCGTCTGCCCATCGGGATCGGCATCGTCGGCGTCCACGCGTCCCGCCCCGGTATCGAGGCCGGCGGCCTTGAGCCTTTCTTGTAGGATCAGAGTCAACTCAGCGCGTAGCGGGCCGTTGATGTAGGCTTGACAGGCGTCCTTGATCGCATCGAGGCGCGCCTTGCGTTTCTTACCACTCAGCGCGTCGAGCTCCTCGATGGTCGCCGGTTCGCCAATGTCGTCCCGAAACACCGTGACGTCGATATCCTCTGAGAAGCGGTTGATCAGACCGAAGCCTTTGGACAAGGAGGTTCCGCCCTTGAAAAGAAGGCGGGGTCCCCCCGCTTTCAGTCCATTGAACAAGGCATCCAGCGTCCAGCAGACCCAGAAGTCCTTTTCGATATTCTGGGATGCCGTGCCGAGGCGCAGCGCCGTCGTATCGAAGGCGCTTAACATCGTGTCCGACCCTGCCGCGAGGACCTCGTTGAAAGCCGCATTCATGTCTTCGCGGTCCGGGTTGCGCCGCGCTTGGCGGTTCGTGTCTTGTCGGCAGAGTGCGGTTTCGGCTTCCGTCGGCCGATGGCTGCGTGATCGTCGTCGCCGTCCCTCGTTCGTTGTCGCTGACGATCATGATCAGCATCGGCACCAGCATGATCATCATCACCGACATGCCAACCACCAACGCCAGCGTCGTTTTCGACAAGCGGCTTGAGAAACACCCACATCCAGGTTGGCAGCGCCGTCTTACCCGTAGTGATGTCAGCTTTCAGCGCTAGGCCCGCAACGGGATCTTCGAAGAGCTTGGCGAGCTTGCGCTTGACGTGATCACTCTCTCCTTCACGGACCAGGAGATCGCGGAGCCAGTGAAGCGCCTGGACGACGCGCATCGCCGGTCGCCCGGCCCAGAACAGCTTGCTGGCCGCGGTCGGACGGAAGGTGATCGTGACGTTACCGAGCTTGATCGCGCGACGGCGGGCGTCTGTGTGCACCACGATTTTTGCCGGGACGGCGTCGGTCAGGCCCAGATCGTTTGCTGCGGTCATGCCATCGACAAGCATCCGGGTTTGGTCGCGTCGACCAATGGCGTCGATGACCGAGCGCGGATCGGGCGGGTTGGTTTTTTGGGTGAGCTTGTTGAAGCCAGGCTGATCGTAGAGCCCGCGATCAATCCGCCTGAGGGTTTGCGCCTTCGTCAACCGCTGCAACGCCTTATCGACGGCGTCCCGCGAGGCGAGATCCATGAAATCACTGGGCGTCCACACCGTGCGCGGCGCGTCGGCACGGATGCGGTCAAGCATGGCTGTCTTCAGATCGGGCGAGTCGCTGCTCATGTCCGAAAATTGTAGACGTTTTTCGGACACTCAACAAGCAGCCTGTCCGAAACAAATATACAAATTTCGGACAGAGCCATCTCATCTCCGCTTACGACCGATCCGGTTGCCATTCGCTCATCTGCAAAATGTTTCCGCCGAGTTTTGCGAACGCGCGTTGGCGGCAGGAGAAAACGAGAATCTGCTGATCGTTTGATTGACGATGCAAAGCGTCGAACATGCGCTCGATGCGGTCGTCATCGGAATAAACCAAAGCGTCATCCAGGATAACCGGTGTGGGCCGGCCGTCGCGGGCAAGCAAACGGGCGAAGGCCAGACGGGTCAGAACCGAAAGCTGTTCTCGCATGCCGCCACTCAACCTATCGACATCCTCGTCCTGACCATTGCGGCGAATGGTCTGCGGCAACAGTGTGTTCTCGTCGAACACTATGGAGATGTCATCGAATAGCAATCCAAGCAACGGTCGCAGCTCGGACATGACCGGCTTCAGATAAAGATCGCGTGCCGTCGAGCGCGCAGCGACCAGCGTCGTGCGCAGCCGGTCGAGGACGGCTTTTTCGAGTTCGAAGCGTCTCGCTCGCTCTCCAGCGATTTCCAATTTTTCTGTGGCCTCGCGCAAAGCTTCTTCCACCGCGTCGTCGGACCGAGTGCGAATATGGCCATTGAGATCGGCCAGGGTTACACGCAACTGACTTGCTTCCTGGGTGGCGGCATCCTGAACCGAACGGGCGCGGCGCAGAACGGCTTCGGCGCTGGTGAGATCGTGAGCGCCGTCGCGCAGGGGAGCAGCGCGCATTTCGGCGGCTTCGCGCAGCTTTTGTCGTGCGGTGGCCTCGGTGAGCAGCAAGCGCTCCTTTTCCTCGCGCGCTGCATCGGGTCCCAATATGACCTCGAGGCTGGTTAGTTCCGCCTGGATGGTGACATAAGCCGTCTCCACGGCCATGACAGCCTGGTCAGCATGGCTGCGCAAAGGCAAGGCCTCGCGCACGCTGTTGCGTGTTGTCGCCACACGCTGCTCGGTTGCGGCATGATGCTGCCGGATCTGTTGCGGATCGACTTTGAGTTCGAGGTCCCCGGCCCCGAGGGCACTCAGAAGAGCAAGCTCCTCGTGCAATTGCTGTATCCCCTTAGGCGCGAGATCGGCAAGTCGCTGACGCGCCAAGCCCAGTTCGGTAGCCTTGTCGCGCGCTTCCACCAGGCGCTGGCGTGCCGTCCTGAGGCTGTCGACACCGAGGGACGCAAGCAGGCTGCGGTGCTTCGCTTCGGCGTCTTCGATGGTCCGGTCGGCCTGCTGCGGCCGATTCGATCGCAGGGTCAAGGCTCCGATGCCGGCAATATCCAGGCGCACGGTGCCAGCAAAGCTTTGGTCTTCTGCATGGGGCAAGGGCTTGGCATCGATCGTCACCAAATCGGCGGCGGCGGCCCGGTATTCCATGCATAGCGTCGGCAGGGTTGCCAGGTGAGCTGCACGAAGGCTGGCGATCTCGATTTCGAGCGCCTGCAGTTGCTCGACAGCCTGTTCCGGCACCGCCAGCATCGCCAGTGCTGCCTCTCCATCTTCGATCTGAGTTCTGGCGACTTCGGCTTGTTTCAACCGGTTGTCCGAGCCGGCCAGTTGTTCGGCAGCGTCACGCGCCAAAAGGGTCGCATCCAGCCGCGCGAGCAATTCGCGAGCTTCGCGCTCTTCCAGTTCAGCTACTTGAACCTCGGCCATCGCCTGTTCGTTTTCGGCGATGGCTGAAGCGCGACGATCGAGAACCTCAGTGCGGCGATGCTGCGCAATAATCGACTGCTGGCGCAAATCCGTGGCTCGTTTGAGCGCGGTCCGAAAACTATCGAGGGCCTGCTGCGCCGCGTCGTGGTGAATTGCGGCAAGGGCAGCTTCCGCCTCGGCGGCTTTCAAGGCTTCGCTGTGCGATTTGGCGGCCTCGACTGCGGCTTCCGCGGCCGAGATGGCTTCCCGCCGGGTGGCGCCTTCTTCGGGGTTTTCAAGCTCAGATAGAC
>NZ_SUEO01000114.1:0-13776 GCF_004962925.1 Mesorhizobium sp. | reverse complement strand
ATCGCGCAGACCGGTGACTTCGGCGCTGAGACGCTGCTCGTCTTTCAGCAGCTTGTCACGCTCGTCGAGAGCTGCCGCATAGAGACCACCACTCTTGGGACGCAGCGTTGACGTGACCAGGCTATAGAGCTCTTCCTCGCACGCTGCGGTGATTTCGGCCATGCGCCGCCCGCCGGTTAAGGCTTCAACTTCCCCCTGAACCGAGGACAATAGGCTTTCGCGCACGCGTTTTTGGCCATCCTCCTCGCTTTTGCTGCGCTTTTCGATGCCGGTGACCCCTTGGCGAACCCAGAGCAATCCTGCCGGTCCTGCGGTTCCGCCATGGATTAGTTTGCCGATAAACGCTTCGGCCTCGTCCGCTTGAGCCAACAGTCGCCCCCGATCGAGGTCGATAACGCTGGCCAGCTTGCCGCCATAAAACTGCTTGGTAAGCCGATAGCGTCCTTCTGAAGTGGTGATGTCGGCCTCCACCACCGGATTGCCCCCACTATAAGGCCGTAGCAGTCTCACACCTTCGGGCGTCCCCATATGAGGATGGAAAAAAAGTGCATGGAGTGCTTCGAAGAAGGTTGATTTGCCGAATTCATTGACTGCGCAAAGCACGTTGACGCCGTCGCCTATGTTCTCGATGGCGACGCCTTGCCCGGCGAACCGTTTGACGTTGTGGAGCCGAAGGGCTGAAAGTTTCATGATCCCATCGCCTCGCAATAGCTGAACAGCCGAACCAGTGCTTCTCGCGATATGTCGCGTTCGACAGTCGACCGCCTTTCGTCGGTGCTTTCATCCAACAGTGCCTGCGCTGCCTCGCGAAGGGCACCGGAGCGATCGATCAGATCCAAATCGCCGCTTTCGCAGTCGGTCGCGAGCCCGTCCCCTTGCAGCTCCAGATAGGCGTAGTCGGGCGCGGCTGCCGCGACCGCCGCTTCGAGGGCGGTTCGTCTGGTTATCCGTGCCCGGCCAGACGCGACAATTCGCAGCAAGGTTTGACGCCGCAAGTCTGCCGGTGGCAGCAACGCTTCAAATGCCGCCGAGCTGTCGTCGCCCGACAGCAAATGCAGTGGAGCGGTTTTCCAGGAAAAGCTAGCTGTTTCAACGGCCACGATCTCGGGCATGGCGCCAGGCCCGGCAATGGAAACGACAAGGGCCTGACCGGGTGTATCATGCTTGAAACGGTCAGGTTCGGGCGCACCGCTGTAGCGGCTGCGCTCATTGATGGTGACGGGCCCGTGCCAGTCGCCAAGTGCCAGATAATCGAGGCCGGCCTTGGTCGCGCGATCTGGTGCAATGACGTCGGACGCTGCTGAATCTTCGGAAAAGTTCTGAATGGCGCCATGAGCAAGGCCGAGCCGGATGGCGCCTTGCGGCGTCGCGGCGCTGTCCATCCACTCGGTAAGGTCGCGACCGGGTCTACGGGTGGTGCACGGTGCAGGCAGCAGCGCCACGTCCGCGCCAATGGTCAGGGTTTCGGGCCGGGTCGCCAGTATGACATTGTCCGGCACAACGCTGCCCGCAGCGCTCCACAATTGATCAGCTAACAGTGAATCGTGGTTTCCAGGGAGCAATATCCAGCGCAAGGGCGCGCTCTGGCTCATCTCGGCAAGGGCCTGCCGCAACATCGCTGGTGTAGGCGTTTCGGTGTCGAACGTATCGCCGGCCAGAAATATGGTGGATGCACCATGGACCCGTGCCTGTTCTGCCAGCCGGCTGATCGCGCCATGGCGCGCTTCACGGAGCCGCCCGCGCAGATCCTCCGGCATGTTGCCGAACCGCTTGCCGATATGAAGATCGGAGCTGTGGATGAAGCGAAACATGGAGTCTCCGAGACTATGTCGATGCCCGGTAGCGCCGGGCGCGATCGATGGCCTCATCCAGCCGGGAGCGTGATATCGCCGCAAGTCGCTCGACGCCGAGCATACGTGCAAGGTCGAGAGCGGGATCCGACTGTTCCAGAACGTCTTTGTTCGCGACGACGACAGCGGCTAACTCGGCGATTGGAATGTCGGCAATGGACCGGCGGGCAAGGGCGTCAAACGGCATGCGATAATCAAGCAGACCGACCACCGTCCCCTTCTTCCATAGGAAGCTGCCGCTGGATTCTTCAGTTCTATCGAAATCGCGCAGATGCAGGTCGATCCGCTCCCGAATCTTGTTGCCCGTTCTGAGCCAGCCATGCGCCCGTGCGATGCGCTGCGCAAGGACGTCTTCTCGCAGCGGGCCTTCCTGCTCGATCACCGCGTCGACCATGGTCCGCAAAGTGCCTCGGTAGGCGAAGTCGTAAAAATGATCCGGGCTGATAGCGAATGCTGATAGGTCAGTGAGGCGATAACGGCCGCCCGTCGGTCCGGAATCACGCGTCGAATTCGCGGCAGCGGGCAAAATTGCTCCAGATGCTGATGGATGCTCTACCGTCGCGACGGGAGCGGCGACAAGTTCTGGCTCTGATATTAGCGACAAGTTTTCGGCTTCGCCGATCGATGCAAACTCTTCGGCTGGCAATGGGTCTATGGGGTCGACCTTATGTCCCATGTCCCATTGGATGGTCGCTTCATTTTCCTGTTGTTCAGTTTGCTTGCGACGGCTTTCCTCGAGCAGTGCGGCCAGGCTGGCATGAAGCCTCTCGGTGCAACCTTCGAGATCAAACCACCAATCGGTTGACCATACCCGGACGATGTTCCACCCGAGGCCTCGTAGGACCTGCTCGCGGACCTTGTCTCGATCTCGCGCCGTGGCAGAACTGTGATAGGTCGCGCCGTCACACTCGATCCCCGCCAGATAGGCGCCGGCGAGATCGGGATGCCGGATCCCTATATCCACTCGAAAGCCAGAAATGCCGACTTGAGGAACGATGGTCCATCCGCGCTTCTCAAGCTCGGCAGCGACGGCCTCCTCGAAAGGGGATTCCAAGGCTCCGACCGATCCGCGTTCCTGCGCTGGCAATGCCACAGCGCCGCGTTCGGCAAAATCGAGGAAGGCTTTGAGATGCTGTACGCCGATCGCTTTGGTTCGGTTGGGGTCGATCTGGTCGGCGGCAAAACCTGAAAATACGATCAGTTCCTGCCGCGCACGCGTCACCGCGACATTCAGCCGGCGTTCGCCGCCGTCCCGATTCAGCGCGCCGAAATCCATGCTGCGCTTGCCGGCATTATCTTGCGAAAAGGTGATCGAAAACAGGATTATGTCACGCTCGTCGCCCTGGACATTTTCCAGATTCTTGACGATGGCGGGTTCAATACGCTCGTCGGCAAAGAACCATTCAAGCTCCGGCTCTGTCTGTCGCGCCTTGTCGAAAAGGTCGAGGATGAGCGACTGCTGTTGCGCGTTGAAAGTGATGACCCCCAGCGTGGGCCGGTCCTTTTCTGGAAGGGCCAGCCAACGCCGCATCCTGCTGACCGCCTCGTCGGTTACTGCTTGGGCTTCGATTCGGTTGGTGCGGCTTTTTCCACGATCGTACATGCCAGTCGTGATTTTTCGCAGCTGCACTGCCCGATCTTCCACCGTTGGGGAAGGGAAGGTGATGAGCCGATTCTGATAGTAGTGATGGTTGGAAAAGGCGATCAGCGACTCATTGCGGCTACGATAATGCCAGCGCAGGTCGCGTACCGGGATGCCGGCCGCTTTGGCTTCGTCGAGAATGCTCTCAAGATCCTTTTCGTGCTCGACGACTTCCTCGTCCTCCTCGTTGCGGCCAAAGAAATTGGTGGGTGGCAACTGCTTGGGATCGCCCACGATTATGGTTTGATGGGCTCGCGCGATGGCACCGACTGCGTCCCAGGTGGTGATCTGCGATGCTTCGTCGAAAATCACCACGTCGAACAGCACCTGGTCGGGAGGTAGGTATTGAGCGATGGAGAGAGGCGACATCAGCATGCATGGCGCGAGCTTGGCAAAGCTCGACGGCATAGCGCCGATCATCTCGCGGATTGACCTGCTGGGCCGCTGCAATTCCATCTGATGGCGCAACAGGCCCAACTCGGAATTGCGCGGGACGCTTTGCACAGCCGGCAAACCATGAGCGATGGCGCTGATGACGCGAAGGCTTGCTTGAGTGCGGACAAGATCGTCGATTTCCCGGAAATCTTCGATGGCGTGCTCGTGCTGGAAGCGACGGAAATCTCGCAGCACCGGATCGGCATCCAGTGTGGCCGGCAGCCACCAGCGTACATAGGCCAGGCGGAACGCGGATTGAGCTTCGGTTGGTCGCACTAGACCCGCCTCGATATCGTCGACCAACGCTCCCAGATTCTGACTGACAGCTCTGCGACGAATGCCGCACCACGAAGTCCAGTCCCGCAGAAGATGACGGGCAGCGAGCAAGTCTCCCATCGCGGTCGTCAATTCGGTCAGTGGCTTATCATGTCCTGCCCACGAAGGCGTCTTTCCAGCGGCGATCGCAAATTGGGTTCTCGCAGCCTCGAATGCCGCAGAAGCCGCAAGGAAGCGGGCTGCCCCATGGCGCATCGCGCTATCTGCTGCGCCGCTTCGCAGGCTCGGGGCGGTTGCTTGGAGGAGCGCTCTGAGATCCTCCGTGCCGAGACCGGGCAGGCGTAGCGTCTGTCGAAGCCTTTCGGCGATCGAGAGTATCTGATCGATACTATGGGTGTCGGTATCAAGTGCAGCAAATCCGATCGGCTTGTCAGATAGGATGTTGGCTTCGACAGTGGCGCGGCGGTCCTGCATCACGCGCAACAGCGGCAAGTCGTGCAGAGGATCGGCCACGCCCTCTGTGACATAGCCTTGAAGCAGCTTCTGGACTTTGCGTTTGCCCAACTGACTGTTTGGCCAGAACGCAGAAGCGGCCTGTTGCCATTGCTGCTCTATGTCCTCCATTCGTATCCGCGCAACGGCTGCCTCGTCATAGCGTGCCGACAGGTCCTTGCGAGACTTGCGATAGTCTCCGACTGCATCATTGAGAGTGGCAAGGGCTCCCCGCAACTGGGCGAAATCTCGATCAAAGGCGATGCTGAGGTCATAACCGGCACTGTCCTGGAGTGCCCCCGCCAGTTTTCGCAGCGCTTCGAGCTCGGCTTTTGACGCATCGCCTTTGGCGCGAAGGCCGACGCTCACCAGGAAGGCGTCCAGTGCGGTGGTTAGAACCTCGGACTCACTTCTGAGCGCCTTCGCCGCTTCGAGCAAATTGTCCTGCCAGCCCGACGTCCACTCGGTGACATCTATGAGACGCAGGACCGGTCGCATCTCCACCGACTGAAATGCGAGACCTGTTTCGGCGGCAATATGCTCCAGCGCCAGCCGGTTTGCCTCGTCATGGGAATCGCGCGATGGCCAGGACAATCTCGGAGCGTGCTGCCGCTTGTTCTTGAGAGCGATGCCGAGCGCCAGATAAGGCGTCAGACCATTGACATGGCGCCGATGCAGCGCTTCGACATAGGCGTTAAGTTCGTCGCGGCGCAGGCGAAGCCGTTCGTTGACCGCAATCCATTCGGCTCCGTCCACGCGCACGCTGCTTTCCCAGCTGTTCCTGAGCTGGTTGAGAAAGTTGCGCCGATCCGCCTTGCTGGAATGAAGTTCGAGACAGTTCGCGCCCAGGCCATGTTCGCGAAGGCGACGATAGACGACATCGAGTGCTGCCGTCTTTTCAGCCACAAACAGCACAGTTTTGCCGACTGAAAGACAGTTGGCAATCATGTTGGCAATGGTCTGGCTCTTGCCAGTGCCGGGAGGGCCGATGATGACAAAGTCGCGACCTTCGGCGGCCGCAAGGCTTGCGGCAGTCTGTGAAGAGTCGGCCGGCAACAGCGAAACGATGTCAGACGGAGCATAGTGGTGATCAAGGTCACGTTCGTCTCGGAATGATGCGCCATTGCCCTCGAACGCTATCTCCGGCGTGTCGATCAGATGGCGCACGACACGGTTTTCGCGCAGGGCATCAGTACGCTCGACCAGATCCTTCCACATGAGAAACTTGGCGAAAGAGAAGGTTGAGAGCGCCGTCTCGTCCACCACCTCCATGCCGGGCACGTCGCGCACTGCCTGGCGCATAAGACCGAGCAGCCGCGGCACATCGACGCCGCTTTCGTCCTCGGGCAGCTCACCGGAAAACTGTGGCAGTTTGAGCTCGAAGTCGCGTTCGAGAAACTGCAACAAGGTGGCGTTGAATCGCGGTTCATCTTCATGGAAGCGCAAGGTAAAACGCGATGTCGCGCTGCGGCGCTCGATTTTGACCGGTACGAGAAGTAATGGTGCGCGATAGCTGCGCTCGTCCTCGGTCTTCTTCTTCCAGCGCAGGAAGCCAACCGCCAGGAAAAGCGTATTCGCGCCGCCCTCGGCAAAGTCGTTGCGGACTTGCCGGTAAAGATCGATCAGCCGGGATTCCAATTGGCGCCCATCGAGCGTCGACGGGAGCTCGTCGCGCAGAAGCGCTTCCGCGGCAAAGCCTCGCTGGAGGTCCCGTCCGTGCACCTCGCGATAGAGGGCAGCATCGCGCTCGCCTAGTGGATTCTGTTCGGGCAGCGAAATCAGCCGGATCGAAGCGCCTGCCATGAGGCGGTCCTCGAGGTAGCCGACGTCAGTACAAAGAAACGGAATTGTCTTCTTGGAGTCCGGAAAATTGAGCAGGCGGTTCCGCAGTGTCAAGTCGAGGAGCTTTTTCTGCCAACGGTCGATCCGCCCGGCTGCTGACGTCGGCTTCACCTCGACGATGTCGGCAGGCAGGGCTGTTGCGGACGGTGCCGTTGGCAGCGGCAGCACGATTTCGGTTGCCACCTCGGTATCCACGCTGCGACGCATCGGTTCGTGCGAGGCAAGCGGTGTAATGCCGCCGCTACGCGAGCGGCGGATATCGATGGCGGCGACAAAGGTGGCTATCTGCGTTTCGTCGAGCCGCTGTTCGATTGCTCGTTGCGCAGCCTCCAGCATCATCGCCGGCCTATGCGTTACGCCGGTCGTCTCAAACACCATCAGTTCGCGCGATGCCAGCGCCTTGCGGATTTCCATGGCATCGGGTTCGATGGCGTTGGCGAGCGTCTTCTGTGTCATCCAGACGCCGACGGCAGCGTGGCCCTGGAACATAAGCACGATTGGGTGCAGGCCCGTCGCCTCCAGGGCGGAGGCGAACAACAGACTGGCATCGAGACACGTAGCCAGCCTCTCCGCCGTAATTGTTGAGGGGCGTCGGATTTTTTGGCCTCGGCTTTCGAAACTGGCAGGTGGCTCAGCATAATGCAGGGATAGACCGGCAACCGCCGAATAAATTGCGGCCGCCAGCATGAATGCGCGTTCGGGATTGCCGCTTTGATAGCCATCGAGGCTGGAGGCATGACCATGCGCTGCGAGCCGCTCCGCTGCGGAACGCAGCAGTCCTGCGATCGCCGGGTCGTTCGGCATGACGAATGCAGGCAGCAATTGCGCCATATCGATGACGCCACCCCATTCGTCGCGAGCAAGCAGACGCACCGCAACGCGCTGCTCGGCCAGCACTGCGCCTCCTGAGGTCAGGCGCAACGTTATCTCCCCGCGCTCAGCCTCGTTGAGACCGGCCAGATAGCTGGAGTCGAGATCGATTTTTCGGTCGCTTAAGGGAAGCCGGTCACCAGCAACGATCCGATCAATTATCCAGCTTTTGGCGCGCAAAAAAGGAGGGTTCGATGTCAGCTCGAGAGTGCATTTTTCGAAAGCCTGCTGGGTCGGGTTATTGAGCGCGATAGACCGGATCACCGGAATAGCATTTTGGAAGGACGCATATGTAAAGCTGGCGGCGATGTCCGCCACGACTTCTATTACGGGCGCGGCTGATATACCGGCGGCATCGCCAGTGTCCGAACTCGTTTCCATGCCCCGTCCCCTATTTTCATTTACGATAGAACTTTGCGGCCAGAATTTGAAAGTAAATTCTCGGTATGGTCGCCGCTTAGCTCTTCAGCAGCATAAATCTCCGAACTCGAAACGCCTCCGTCAGCTCGACAGTTGTCGACCTCTGCAGGGATTGGTGATCCTTGCCGCCGGTACAGCACGATATTTGTGATGAGACAGTTGCTCGAGGAGCTTTCGAGGCAGCCGCGCTTGCTTCCACGTTTCGTTGAGCCGCGCTGAGCCGGACGGGACAAGGGCAAATCCTCGATATGGTCTCCATCCGCGAGCGTCCCGCCGAGGCCGAGGATCGCGCCATCCCAGGCCATTGGGAAGGTGATCTGCTCGCCGGTGCAAACGACACCAACATCGTCACCCTCGTCGAACGGCACAGCCGGTTCACGATGCTTGTGAAGTTGGCAAGAAGGGACTCGGCGACCATCGTGGCCGCTCTCGCCCAGAAGATCGGCACATTGCCCGAAGAGTTGCGGCGCTCGTTGACGTGGGACCAGGGCAAGGAGATGGCTTGCCATAAGAGCTTCACCGTCGCAACCGACCTGCAGGTCTACTTCTGCGATCCGCGCAGTCCCTGGCAGCGCGGCAGCAACGAAAACACCAACGGCCTGCTAGACAGTACTTCCCAAGAGCAACAAACTTCTCCCAGGTCTCGCAGACCCAACTCGACGATGTCGCTCTGCGGCTCAACCAGAGACCGCGAAAATCCCTGGACTTCGAAACGCCGGCCGATAGGCTGCAGGAGGTGTTGCAGTGACCGGTTGAACCCACCGCCTCATTCCGGTCGTTCATCCACCTTCTGGGAGTTCCTGAAGGCGGACAGTCTGCTCATTAGCCGGACGCCAGCATTTGAATGCAAACGAGCTGACATAGCCCGGCAAGCTCACGCGGATGCCCCGCAGCTCTAGAGACCCTGGCTCAGATAAGGATCGCAACCAGATAGCATTCGCGCCACAAAGAGGTAGGAAAAACAGGTCGCCGGCAGTTAACTCTACTCTAACTTGTCGTTAGGTTGTAGTTCCGTGCCACCTAGCCTAAGCGATTGCGTTCTTGCAAGTTTACATCAATGGATCTCTAATGAGTGCGCGCTTATCGACTGCCATTAGGATCGGGGAAGCCGCAAAGGCGATCTTTCGAAAAACTCAGAGCTTTCCAAGTCGAGAATTCGGAGAGCATGCCGACCTGAGCGAACGCGAACACGTCGGTGTTGAACCGATGCTTTTGGCGCTTTCGATGGAGCTGGCACTCAAAGCGTGGATCGTCTTCGACCACGACGATCCAAGAGTTGTCAAATCGCACAACCTGATGAAGCTGTTTGATCGCCTAAAGCCCGAAAGCCAAGAGAAACTCGACGCTGAGTTCCAAAGGTCAGTGGTCCCGTATCATCCCAATGGTTTCTACATCGACTACAGCATTCGTCACATTCTGCATCAGCACCAAGACGCCTTCACCGACTGGCGCTACTTTCACGAGGCGAAGAAATCGATGATGTTCGATCAGGGTGCTTTTGAGGCAACGCTCGAAATGGTACTCCGTGAGTTCGAGAAAAGATATCGCATTGAGCGGGTGAAGCCGCTTTGGCCATCCTGAATGCAGTCCGGATCGGAGGCCCCCGATGCGGCATTGAATGCTCGTTTCGAGTGGTAGCTTCGGGCAGGAGCTTTCCGTGCCGGAGCGAAGGGCTAACGACCGCAACGAGGGGAGTAGCGGCCGGGCGGTAACGCGCCTCATCTCGGCCGTAGTGCTCAGGCTTGCCACCGCTTGGAAGCAGACATGGCCGGCGACCAAGATGGGTGTTCGAATCCCATACGGCGCGCCGTTTCAGGTCAAAACACGGCGCGACTTCACCACACTGTGTGCTAAAAATTGTATGGGGGAATCAACAATGCATCTAAGTCGGGTTGTCATCAAAGGTTATCGCGCACTCGGGAATGTAGATGTCGCGATCGCGGAGAAGGCCACGTGTGTCATAGGAGAAAACAACACGGGCAAGTCCTGTTTCGTGCAGGCCCTTAGGTTGTGCCTAGACGTCGATTTTTCTTCGGCGTTCAGATCTCTCCAGAAGGACGACATCCACAGCGATATCGATCAGACGGCACCTTTCCAGGTCTTGGTCGGGGTGGAGTTTACGGGGTATCAGGCAAGCGACAATGAAGTCGCGATGCTGCACGGCACTCAGCTTGGCGATGGACGCGCTCGTATTTTCTACCGGTTTCGGCCAAAGACGGTGGTGCGCGAGGCTCTATCATCGGGCGAGCGTGCACCGGATAGTTTGACGCTCGATGACTTCGGATGGGAGCTGTTCGGCGGCGGTAATCCCGCCGTCGATCTAGCAGACTCGAATGGGACACCGACAACGATGAAATCGGCGCTCGGTCGGTTGGCCTGCAATATCTGCAGGCTTACAGGGTCGTTTTCCTCCACGCCCTGCGCGACGTCGAGAGCGATCTTGCCGAAATGCGTCGATCCCCACTGATCCGCCTTATCGAGGCGAGCAAGATTGGTACAGCGGAGCAAGATGCGTTGGTTGCAGCGGTGCAGACCGCAAATGATGCGATCGAAGGGTCGCCTGCCGTCAAAGGCATTGCGCAAGCGATCGATGGCGCTCTGAAGGAAGTCACCGGCGATGCGTTCGCGCTCGACGTCGACCTGGGTCTAAGTTCCCCCACCTTCCAATCGATCCTGCGCAACATCCGGCTTCTGCTGAGCGGACCGTCGATGAAGCTCTATGAGCCGCGACGAAACGGGCTCGGCATGAATAACCTTCTCTATATCGCGATCCTTATCGAGCAATTTCGCAAGCGTGCGGCTGAGGGAAGGGCGGCAGGCGAACTGATCTTGATTGAGGAGCCGGAGGCCCACCTTCACCCCCAACTGCAGACGGTTCTGCTCGAAGCGCTGAGAGGGCTTCCTTTCCAGTCGATCGTAACAACCCACAGCACACAAGTGACGTCCAAGGCGCCGCTCGCGTCGTTCGTCATGCTGACGAATACAGGGACAAGCGAGCCATCTGTTTCAACGATCGCCTCAAACACCGCATTGGCGCCGGGCGACGTGGCCGATCTCGAGCGCTATCTCGACGCGACGAAGTCCAACCTGCTTTTCGCACGCAAGGTCATGCTTGTCGAAGGAGCGGCAGAGGTGTTTTTGCTGCCGGGGCTCATCAAGTCGGCAATGGGTATAGACCTTGATCGCGCCGGCATCTCGGTGGTGGCGATCCATGGCGTTCACTTCGGTCCTTACTCGCGCCTCTTCTCAAAGATTGGTTTGCCCAAGCGGTGCGCTATAGTGGCCGATGCCGATCAGTCGCCGCCTGACGCAGAACTTGTCATCGATGAAGATGATGCCGAGCCAGACCTTCCCGTGAAGGAGGATCTTGCAGCGCTTGAGGGAGACTTCGTGAAAGTTTTCTTTGGCGCGACGACGTTCGAGCGCGAGATCACGCTCGATGGCAACGTCGGCATGCTTGAAAAAGCGGCCCGAGAGATCGGCGCCCCGCGAATTGCTAACAAGCTCGCTATTGCTGACATTGTGGGAGTCGACGAGGCCCTTAAGAAGAGTGTGCTGAACACCGCCAAGCGTTTCGGTAAAGCGCGCTTCGCGCAGCTTGCCGCTGAAAACATTCCCGCGAAAGCCGAGGTACCGGACTACGTGCGCAAAGCCGTCGAGTGGCTGCAGGCATGAAGCTCACGCCCCAGCAGCAGTTGGCGCTGGACCACGATGGCAACCTCTTGCTGAAGGCCTGCCCAGGCAGCGGTAAGACCCGGACCATCGTCGCGAAGCTGGTAAAGGATGTTGAGGAGCTCCGAGGCACGCCATTTTCAGTGGCGTGCATCACCTACACCAATGCCGCGGTGATCGAGATCGACACGCGCGTGGCAGCTCACCTGATGCCGGATAATCAGATCAACTATGTCGTCTCAACCATCCATTCGTTTTGCCTCCACCATATTCTGAGGCCGTTTGCCTCTCGCGTAGCGGGGTTTTCCGGCACGATGAAAGTGCTGACCTCGGAACGGAAGGAGTTTAACGAGATAGCGGAAAGGGCGGCCGAGCTCGTCGGCCGGTACGATCTTCGGTTTGAGGACTACGTGCGCTTTGGCGGGATCGGTCTCGATGCCAACGGCGAGCTGATCGGCTCCGCGCTCGAAGACGACATGATCCTCCTGGCCGCGCCGCACTTCCTGCGCTTATCCGCAGAGCGCGGGTTCATCGATTTTGCCAGCATCCTCTACCATACGCTCTGTCTGCTACGGGACGACGGTGAGGTCGCGAGATCGGTTGCTACCAAGTTCCGCTCCTTCCTTGTCGATGAGTTCCAGGACACTACTGAGATTCAGGTTGAGATTTTGCGTCTCATTCACGCGGAAGGACGGTCCACGTTCTTCCTGGTCGGTGATCCGGCGCAATCCATCTTTGGGTTCGCGGGGGCGCGTCCGGAGTTGATCGATCCCTTTGCGGACGAGATCGGGGCCAAGCGCGACCTATCGCTGTCGTGGAATTTCCGCTCCAGTGGGCCAGTTGTTGAGCAAGCCGAGCGTCTCTTTCCCCGGGCTCCGGCGATGACCAGTGAGGGGAAAAACAAGGTCTGCACCGAGCCGGCTCATCTCATCACAACCGACCGGACATTCGACGCCATCACCGACGAGTTCTTGCCAGCGATCAACAGGATGGGGCTGCCGCTGGGAAGGTCTGCTATCCTCGCCAAGAGCTGGGCCGCGCTGTACCCCATATCGCGCGGGCTTCGCGACTTTGGAGTAAAAGTTGTGGGACCCGGCGCTCGTCCTTATAGGCGTTCGCGCCTTTTCGCGGGCCTCGCCGAGCAGCTGAGCGCCGCTGTGGTTGATGGCCACCAGTTCAACATCCGGCAGGTAGAGCGCGCAGTCTTTAGCGCGATCCAGGACATGAGCGGGCACAGCCGTTTCGATGTGTTCGGATATCCCGGCCGGCGTACGATTGTCGAGCTATTGCGCCGGGCAGAAGATGTCGCTCTTGCAACCGACGGCGTAGCTTGGCTTGAAACAATGGCAGACGAGACTAGCGCCATTCTTGTCCGAGACGGCTGGCTCGCACCCGCTCACAGGGACAATCTTCAATCGTCGGTCGAAGAAATGGTCGCCGACATGCGGCACAACGACATCGACGTCGATAATCTATCGATTGAAGACCTTGGTATGTTTGCCAGTCCCGATAAGGCATTAAGGCTGATGACGATCCATGAGGCGAAGGGGCGCGAGTTCGCAGCCGTCGCGATCATCGGGGTACGCGAGGGGCTGATGCCACACTACAGGTCGACCCAAGGTGAAGCGCTTGAGGCCGAGAAGCGGCAATTCTACGTGGCGGTCACCAGGGCGGAGCAACTACTGATGTATATCTACGAAAGGGATCGCTACGGCAATCCGCCGAGCCGTTTCTTGGGTCTGGATGGAGTAGATATACTATAGTAACCTCTGGATACAATAAAAGCTTCGAAGGGATGGGACTTTCACAGTATGACCCTGCGGAGCAGGGTCGAAAGGAACCGGTAATCGCATAAACTCAGACAAGGCGAGCGGTCGCCGACGAGGTTGGAAAGGGCGGACAGGAGCTAATGCACAAAGCCGGTTGAAACCGCCGGATCGGGAAAACCCACTGGGCCGTGCACTATAAGTGCGAGCTTTCGATCGGGACCTGAGACGCGCGAATGGCATTATGGCCAGCGGCACATGAAAGGCCGCACCTACAGGTCGGATACATGGCCGCACCAACCAGCAACTGCAAAAGCTCACAAATCCCTTGCCAACGGAGAGCCGTCCATACACGGCCCCAATGCTGCCGCGCAGTAATGCGCCGCATGTCGGCCCTAGAGATCGGCTGTGCCGCTTCCCGAAAGCAGAGATGATGATGACCCAACGCAAGGTATTTCGAGCAAGACACTATACAGCAGCTTCCTGTTCCATCTCTTCCATGTCCTGAAAG
>NZ_SUEO01000113.1 GCF_004962925.1 Mesorhizobium sp. | reverse complement strand
CCCGCTCAGCGCTATCGAGGGGGCGCTCGCGCGGCTTCGCTGACCGCCGCGCTACAGCGTAAGGACGCGACCCCAGTGAAGGCATACTCCAGTGTCGCCAATTCCGTTTCGTTGGCCCGCCGCAAGCCGGTCTTCCAACCAAAGGCCGAACTCGCGAATTCGCCAGCCAACTCCACCAACGATTGACTAAATCCGCTACCCAGGGCGGTTCGCTCGGGCTCGCTTGCTTGAGCACGGCACAGACGGGATCGCGAGCATGATGCCGCGGAATGGGAACGCACCATGCTTGGGCACGAGGGCCCGTGCCAACGCGCATCGCGCCAATCGGCGTCGTCACGTCCGAGATTCAGCACCGGCTGCTCGGCGCTTTTACGCTCGCATCATGGGCCGGCATGCCGCTGGCGATCCATGACGCGATGCCGCCGAGGCTGCTAGTTCATGGAAAGCGATAAGCACTAGATTAATGGGCAACCTCGTCGGGACCGAAAAGGGCGCTAAACCGGCTGGCTAGATCGATCCAGGGTGCCGCGTCTCCGCGCTCTGAAGCTATTCGAACGACCGTCGCCAGATAATCGGTAAAAGCCTTCAGTCTGATGGCGCCTTGCTCAGAAAGGTGGTCAATGGCGTCAAGCGGCTGGTGAACGGCAGCCAGCATATGTTGCACCAAAAGCAGTGAGGATGGGCAAGGGCAGTCGCTCTTACTCGCGAGGCGCCTGCACTCGCTGCAAGGCGGCGGAATGTCCTCTAAGGCTAGGTCGCCGGAAAGCCGTTGTATGAGATTGTCAGTGGCGTTCCACAAATTCGCTCGCATGCAGAACGGAATGCAGCGTGACCCCATGTTGGGCTAGCAGCGCCGTAGCTCCCTCGTCGCGGTCCACGAGGCAAGCAGCGTCACCTACAATGCCCCCGGCGCGGCGAACCTCTTCAATCGCCTTCAATATCGACTTGCCGCTTGTGGCAACGTCGTCAACGATCAGGACGACTTTTCCCTCGAGATCTTCTTTGGGCCCAAGACCTTCAATCACGTCCCTTGTGCCATGAGGCTTTGGAGTCTTGCGAACGAAGATCGTGTTTATGGGTTTGTTCATCGCCGAGCTGACAGCTGCCATCGATCCGATTACGGGGACCGCTCCCATTTCAAGGCCGCCGACGTACTCTGCTTTCACTTGCTCAGCGATTTTTAGGAACTCAAGAGCGGCAAGTTGCGCGCCTCGCGCCATCATCATGGTAGGCTTCATATTGAAATAGATGTCGCTCTCTATGCCCGACGAGAGCGTGTAGCGTCCGGATCGAAAAGAGCGCTCACGGACGATTTCGCGGAGTTCGTCCTTGTCGTGTTGGCTGGAATCAACTGGTCTGAATTTTGCCAGTGCCGCCATAGATCAGACCTCGCCCTAGGGAAAAAATTGGGTGCGGCATGCACCTAGTGATTACCGCTATGTGGCTTATGCAAGTGTTCGCGGGGTGTGTCAATTAATGTCAATACCGGTGCGACCGTTTCGCGCAGATTTTTCTATTATCGTTATTGGGTGCCTAACGCGTGATCACGGGTTTCCCTACGGCTGGGTAGCGTTGGCTAGCCGCCCTTGCCCGATCTCGGCAGGCACGGCTTTTCTCGATGCGGGCCGTCTCTTTGAGGATTTTGGGCGTTTCATCCTCGTCCCCTCGAGTTCCGCCTCGCTCGGCCCCGTTTGCGCCAGCTTCTTAAGCTCGAGCCGCCGAGAATTTTTGTCATCAGCACCGCGGCGCAACATTTCGGCTCGCTTCATCTGACGACGGTAGAAAGCAAAGTTCAAGGTAGGTCGTAGTCCACCTCCCCTGCCGGCCGAGTCTTTACGGCGATATCGGCGACAGGGGCGAGCGTCTGCCTCTGAGGCAGACGCCGAACAGCAGGCCGAGCCTTACACTGATTTTGGTGACATTGAGTTCGCCGACACCCCTGAGATGGAGCCTATCACGGGCGGGAAGCGCCTTGTGGCAGAACTCGACAAGCGGCGCTACGTTCTGGACGCCGGCGTTGCTGACAGGACATCGAGGCGCCCGAAGGTTTCGATTGCCTGCATCAGCCGCGTTCCACCTGCCTCTCACCCTGGCAACCATTTTTCGTCAATCGATCGATCCCGGACGCCGTTGTTGCACTTCGCTGTGATCAAGATCCGCGGACCACTCTTGCTCCCTCGCGGGCGAACCGCGCTTTCCTTGCCGACCCCGCTCGCGGCTTCGGCGATCACCGCCACCTTGTCGATAAGCCGGCCACCGGCTCCCCGTCGCGCTGGTTCAATAAGATATCATTGTGAAAGTTCATGGTTTCTTCCTTGCCGATGGCGAGGCTCGGCTTCCGCGAGATAGTCGTGGACGACCTTCCCGAGCGCGAGCGTGAGATCGGCGACGAGGTGTACGGCCGAGACTACTTCCAGCACCGGCAGTTCGGCGACGGGGGCAAGCGCATGCGACCAGAGGTTCAGGGCTGCCGGGCCGGTCCAGGCGCCTCTCAGATCGATGTCCTCCAGGCGGTATTCCACGAGTTCGCAGATGCGCGGCGTGCCGTCGACATGCGGGATGATTTTGAGGAGGAAGTTCGGGTCGGCGAGCGAGGCCTTAACGCTCGCAAGGTCCGCGGCCCGGTGCTTGTAGCCCATCGTACCCGTCGCGACGCGGACCGGGCCGTAGTCCAGCGTGCCAACAAGCGTGTCCGTCTCTGTTCGGAGCGTTGGGCTGGCGAGCTTCTTGGGAAAGCCCCACAACTCGCGTCCGCCCGCTGTCGGCGGATGGTCGTCGAGAAACATGCAGTGGGTGTAGCTCCCCCTGCGGCCGCAGAAGGAGACAGGGATGACCTGTCCGCTTTCCGTGTAGTCGCCGAAGCCCGTCGAGTCCGGCATGCGAATGAACTCGAATTTGACCAGAGGTTCGCACACCTGAAGCGGCTCCGGCACAAGGTCGCGCAGTTTTTGCGGATCGGTGCGATATGTGATGATCAGATACTCCCGGTTGCTGAAGCGATATGGGCCGGCCGGGTAGGCCGGGCTGGTCAGGGGCATGGCGAAAGCTCTCCCACGGACGGTATCTTGGTGCATGTTTGAAATTCCTTTGTGCTGGCTCAAGTGGGCTTAGATAGGTCTCGACGATGGCGGCGAGGCTCTCCAGGTCCTTCGTTAGCCTGGATGCATGGCGTGATCGCGCGTAGCCATTTTGCGCTGGGCAATTGCCTTGGGGCGCACTCATTGTATGGTCGCGGACGCGGTTCCATGGGTCCGGTTGTGGTCGAGAGGCAAGATTCGACGTAAAGTGATTTTGTTCCTCATTTGAAGGCGCTGCTTCCCGTCTGCTCTCGTGGTAGGAGGAAGTGGAGTGGCGGCCAGCTCCGATTTCGCCTCATGGCGGGGTTTGCGGATCAACGCGCACGCGCCATGCCAAATGAGAAATCGTTCGAGGCAAAGCGATAGATCTTGCTCAGCTAGTTACGCATCCGACGTTGTCGGACATCGGATAGCGCCGAACGGGACCGCTTGCGGATTGGGAGGACGTCTCGTTCTTTTGCGCAAGAGGACCTCCGCCCCTCAGGCAAATAGCTCCGACCGGGGCGCTATGCTTCACCACCGTCGGCCCGGGAAGTAACGCTCTTTATGCCGAGGTGTTCTCCCACTGGACGCCGCGCATTCGCCATCATGTGAAAGAGTTCTACCTGCTCGACGACCAGAAATTCTCGACCAGCCGGGGCCATGCGGCTAGGGCAAGGAGGCTCTGGGCCCAAAGGCAGGTTGACGTCGTGCGTACGCATTCGGCGCTGGTACGCCCGCAAGGTGAGCTGGACGCGCTCCGCCGGGGGAACGAGACCTTTCAAGGGATCTTGCGATATCCGTCCTGTTACCCTCGCCGTCTTTACCGGTGTGGTTCGAGGCGCTAGTCAGCGTGACGCGCCTTGCATAGTGCCCGATCACCCGACAACGCCTGTGATCCATCGCGAGGAAATACAGCGGACCTCATTTGCTGGCAGAATGCCTATCCGACCCAAGTACCTTCTAATGGCGGCTGGCTATCCTGCGGCGCAGATTACTGCAGTCGCGCTCGAACGTGGGCAGGTAGCGTCGCTGGACGCCTGGCTGCAGAAGTGGAGGCAGCGAAGGGCATCCGATACATTGGTGCAGCATTACGTGCTGTCGGGGCTCAACGCCGCGCTGATTGAGCCCAATGCCGCCGACTTGCCAGCCGCGTGGTGATTTATGTCCACGAGGCAAGGATCCACACGCGGCGATGGCGGCACGAGGACCAAGCCGCCCCGCACTTTCGACCCGGCGCCAAATTGCCACTGCTCGAGGACGCCGAGGCCAGTCTAATGACAGGCGAGCCATCCAAGCTCTCACCTGTCCTAAAGCGGCTGGCTCAAGAGGGCGAAACCCGACAGCGGCAGAAGACATGTCAGGTTCACGACAATCGGCCGTGTTTGGGCTCGTGGAGAATTTTCAAAGCATTCCCCGCCGCTTACCGGAGCTGAGAGGGGTTGGCACGCCCATTGCTGCTTGATGGGCGGCAACACTGTGAGAGGGCTGAATCGCATGCAAACGCGCAAGACGAGCGATGGCCTCCTGATCCGTGTGTTGCGATTCTGACAGAGAAACCAACTACGCATAAAAGCCACGAAAGGTGTGGGTAGCTTTGGATAAGAACATCATGGAACTGCGTATGGGATCCCCGGCTCCTCCGATCAAAGTGGAGAACTGGCTGCGTGGCGAGCCCGTCACGAACTTTAAGCCCGGCAAGGTCTACCTCGTTGAATTTTGGGCGACTTGGTGCGGACCATGTGTGACGGCCATGCCGCATTTGGTTGAACTGCAGGAGAAACATGCAGACAGCGGATTTGAGATTATCGGAGTCGCAGCTGGCGAACGGGCTGCAACCGCGGACGAGGCACGTACTAAGGTGGATGCCTGGCTGACCGAGAAGTTCTCGAATCTGAATTATCGTATCGCGTTCGATTACACTGGCGAAATGAACGAGCTCTGGATGGATCCCAGCTCTTCGATCGGGATTCCCACCTCGTTCGTGGTCGACCGCGACGGCCACATCGCTTTTATCGGCCACCCGGCGGAACTCGATGACGTTTTGCCGAAAGTCCTTAACGGCAGCTGGCGCAGCAGCTATGAAGCGAAAGCCGCCGATGCAAAGCGCATCGCGCATAACCAACTTGCAGCGCGCGAAATGTCGCTTACCCGGCCGATATACGCCAAACTTGAGCCGGCGATGCAGGCCGAGGATTGGACGGCGGCGCTCTTGGCCATCGAAGAAGGCCTCGCCTTGATGCCAGACTCTTGTGAGTTCCGGCAGATTCATGCGGATCTTCTGCTTCACAAGCTGCGCGACATCAAAACCGGCTTGCCGCTTATGCGCCAATTGGTCGAGGACGCGATCGACAAAAAGTTCGAAGCGGTGTCTTGGATGGTCATGGCGCTGAACCAACTCTTCGATCCCACGATCGACAACTCCCATCTTCCGCATGATAATCGCTTTGCGATGGGCAACGAGCTCTCAGAACAGATCCTGGAACTTAATCCTCCGCAAGGCGACGGGCCCCTTAAATTCCATTGGTACATCCCGGTCGCTCAGTATTATTACGAGAGCGGCCACAAGGATCGCGCGGTCGAGTTGATCGAGGTGGCAATCAAATCGCTGGACCACCAGGAGCCAATGCCGGACCACACCAAACAGCACTACCTCACCCCGTTGCTCCAAGCCCTGGCCAACTACACGGGTGAGCCCGCCTGTCATGCAGATATCTGTGTGGCTCCGCAAAATAAGGCTTTCGAAACTCAAAACGCAGTCACTTCCTGAGCAAAGATCGCGAAGGGATGACAATTGGAATTCAACACTGGCCAATCCGCCCATCGTGGCTCGCTTCGCAGCAAGTATGTCGATGCAGCAAGGGGGGGCGGCTTGCGGCAGGTTGGATTTCAATTGCGTTGACCACCGGTCGGATCGCGGCGCAGACGATGTGCGCCGCAAATTCGCGCCGTAGGTCTCGCACTCGTGGACATGTCGAGGTCGGCCACGGGGCACTCTTGGGTGGGGTTGGGCCGCCCAAGCCATTCGTCGGCCACGCAAGTGGGCCCGGAGTGGGCATCGCAGGAAAAGGAAATCGTCCCTCGAAGACGAAGACTGAAATGAGGAACAACGAAATGCCTCATGCACCGGTTGGCCCTGTTGTCAACAAGGACGAAGAAGCCCTTGCTCGCCCGTTCGTCAAATGCCTTCTGCGGCTGATCCGTACTCAGGATTCCTTCGGCTTATGGGAAGGCAATTCGGACGCCGAGCTGCTGGCCGAATTCATCATCACCAAGGAACAGCAATGTGCGACCCCTCTCATCGGCCATCCTGATTCGGACGCGCTGTGGAGGCTCGACATGTTTTACACCGCCGTGGCGCTTGCGATTGAGGAGCGCTCCGGCGTGTCGACGTCGCCAATAATTGGAATGAAACCCCTGGGGGCTTCCGGCGGTTGGTCGTTCTATCGAGACGTCCACCGGTTCGGCTTCGAGACTTTCCGCAAACTGGCTGAGGCCGGTACGAAACTGGTCGACGATGCGACTGCAGCCATTGAAGCCTAGCCCGAGATGGCGCGCATCAAGAAACCATTGTTCCAGGAAGGATCTATGTCAGACCTAGATAAGATGAGGAAGAAAGTCCGAAAGCTCCAGTTGCGTGCAGCTATTGCCAAGATGGCATTGCAGGACCTTGTCGAGGGTCTGCCGAAAAAGTGGGCCGACATACAGGAAGTCGCCGAGAAAACCCACGCCGTTTATGCCGAGTTGGATGCTGCCAAGAGAGAACTCGCTTCAATGAAGAATTTAGGATGATGCGCACATTCACCACCCGTGACGGCTCCATTTGGATGCCGTTGTACCTGACCTTCATCGATAGCAAGACCTGCATTGGCTGCGGCCGTTGTTTCAAGGTCTGCTCGCGCGATGTGATGCATCTTCACGGCATCGATGACGCGGGTGAAATCCTCGGCCCCTGCGATGACGAGGACGACGATTTCGACGGCGAGCTCAATCGCATGATCATGGTTGTTGACAATGCCGGCCGGTGCATCGGCTGCGGAGCCTGCGCCCGCGTCTGCCCCAAGAACTGCCAGACCCATGTTGCGGCCGACGAGCTCGCAGCATGATCAGGCCGAAAAACCAGGAGAACGGCGTTGCACTTCACATGCTTTTGTCGGCTCCTGGGGCTGGTCCTGTGCAGCAATGCTTTGATTGTTTACGTCGCTTTGGATTCGCTCCGTCTGGCAGTCGTCATGACGCTGGCCTGTTCGCTGCTGCTTCAGGCCTGCTATTTCGGCAGCGTGCTCTTTCTGATCTGGCAGTCTAGCCGCGCTCGTGGAACTCGCCTCAGCCGCCAGCATGTCGATGGTTCCAGGAAAGCTTGGTACCAGTCGTCTGACTCTGATCAGTTGCGGAATGAAATTTTCAGCTGTGTCCCGGCTTGGTCGAATGCCCAGCATGCGCTGCTGCTTTGATGCGCGGATGACAGGATCAGTGCTCAGACCCACACCAATTTTGGTCACCCTCTGATGACTGAGCTGATCGTATAGGGAATCTGTGTTTGTCCTTAGGCCGGGAGATGCGGGTGGTTGGTCGATTAGGCACATAAGAGTCATCGCAGCACGCCGGATGCGGTCTGCTTGTCGCAATGACAAACTCGGTGCTGTAATAACGATGAACGTCTTCTTCACCCGCTTCGAAAGACGGGTGGCTTTGATCACACACACCCTTGGGCTGACCGGTGCGTAGCCGGTTCAGGTACTTTTTTGCTGGAGAAAGCATGCTGGAAAAATTCGAACGTTATCCGCTCACCTTTGGGCCCACGCCGATCGAGAGGCTCGACCGCCTCGGCAAGCATCTGGGCGAGAAGGTGGAAATCTACGCCAAACGCGAGGACTGCAACTCCGGTCTCGCGTTCGGCGGAAACAAGCTGCGCAAGCTCGAATACATTGTGCCCGACGCGATCGCGTCAGATGCCGATACGCTCGTCACAATCGGTGGCGTGCAGTCCAACCATACGCGCATGGTCGCTGCGGTCGCCGCCAAGATCGGCATGAAATGCCTCCTGGTCCAGGAGAGCTGGGTCCCACATGATGATGCCGTCTACGACCGGGTCGGCAATATCCTCTTGAGCCGCATCATGGGGGCAGAGGTGCGCCTGGTTGACGAGGGCTTTGACATCGGCATCCGCCGCAGCTGGGAAAAGGCACTTTATGAGGTCAAGGCAAGGGGCGGCAGGCCCTATGCGATACCGGCCGGCGCCTCTGTCCACAAATACGGCGGCCTGGGCTATGTGGGGTTCGCTGAGGAGGTGCGCGCCCAGGAAAAGCAGCTTGGGTTTGCCTTCGACTATATCGTCGTCTGTACGGTGACTGGTTCAACCCACGGCGGCATGCTCGTCGGGTTCGCCAAGGACGGTCGACAGCGCAACGTGATTGGTATCGATGCCTCCGCCATGCCCGCCAAGACCAAGGCGCAGGTGCTTGGCATCGCCCAAAATACAGCGAAGCTCGTCCACCTCGGAACGGAAATTGTCGAGGCAGACGTGGTGTTGCTCAAGGACTACGCGTACCCGGGTTATGGCGTTCCATCGGAGGAAACCAAAGAGGCAATCCGTCTGTGCGCGCGGCTCGAGGGCATGATTACCGATCCCGTTTACGAGGGCAAATCGATGCAAGGGATGATCGACCTCGTCCAGAGGGGCTTCTTTCCAGAGGGATCGAGGGTCCTCTACGCACATCTAGGCGGCGCGCCGGCGATCAACGGGTACGGCTACACGTTTCGCAACGGCTGACATTCCGCAGACTACGATTCCCCGTCCTGCCGTACCGGACGTGCATAACACCGTTCAGCGCTGGGCCGGAAAGGCCGAGGTCAATTTCGCGGACGTCGATACATCTGTAGAACTGTTCATTCGCTCCGCAGAGGGCCGGCGAATCCAATCTCGTCCTAGGCCGTTGGCCGTAATCGAAAGACACGAGGCCGGCGAGTTCGTGCTCAGCTGCCACTCTGTTAGCAAGGGAACGGAATCCAATCCGCCGGAGCAGATGGCGAGAGTTGAGCGAAGACTGCGGTCGGAGCTCCTGCGCTTCCGGGTCTGCGAGGGACGCCTTTGCGAACCGAAGGGAGTTTGATGCGTTGACGTGCTGGCGTGCGGCAGGTTGGGCCAGCGACAGGGCTCCCAGCCGGCCGGGAAGCACCGCCCTCTTCAATGTGCGTTGACTTCGCTTTCTTTGGCGAAATGCGGGTAACGGCGAGGGGCGCACACTTCCCGGACCCAAATGACCGCCGACATTGCCGCCCTTTTGGTGCGTTCGCCGTGAGGCGCGACAATTCGGTGCCGGCGTGTAACTGCGCGCATTGGCCGAAGCTTAGACGTGGTGCATTTCCGCCCGCCCGCTCGGCGGACAGTTCCGGCCGTGGTGGTTTTGCCGGCCGTAACGCCCCCCGCTCGTCGGTAAGGCCTCACTGCCACACGCCTCTCCGGCAACGGCTCGGCGCATCGCGCAACCCGGTTGGCGATCAGGCAAGGCCTTTCGTTAGTTCCAATGCCTGCCGTTCATATAGGCGGCGGTAAATGCCACCATCGATACCGACCAGCGCCGCATGATCGCCGTCCTCGACAATGCGGCCGCGGTCGAAGACGAGCAGACGATCGAGCGCGCGGACCGTCGACAGCCGGTGTGCGATGACAAGCGTGGTCCGACCAACCATCAGCCGATCTATCGCTTCTTGAATGAGCACCTCGGATTCCGAATCGAGGCTTGACGTCGCCTCGTCTAGGATGAGGATCGGCGCGTTTGCCAGGAAGGCGCGCGCGATCGCCACCCGCTGGCGTTCGCCGCCTGAGAGCTTCAAACCCCTTTCGCCGACCAAGGTCCGATAGCCCTTCGGCAGAGGCGCGATGAAGTCGTGCGCACTGGCCAGCCGTGCCGCTTGCTCGATCTCGGCCTGGCTCGCGCCAGGCCGGCCATAGGCGATATTCTCGGCAAGTGACCTGTGAAACAGGATCGGCTCCTGCTGCACGATCGCGATCTGCGAACGAAGCGACTCTTGGGTCACCTCGGAGACGTCCTGGCCGTCTATCAGTATCCGGCCGCCGCTCAGGTCGTAGAGTCTCTGGATGAGCTTCACGAATGTTGTCTTGCCGGAACCGGAGGGTCCAACCAACCCAACCCTTTCGCCAGCTTCAATCGACAGCGAACATTCGCTATAGAGCGGCAGGGGATGGTTGGCGTAGCGGAAGTGGACTTTCTGGAAATCGATGTGGCCCGCCGTGATCCGGATCGGCTTGGCCTCTGGACGATCCGCAACATCCAGCTGCTGATTGTGGATGGCTACCAGTTCTTCCATCTCATTAACCGAGCGCTGCACGTTGCGTACATGCATGCCAGCATCACGCAGATAGCCCTGTAAGACGACGAAGGAGGTGAGAACATAGGCAATCTCGCCCGGCGTTGCCTGTCCATGCGACCACAGAAGCAAGGCATATCCGATCACCGCTACCCTGAGCGCAACCAAAGTGACGCCTTGGGTTGAGCCGATGATCGTTACCCGCACCCAACTCCTGCGCGTGCGGTGCCGCCATTTGGTCATGATATTTGCAAGGCGCGCGTCTTCGCGGACCTCGGCGCCGAAGCCTTTGACCACAGCGTTGCAACTGACCGCGTCCGCAAGCGCGCCGCCGAGCTTTGTGTCCCATTGGTTGGCAAGGCTCGCGGCCGGCGCGACATAGCTGAGCGACAGCGAAATCGAAAACGCAAGATAGATCAGAGAGCCGCAAGCAAAGATCAGCCCCATGACCAGCCAGTGCCAGCCGAGCAGCGCCGTCGAACCTACCAAGATGATAAAGGACGGGAACAGCGCGACCAATATTGTGCTGTTTAGGGGGTCGAGCGCCCCCATGCCGCGCGTTATCTTGCGCACTGTCGAGCCGGCGAAGCTGTTCGCATGCCAGTCTGTCGAAAAGCGCTGGACATGATAGAACGCTTCGTTCGCGACATCGGACATCATCTTCAGCAAAAGGTCGTTCAGACCAATGAAGGCGATGTGGCGCATGGCAATGGCAGCGAGCGCAAGCGCAATCGGTACAGAGAAGGCTGCAAGGGCCGAATGCCAGGCTGGTGCTGCCACAGCAGCGCCACCTGCAACAGCATCGATGAGACGACCTGAATAGACCGGCATCAGCACGTCAGCCAGCGTGGAGGCAAGCATCGCAGCCATGATGATCGCGAGCCGCACCGGCTGCCGGCTCCAGTGGCGGACAGTGAAGGCGAGTACGTCGCGACCAGTGGCGCCGCGTCCATGGACGGGGAAACGTTTCATGGTTTCCAAGCGGGCGCATCAACACGCTCGGTCCCAAAGAAGTTAAATGACAAAACTGGAATTTTCGACCTCCCCCACAACAGCATCAATTTTGGCGGGCAGCTCCTGCCGCCTCACGACGGTGAGTTCAAAAGCCGTGCCAACTGAGCGGGAACAGCCGAAGGACAAATTCAGCAGGTTACCGAGCCTGGAGAAAGTCAGCCGCGATCCAGTCGAATACGATTGCTATGGCCTCCCCAACTCGGGGGAAATTGGAAAAGAATGGCCGATGTATCGATTGAATGTTGAACTTGTTCTTTCTCTGCCCAATAAGCGGAGCGTGTGCCGGTAATCACGTGGTGCAACACGTTGCCTCGATCAAATAAGTACAATTGCAACGCAGCTTTCTCACGTGCTCGGGGCTTAGGTGCTGATTTCAAAAACGCGCCGCGAATACTTTCCTGCCCATGTTCCGTCAATCGAATGCTCGACTGTCGGATTGTGCGCTCCCCGACACAGTGCTGTTCGGTTCGCCTCCTGGGTACCTTGCTCCAGTCGGTTTACAACCTGAAGAAAGCTCCGCTCGCAAGGTGGCACGACTCTTGAGGGTACGTCTTTAGGTGGCGGAAGAAACTCCGGCTGTCGATTCCCGCGCACTACGCATGTTGCGATGCTGGGCTGGAGCTGTGCACCAATGAGAAAGCAACTGAAGGAGAGATCGTGGAACTCCCGCGGATTGAGCTCGAGTTAGGTCTATTCCTCGACATGACTGATGATATCGCTCAATCCGAACAGTTGTTCGAACTGTTGTCCGCGTTTGCGCTGAAGTTCGATTGCCCGTGGATTGCCTATGGCCCGCTCGCATCAAAACAGAGGGTTTTCAAGCCGAACCGACAGGATTCTGTGGTGATGTGGAATTATCCTGCTGAATGGCAGGAGCGCTACTCGAGAATGGGCTATGCCAAAATAGACCCACTCATCAAGAAAGGTCGAAAGGAGGCAGGGGCCTTTCGATGGAGCGAGGTGTATACCGATGAAAGCATAACTGAAGATGGACGCCGCGTTCTGGACGAAGCAGCAACATTCGGCTTGAGGTCAGGCGTTACCGTCCCATTACATGGCCCTGCTGACAGCTTTAGGTTTATGAGTTTTGCTCAATCCTCGGACTGCGAATTGCAAAATAGAGCGATCACCTACCTGCAAATGGCCGCGCTACGGTTTCATCTGAGGGTTGTGAAGCTCGGCACTCCGACTGAACCGGAGCAAATTTATAAGCTCTCTGCGAGAGAAATAGAGTGCATTGATTGGGTGTCGAAAGGAAAATCGTCATGGGAAATAGGAACTATTTTAGGCAGATCACGAAATACGATAGATTTCCATTTAAAAAATGTAATGCGGAAGTTGGATGCGACCAGCAGAACGGTAGCTGTTGTAAAAGCTTTGAAACTTGGGATTATCGAACCGCCGTAGGTGCGCAGCTAGTTCTCCGCCCGTAGTAGCGCGAGTGATAGCCGAGACGCTCCGGCGTGCGCTCGCTCTTCGAAGCACCCAGCGCCTCGTCCATCTCGGCCTCGAGCACCTCCTGCATCACCGCGCGGATCACCTCGTTCAATCTATCCGGGTTCCAAAGCAGAATGTCTTTGACGGCAGCGCTGGCGGTCTTACTTTCTGTCTTGATCATGGCGGCGTTCCTTCCAGGGAATCGGTGACGTTGAACACCACCCTGTCATGACCGCCCGCTCTCAGCGAATTTGCAGAACTCAGCACGCCATTCCGTCTTAAGCGACTGACGCATGAGTGATGTGTGTCCAAAATCTGACAGCTGTCAGAAAACATGACGGGTTCCAATCAACGGAGCGTCTTGGGCCTGTCGGGCTTTTCGAAGCCTATCACGCAATAACTGCGCGCCAGGCGCACTGGCACGGCCTTTGCTGGTCGAGGTGCGGCAATATAGGGTGAGGGCTGACCCACATGAGAACACGGAACTCGCTCGATGAAAGGGATGATCGACCTCATCCAGAAAGCTTCTTTCCGGCGGGTTCGAGGGTGCTGTGCGCGCATCTCGGCGACGGGCCAGCGATCACCGGTTGAGGCTACATCTCCGGAGCGAGTGATGCCTCGAAAGATGCAATGCTGTCTCTGGTCCGACGCGCTCGAAGTTTGTGAGGAGTCGGCCCGGCAAATCGGCGAACCGGGCGGCTTAGGCTGCCAAAAGGGTAGATGGCCGCGTTGCCTCAGTAGATCAGCAGGCGGTGCCAGAAAGCCAAAGGCACACCATCGTGGCGCTTCGACGTAAGTAGATGGGAGTCGTCACCAGTGATTTTGCCGGAACTTCGCTTAGCAAACACAGCCGGCAGGGTTTTGGAGATAACGACGACCACGGGATGTGTCGTAGGATGTTCATATTGTCCCCAGGACAAGTTCGCGGTCCGGCAAAGAAAAGTGTCTCATGCGAGTCATCTGGGTCTTGAAGATTTCAAGCGGTGTCTAGCCCGCGTACCGGCTTCCGTCGACATTGGTTTTGCGGGATACTCCGAACCTTGGCTCAATCCGGACTGCACCGAAATGGTGGAGCACGCCTTCGCCAAAGGCCATGGCATCAGGATTTTTACGACGCTGGTGGGAATGAACGGGCAGGACCTGCAACGATTGCAAGCCTTGCGCTTGGGCGTATTCGTGGTTCATGTTTTCGATGATGGCACCTACATGAACAGCCGCCTGGTCGGAGACAAGTATCGCGATCTGGTTCGTCAACTCGTCGACGCGGATATCCCCTTGATCCGGTTCGTGGCTTTGGGCGAGCCCCACCCAGATATAGCCGACATTATTCCTACCGAAGCACTGATAAAAGCGCGGCCCATGAGCAGTAGGGGTGGAAGCGTCGACCCTAAGATCGTTGCACCACGCCAGCCAGTGGTCGGAGCCCTAACCTGCGTGGACGAACGACAGTATCGGAATGTTCTTCTTCCAAACGGCGACGTTACCCTGTGCTCCATGGATTTTGAACGGCGTCACGTATTGGGCAACCTTCTATATGAGGGTTACTCCGCTCTGTTTGAAAAGCCAGTTTTTCGCGAAATCGTCGACCGGATGAATGGAGCGGATGGTTTTCTGCTTTGCAGAATGTGTGAATTCGCCGACCCAAACGACCGGACCTGAGTGGATGCCGGCCGAGAGGGCGTACCTGGCAATCCGGATGGCCCCACGGCACATGCACCTGCCGGCGACGCGATCGTGTTTTCACGTTACGCGAGCATGATCCCGTAGGCGCGGCAGTGGGCCTCGACCATTCCGAGACGAGTTCATCGAAAGTGGTCTTCGGCTTCCAACCGAGCTTGTC
Source organism: Mesorhizobium sp. (assembly GCF_004962925.1). Taxonomy (GTDB): domain Bacteria; phylum Pseudomonadota; class Alphaproteobacteria; order Rhizobiales; family Rhizobiaceae; genus Mesorhizobium. The sequence goes on along the minus strand of NZ_SUEO01000113.1, from coordinate 5,329 downwards.
GGCCTGCCTGCCTTGAGGTAACGCCGATCACAGGTCAACCTCGGTCGGACGGAAACAGCGTTGTCGATCCCGATCAGCGCTTGATTGCTTACTCACGGCCCCCTCGTCAACGCCTTTACCTCCCAGACTATCTCCTTTTCGACTCGCCTGAAGGCAGCAGCCCCAGCTGCGGCCGGGGATGGTTGCCGTCGCGGTAGTGGACGTTCTCGAAACCGATGCGGCCCTTCGCCAGCGCGTCTCTCGGTTGCTTCCGCCTGGCCTACAAACGGGCTTTCCGTCAAGGGCGCCCACGGCGGCCCGCCCTCTTGACCCGGCGGCTCGGGCCAATCATCTCGCGCAAGAGATCGGAATCCGCAGTCTTCTCCAAGAGAGCGCGGCTTTCGCTGTGTCATCGGTCATCAAATAGTTTCTTGAATCAGCTTGGTGTCCGCAGCCCGAGGTTGAACGGCGAATATTGATGGCCGCCGCAAAGCCGCTCGCTCGCTACGGCGCTATTGAGAAGCGCGCTCGCGAGCGGCTTCGCTACCGCCGAGCTACACAACCTCTGGCGACGCGACCCTGCTAATCGTCCTTGGACCCATTCATTGTCCGGAGGCGCTATGGGTAGCGATGGGTGGGTACGTCAACTACCTGATGCCATAGTAGCGGTGCTTTCGCGGAAGCTTTAGAAACCATCCTGTTGCAGCACATTCTCCAAAGGCATCCGAATGGCGGGCAACGCAACCCAACAATATTCGATGAGGATCCCGGCATCACCAGACCAACCAAAGCTTCCTCCGGCATTCTGCTCTCAATGTTAGATGACGAACATCTACCGCAAACCACTAGCCATTAAACAGCTCTCTTCTTTGAACGATCTATGTGCAGAGGACTCAATATGAACACCGACCCTTTCACGGCCCATGAGTCCAACGTTCGTCGCTATGGCCGGTCGTTTCCCGCGGTCTTTGCGAGGGCACTTGGGGCCACCATCTGGAACGAGTCCGGTAACGCATATATCGACTTCCTAGTTGGGTCCGGGGCGCTCAATTACGGGCACAACAATCCGGATATCATGGCGCCGGCGATTGAATATCTCGTCGGTGAGAACATTCTTCTGTCACTTGATATGCATACGGCGGCCAAGCGTGACTTCATTGAAGGGTTCGTCGATTGGATCCTGAAACCCAGAGGTCTTTCGTACAAGATTCAGTTTCCCGGGCCGACCGGCACGAACGCCAACGAAGCGGCGCTGGCGCTGGCGCGAAAATACACCGGCCGCTCGAGCGTCATGGCCTTTACGAATGCGTTCCATGGCATGTCGCTCGGCTCTCTGGCGGTGTCGGGCTCGGCCTCAACCAGGGAACTGGGCGGCGTTGCTCGCCACGATGTGATCCGTGTTCCCTATGACGGCTATCCGAGCCAAGCTTTCGATTCCGCCAGTTACATCGACCACGTTTTGAGCGACCCGGGGAGCGGCATAGAAAAGCCTGCCGCAATTATACTGGAGACCATCCAGGCAGAAGGCGGCATGAACGCCGCGTCCGCGGCTTGGCTCACGGAAATTCAGCGCATTTGCCGCACGCATGGCATTGTTTTTATCGTCGACGACATCCAGGCAGGTGCGGGCCGAACTGGCGACTTCTTCTCATTCGAGTCTGCAAAAATCGAACCGGATATTGTGTGTCTTTCCAAGTCCCTAAGCGGTTCAGGTAGTCCGTTGTCCATCGTTCTGATTCGACCCGACTTGGACATATGGAAGCCGGGAGAGCATAGCGGGACCTTCAGAGGAAACAATTTCGCCTTCGTGACGGCAGGAGCCATGTGCAAGATGTGGTCGGATAGGAAATTTACTGCAGGTGTCGAGCGGACAGCCGTCAGGCTGCAAACGCACCTCGATCGCCTGGTTGCGAAATTTCCAAGGTACATCGAACAGAAGCGCGGCCGCGGTCTGATGGCCGGCCTGAAATGCCGTTCACCGGCAGTTGTCGGCCGCGTGCACGATGTCGCATTCGAAAATGGCCTTCTTATCGAATCCTCGGGGCCAAATCGCGACGTTATCAAAGTCCTCCCGCCGATAACCATCACCGATGCCGAACTCGATCGTGGCATCACCATCCTTGAACACGCACTACAGGAGCAAGACAATGCCTAGTCAGATATCTCAAGTGCCAGCCATCTCGCCGGTTTCGATCAAAGAACGGACCGGGTCGATCAACACGGGGGAGATCATCTCGGTCCTGAAAGGTGAGCTCACCGCTCTGCACATCAAGCAAGCTTTCAGCACCGAAGTAGCCGAGGAGGTCACCACGAACTTTATTGGAAGCTCCGGTCTCAGAGAGCGTAAAGATGGTGTGCCCGGACAATATGTCGGCGCATCTCACTACAGGAAGGATGCAGCCACCTATTTCGCAGACGCCGAAAACGCGCGGCCGTACGTCGATGCCCTTTTTAAGAGTTTGGTTGACCCGGTCCGAGCAGTATTCGGGGCGTTGAAGCGAGAGCTTCACAACCAGGGCATCGAATTGCGGCTGGCGCGTTCCGAACACGGCCAGGCCAACGTCTGTCGCGCCCTCAGTTGGTCGGGCTCAGGCACGTTTTCCTTGGATCCACACGACGATGTCGCTCAAGTCCTACGTGCTGGCGATGATTACGAGCTTTCTTCGGTGGCACACAACACTGTCGCAGCACTCAACTTCTATCCCAGCATGCCTGAGGAAGGCGGCAATCTGAAGCTCTGGAGCCACAAGCCGACGGTTGCGGACCGGATATCGCAAGGTGTGGAGACCACTGGATATCCCTATTCGGCAGCCTATCTGGAGGCCGTCCCTTGCCGCGAGTTCGAGCTCAAAACCGGGGATATCGCCCTAATCGATGGCGGCTTCGTTCACGGGGTTACCGGTCAATCAGGCAACGGAAAGCGTCGCGTGCTGCTGAATTGCTTTTTCGGATTTGCGCGGCCTGATCTTGTTCTCTGGTGGACCTGAAACCAGGAATGTCGCAGCGACTGACCGGATTTAGCCGACAGTTATAATGCGTCAACATCAACGGGCGACCTATTGGCATTCCGCATTGGCTCGCCCGTTGTCGATGGGATCATTTCAGTCGATCGTGAGCACAGATTTCACGGGATCTTGAGCAGCGATTTCAGATGATCGTCAGCAACGACTTCAGACGCTAGCTCGCAGCCTTCTCGAGGGTTGTTGCGTTTTTACCGACATCACAACCGGGCTGCAGATTGCCTCTTTAATGCAACGAGGATGCCGGATGCCAACCCAGAGATTGTCAATGCGCCCGATAATGAAGTTTTACCTTTTAAGGCTTGTCAGGGCCTCACCGAGCGCATCATTGCGCGCATGCTTGGGCTCAGCAATCGGGTTGTGCATGGATATGCGAGCATCGCGTTTGAGGTGAATTCGATACCATGATCGGCGATGATTATTGGCATGGTTGCCGCGGCGACTGAGCAACTGGGTCAGCTCGCGCCACGCGGCCGCCCAGATCGAACTATCGGAGCCCGCGTGCCGGCGTGGTTGTGTGCGTCAAGTTCTGCAAAAATGGGCAGCCATGGTGCTGGTCACGCTCAGATCGTCCATGTTGATGTAGCGGTTGGCCTCCATCCAGGTTTCGTTGGTTTCAACAGCCAACGCCCTGACCAGGCGCAGGCAGCTCTGTGAGTTTGGAAGATGCGCACGACATAGGTCGCCGGCGGATTTCCTCGTTGAGGCGTTCGAGCATGTTGGTGGATTTCAGATGCTTGTGGTGCTGGCGCGGCAGACGGAAAGAAGGTCAGCGTGTATTCGATGGTTTCCTCCACCCACGTCGTCAGTCTCGGGTAGCGGGCCGACCATTTGGAACGCCGCTTCTATGAGCTCGCGCAGTCCGGCCCCGCGCCGATCGCGACGGAGGCGCTCACCCGCATCGCCAACTCTACCACGTTGAGAGCGATATCCCCGGTCGTTACGCCGACGAACGCCGCGCCGTCCGGCAGGAGAGAAGCCGTCCCGTCATCAATGCCCTTGAGCCGTGGCTTAGGCAGCAACTCACCTTATCAACCAGAAGACCAAGCTGGCGGAAGCTATCCGCTACGCGCTCTCGCGCTGGCAAGGTCTGACACGATTCCTCGACAACGGCACGATCGAGATCGACTCCAACGTCGTCGAGCGCGCCATCCGCCCAATTGCGCTGAACCGCAAGAATGCGCTCTTCGCCGGCTCCGACGGCGGCGCCGAGCATTGGGCAACGATCGCTTCGCTGATCGAGACATGCAAGCTCAACGGCGTCGAGCCTCACACCTACCTCGCTGACGTGATCGCCCGGATCGTCGCCGGCCATCCACAAAGCCAGATCGACGATCTGCTGCCTTGGGCCTACAGACCTATGCCGCTCAAGGCCGTGGCCTGAGAACAGCGGTTACGCGGGTTCGAAAGCAGAATGTCTTTCACGGCAGCGCTAGCGGTCTTACTTTCAGTATTGGACATGGTGGCGTTCCTTCGCGGGAATCAGGGTGACGTTGAACATGACCAGCCTGCCATGACCGCCCTCTCTCAGCGAATTTGCAGAACTCTCAGCGCACTACCCGGCGTGAGCCACGGTTGCGCAGGGTTGATCCCGAACGGCTCGCCCTCGCGCCGCAAAGGGTGAGGAGCTTCCCTTAGCCGCGACGACGCCAGCATGCAGCCGCGCGGCTCCGGCTCCGAGGAGTGTCGCGACCGGTAGGGGACCATCTTGCGATCGGCCCCGTCGCGGCCCGCAGAGGCGCGACCGCACTTCTGGACAGTAGGCAAACCTGCATCAGCACCTAACTTCTCCATACCTGCCGGCGAATGGGCGGGGGATGAAGTGCCCGCCCTGGCTACGCCGTGAGATAATCGTCTTCCTTTTTCGGCGTCGGGGCCGACGATCCTCTCAACCCCCTCTTCTGCTCTCGATTGCACCATCGTTCGGCTCACTTCTTACCCGGCGCCACCTGTAATGGTGCAAAGGCGGCAAGATCGTCACCAGTTAGGGGTCGGAAATGGTTTGATCGACCAATGGATCAAGTCGACGGCACGCTGAAGTATCGCCTCGGTCTCAGCACAGTTGGGTGAAGCGGCGATGACATGTCCGATTAAGTCCCGATAATCACCTTTCCTAACGATCGGCGTATTTGCTTCAACATACAACTTTACCTCGTCGACGCCTGGTAAGGCAGCCGCGCGACTGTCACCACGGATCCAATCGAGAATTCCATCGTGACCAGGAATGAGGAATCGCGCGGCAGCAGTTTGCAAATGCCTTCTGTGCAGGTTCCACTCCTCGCCGGTGACAAGCTTGATATGCTCGGCAATGAGATCGATCCCATATGCCA
>NZ_SUEO01000112.1:18447-20072 GCF_004962925.1 Mesorhizobium sp. | reverse complement strand
TCGCCGGTCAGGCCCAGCGGCCTCCCCCCCAACCAAAGCCGCTGGGCCGCCCCCGCTCCGCTAGTCTTAGTCTAGAGCTTCCCTTTGAACCGATCTCCATCCATGGGGGCTGGGCAGCTACATCATAGGCGAACGAATCCTGTAAGCGGTAGATGATCGGAGGCGACCCGCGAAAGCGGCGTGTCATGGGCTTCGACGGTTGAGATCATTCCGTGTCGATTTGCCATGATCCGGTCGAGCGACAGCAGCGGCAGACTCGATGGAAAGGTGGGGACCGCCGGCGGCGCGGGACCGAAAGTCGTGTGCAGCGTATTCAGCGCGGAACGGTTTCCGAGTCGCCATTCGTTCAAATCGCCGAGCAGCAGTGTTGGTTTTTCGTCCGGTCTGTTCATGATTTCGAGCACGACACGGACCTGTTCGGAGCGCGATCGGCGCAGCAAGCCGAGATGGGCTGCGATGATGCGCAGAGTTCGTTTCTCGTCCAGATCGATTTCGGCAACCAGGGCCCCGCGCGGCTCCAGCCCCGGGAGCTTTATCTGATGGACATCGCGAACGACGCCCCGTTTGAAAAGCAGAACGTTGCCGTGCCAGCCGTGCCCTTTGCCGTTTCCGGACACCGGCACCGGCACCAGGCCTGTTTCCAATTCGAGACGCCGCAGATCCAGAAGGCCGGCACGATCTCCAAAGCGATTGTCCGCTTCCTGCAACGCAATGACATCCGGGCCGATTTCCCGGATGACGCGACCGATTCGTTCGGGATCGAACTTTCTGTCGACGCCCACGCATTTGTGGACGTTGTAAGATGCGACCAGAGTCCCTGCGGCGCGTGTCCCTTCGGACGGCGCAGCCTTCGCCTTCTGCTTTTTTCTGTCGCGAATGGATTTGAGCACACTTGCAGGAAAGCTATGTCCAGTTCTTTGCATGTCTGCTGCTCGTGCTCACTACCTTCAAGACTTAGCTTTGTCTCACTCAAATAGGATCTGCAATCGCTGCTTCCCTGCCCTGACGAGATGCGGCGCTCAAAAGGAGCGATGGCTGCGTCACCCGAATTCCCCCCGGCAGAACGGGAAAGCCTCTAAAGGTAGGGCGATCCCAGCCACAACACTCGGTCGAAGAGGCGGACAATGAATGGCCGGGCTCTCAAGGTTTCGATCGTTACAGACGCGGAGGAGGCGATTGCCGATTCGATCCGCGCTTCAATCTCCGCGGCAAAGCCTGCATCAAGAACCTCTACATCAATCTCAAAATTCAGCCGCAGGGACCGGGCATCAAGATTGGAGGATCCTATATAGGCCCAAACTCCATCGACCGACAGCAGCTTCGAATGATCGAACGAGCCCTCCGTGCGCCATACGCGGCAATAGTGCTTCAGGACCTGATCGAATTGCGCTGTCATCGCCCGGTCGACAAGGAAGAGATTGTTCACCGCCGGTACCACGATGTCGATCTCGACGCCTCGCCTGGCCGCGGTCGTCAGCGCGCTGATCAGTTCCCGATCCGGCAGGAAATAGGGCGACATGATGCGGATCGATTTGCGGGCGACGGAAAATGCCCCGATCAGCAAGTTGTGGTTCGTTTCGATGCTGGCGTCCGGGCCGGATGCAACCGCCCGCGCCAGCATCGGT
>NZ_SUEO01000112.1:1240-18437 GCF_004962925.1 Mesorhizobium sp. | reverse complement strand
TGCGTGTCCCTCGCGCTGGAGGAGCCGGCGAACTCGGCTGAGAATCCCTTTCGGATGTTCATCCCTCCGGTGAACGCAATCGTGCCATCGACGACCAGGATCTTCCGGTGCGTTCTGAGGTTGGCGTAGGGAAGACGCAGGCCCAGGACAATGTTGCCGTTGAAGAGGTTTGCTGTGATTCCTGCCTCTCGCAGACGCCCAAGAATGCTGGGGACGGAGTAACGCGCCCCGACGGCATCGATCAGCACGCGAACGCTGACACCCCGCTGGACGGCTCCGGCGAGAGATTCCACGAAAAGCCGCCCGACATCGTCATTGTCGAAGATGTAGGTCTCGAGAAGGATGGTGCGTTGAGCGCCATCAATCGCTCGGCACATTGCGGCATAGGCCTCGTCACCTGTCTCCAATATCGCAATCGCGTTTCCCGAGGTCAGGGCACGCCGGGCCACCCTGTCGCCCAATGTCTTCAGGCCGGTGAAGCGTTGGCCGTACCGCTCGGCAATCAATTCCTCGGCGGCAATGTTGCGCTCATGTTTTGCGGAAGCCGCCTCGCTGGAAAGGGGCCGCATGGCGCTGATCGTTGCACGACGGATGCGGTTTATGCCGGCAACGGCGTAGATGATCGCGCCAAGGAATGGCGACAGGAACATCACGCCGACCCAACCTGTGGCGGCGCGGACGTCTTCCTTCGTCATTATGGCGTGGACGATGCCGATGGCCGCCATCACCACAGGAATGATCGCGAGGATCTGGGGCCAATGAGTCATTAAGGTCTGCAACATCGCCAGGACTATCCAGCGAGCGGTTGCACAACGCAATGCAGCTCATTCCCGGCGTTGATACGCAACAGACCCAGAGCGAAGAGCGCTGTCTCGCATATTAGCACCTCTTGACCGAGTTTTGGCCGCATTCGCCGCTGTGCGGTTGATAGCGATGCCAGGCGCGAGTTCAGTCGAACAGAAATCGGATCGCATAAGGCCCGCGGTAAAGCCCGAGCAAGCTGGACTCTGGCCCGCAATGGAAGCATTCTCTATTTCGTGAGGCAGCGGAGCTATGGCCCTCATTTGGGGTGTTAGATCCAGCGGTCTCGGCGCCGGTCGCCGGCCACAAGAACAAGGCCCAACAGCAAGCCTACAGCCGCGCCCAGCATGAAGGCGGACGACACCGTGCCAGGATTTTCTTGAACGACACCGGAAGCAGTAGACGCCCTTTTGCGAAGTGCTTGCGTTGTCCGAGACACGCTATCGGCTGCACCCTCATACCAACCAGTGGCTTCCTCGACCACCTCTTCAGCGCGCTCCGCGAGCGTCCGATTGATCTTGTTAATCTCGCGTTTGAGTTGCGCAACTTGCTTCTCCAAGGCTTCCTGAGCTTCGCGCTGCGTGTCCGTCGGGGTTGCGTCTTCGTTTGGGTCGTCGGCCATTGTGATCTCCCTTTTGGGTGGGGCTCAACGGCCGCCGCAGCGTAAAGGTTCCTCAGTAACAAAAAGGCCCGCGACCGTGAGGGCAGCGGACTGTCTGGACAGTTGTCCACTGTGGCGGCGAAGCTTGCGCGAGGACACAGAAACGTCTCGAACCCCGCATTCAACTGTTCGGGCGGTTTCGGGAGGGCTAAAGTAGGCAAAAGACGAAAAGGCAGGGCGGTTAGGAAGGCGCTAGCCAAGTGGCGGGCTGCTTCAAACCTTCTTAAGGGAATCAAGACCGTTGTTAGATCGGCTCCCCGGTCGAACTATTTGAATCCTGCATTGGCCAAGTATCGCGAAGGTGCACTCTGATCCACCAACTGGCGTGATCATCCGGAATTCCGGCCATCCAACTTCAGGGTCGATTTAGGCCTCCGATACCAACGCCGAATGACTTCCCCGCCTACATCGTCGTGCTCGTCGGCTTGATGCTCTTCTGCGCGGTCTGGCGCTACAGGCAAAGAGACCTAGTTTTGGTATGGAGGGATGTCTCATAACCGAAAACGCGGCAGTCCTGAGCGCTTCCGGTCTCTCACTGAGCCGTAGGCGTTCGGGCACGTGTCAGGGGTATAGATCAATCCAGTTTCCTAATTCTCCGCGTGGCTAAAGACGACAGCGCAGTTATCCTTGCGAACTTCAACGGACACGATTCCATCGTCACCCTTTCGGGTCTGGAACGTGGAGATTGCATGGTCTTTCGCGGTCTTCTCGGTGTCGAAGGTCACCTTGTCGACGATGCCCTGTCTTCCATACCAGATGACTGTGTAGGCCATTGTTGCTCCATGCTTTCGGCTAAGCATATAGAGTTCGGCGTGTCGCGCGACAGTCGCCTGAACGCAGGATACCGCCAGATCAGTTGTCAAACTGAGACGCTACCGAACACCGACGGCTCCCGGCCTCTCTTACGACCCTCAGTCTGCGATGGCCGACTTCGCGCGCCCACCGATGTGGATAGCAGATGACACTCGCCGTCTCGATCTGGTCGTAGCTCATTGCCGCCCCGTTTCCTCTGCCTCCGCGTAGGTCTCAACCGCATCTTCGAATTAGGCGAGCAGGCTGTCGGATATGGTTTCGATTGTGCCGGCCGCCCGCATGTCGGACTGCTTCATCAGTCGCTGGGAGTTCCTGGATATTGAGAAGCACCAGACGAGGCTTGTTGCGTTGTGTGATTGTAACCGGGTGGCGCAGCGCCTCGGCGATGATATCGCCGGATTTCCGCGACAGATCACTGTTCGAATAAGAACCGCTTGGCCGGGACATGCTGCTCTCCTGGTTATTGTTGTATCTGCTGTAAAATACCGCATTTATATAACTATGCGACAGCCCAAGGCGGTCACGACGCGCTCAACGGCTGTGAGGCTTACCGCTTAACCTTCGCGGATCAGTCAGAACCGGCGGACGGGCGCGGGATACTGTGCAACGAGATCGTCGACCGTCAGGAGCGTGATGCCTTCGACGATCGACTGCGCAATCAGGATACGATCGAACGGATCCTTGTGGATGGGCGGAAGCCCGTCCACGGCAACGGCATGCTCGCTTGTGATCGCCAGTTCATGATAGCCGTTGTCAAGCAATCCACGTCGCAGCAGCCGCGGATCGACAGTAAAGTCGGCGCGGCCAAGACCTCGCTTGATGGCGACTTCCCAAAGGCTCGCCGCACTGAACACGAGATCATTGTCGGGATTCTCGATTTCAGTCATGGCCGCAACCGGAAGCTGATCAGGTTCACCGGCCGCCCAGAGTAGGAGATGTGTGTCGAGTAGCAGTTTCATGCATCGTCGCCAAACAGCTGCTCGATTTCGTCACTTCCCATCCGATCAAAATCTTTCGGGACAGAAACCTTGCCGGCCATAAAGCCGACACGGCGAGCTTCACTGGCGGCGGGCACGTCTATGGCGACCACCTTGACCATCGGCTTGCCGGATTTGGCGATGATGAATGGCTCACCCTTCGCTGCCCTGTCGATCAAGCGCGACAGGTGCGTTTTCGCCTCATGAATATTGACCGTGTGCATTGGCCTCTCCTTAACTTAGTCCCTGTGACTTAGTCTATTTGATGCGCTCTTTCAAGCGCGGCTCCGCAAAGCAGTACGCTGAAGATCGAGCGCGAGAACTTCATCGGTCTGGCCAAGATCGAGATGGCAGAGCGAACGGTGCCACCGGTTGTGGACCCGGAAGAAATTGTCGTCGCCCGACCAGTGCGGCTCGCGCGCGATCATCCAGCCGATGCCGTCTTCGGCACGGCCTTGCATCTCCATGACATGTGCGACGGCATGATGGGCCTAGCAGTCGAGCGGCTGAAGGTCGAGTGCGCGGCGGCCGGCCTCTTCGGCCCGTCCGAAGTCACCGGTCTCCTCGAGACCGAACGCATGCATTCCGAGCAGGATCGAATAGCCGGGCGTTTCCGCGGACCATTTCGGCAGCACGCGCGCGATCCGGTCGCGCAGGCCGCGCGAACTGGCGCGGTAGAAATCCATCAGGTGGCCCGACTGTAACGCCACGACGTCATGCGGGTGGTCGGCATTGTGCCGGTCGAGCGCGATTGCTGCGGTGGTCCACTCGCTCCGCAGTGGCGCAGCGACAGTGGGAGTGGACGTGGGGCCGGAGGCGGGACTACCATCCGGAGCGGTTCCGTTTAACGGAAGCCCGACCTGCGGACGCCTGAAAGCAACTGGCATCTGCGCGAGCCGAGTGCCCAATGGAATGTCTTCTTGATGTCGATCCCGCGCGACGGGGAGTCTGCCGATGAGCATTGCCGCTCAGGAGTCCGCGGAGCTTGGTCGTCCTGTGCGCCGGGGTCGTCCTGGCATTGGCGGTTGCGCTGCGTGCGGAACGGCATCTCGTCCGCGGCGCAAGCGTGGATGAAACGGCTCTCTTCAGTTATGTCAGCCTCGACGAGAGGCTTTGGTGCATGGATCGCATTTTAAGGATTTACCGATAGGCGGGTGCGATCACCAACGAGACGATCGTCGCCTGATGCCTTTCAAACACAATGCCAGCCGCCATCACCGAATACCGAAGATGAAATACAAGGTGACGAACTGGCCGCAGTACGACGCGGGGTTTCGCCGCCGCGGCGGTGGAGAGTGATGACGCCGGACCACCCGGTCAAAGGGACGATCACATCGGGGCGATCGCCAGTGGTGGAAGGTTGAATTGGCAGACCGCCACCGGCTATAGCAAGCGCGCCCTGATCGAGACCGCCATCGGGCGGTACAAGGGGCTGATCGGCCGGCGCCTGCGGGCGCGCTCCTTTCCGGCTCAGCAGACCGAGGTCGCTATCGCCTGCGCCGTCCTCAACCGCATGCTCGAATGCGCAAGCCCGGAGTCCGCTCGCCGTCCGGCAGGCAGGGCATAACAACCGACATCAAAGACCCGATTGTGCCGAATTCCACATTCATGCACCAACGCCCCCCATTAAGCTCCCAAGCGCCATCCGCGCTCGCCCGGGCTGCGCAAACCCTGGCCAGCTCCGCCCGGGCGACGCTGACCGCCGCGGAGCACTTCAGGGAGCCAAAATTGGACGCCGACAAGGCGGTCAATTTTGGAAGCCGTTTGACAGATCTGGGTCCGCTGTGGCCTCAGCCTTGCCATTGCGGCGCATTTCCGACGGAGTCATCAGGAACCGGCGCTTGAACCGCCGGTTGAAGTGCGAAAGATCGCCGAAGCCCGCCTCGAACGCGAGTTCAGTGACCGACCAACTTGCGTAGCGCGGACTGGTCAGCATGGTACGGGCCGCGTCGAGCCTTTGTTCGACAGCGAAATCCGAGAAGGTTGTGCCGGCCTCCTCGAACAGCATCTGGACATAGCGCGGCGAAATCCCTTGGCGCGCCGCGAGCTCGTCAATGTGGAGCGCGGCATCCCTGACCAAGTCGGCCTTGATCGCCTGCAGCCTCGCGGCCCGCACGCCCCGTTGGCAGGCAATCTCGCGCCCTTCTTCGGTCGCGCCGATTGCTAGAGCGATAAGGTCGTAGACGTGGGTTGCGCACAGCCGGGCGAGCTGGGGATCGGCAAAGCGGTCGGGCAGGCCCGCGACATAGCCCCGCAGCAACGATAGCGCTTCCGTCGTGGCCGGTATGCACCGCGCGGCGGCGGCCTCGACGTTGGCGAGCCCGGCCAGAGCGGTGAAGGGCACGCGCACGGAAAGATAGGTAGTGTCGACGAAATGGAGCTCGACCGGCTCGCGATAGACGAGGAGCACGCCGTCCCCGATCGCCGGCACGCCTTCGCGCCGCCCCTGAGCCAGGGCCATGTGGCCGCTGGTCTTCATCATCAAGCAGATGGTGTCTTCGCCGTCCGCGAGCATCGGCGCCGGGCGGGTGAGGTGCGCCGTTAGCGGTGACAGCATGGTTGCTCGGCGCAGGCCCGGCGCGACGTGCATCTGCATCTCAACCGCGCGGCCGGGCTCGGTGTCGATGTTGAGGCGGACCGCCCTGTTGAACAGCTCACGCAGCGCCTGCAGGCGCTTGCCCGGGGCAAGCTCGCGCGTCGAGAAATGCAAGGAGGTAAAGTCGGTGCCGTTCATGCCTGGCCACTCCTGCGCCGCCTTCCGCAGCCCAAAGATATTAGACTGGGTGAATATACCGTTCAACCGCCGCGAGATCGCCAGTTCGTCCACGGCATAGGAGGACTTCGCAGGAGTCCGAGACCTGCCGCCAAACGTCGCCGACAATGGTCCCCGTTAAATCAGGGAGGCGATAGATGCTCAAACTCAGGCACACACTGGCGCTTTGCGCCGCGCTGTCATGCTTTGCCTGGACGGACCTGCCCCGTGCCCAGGAAAATGCGGCGGCCGTGACCGACCAGAAACCCATCAAGCGTACGCCGTTGCAGCGCTTCGACGTGCCCGGCACCGCCTACGAGACGGTTATTGGCATTGCCGAAATAGCACCTAACGTTTCGGTCGGACGACACACACATCCGGGGCCGGAGTCGGGCTACATCATCGAGGGCGGCCTCGACCTGCTGATCGACGGTGAGCCGCCGCGGCATTTCGCGGTCGGCCAATCCTACCAGGTGCCGCCGGCCAAGGTCCACGACGCCAGGACCGGTCCCGCCGGCGCCAAGGTGATCGCGACCTATGTCGTGGAGAAGGGAAAGCCGATCGCGTCCCCGGTCGAGTGAGTTGCCGTGGCTTTGAACGTGGTTGGTGCGGGAACGGCCTCGACGGCGCTAAGTACCGGTACCTTTGCGACCGGCCTTGGTTCAGGGCCGTTTGAGCTGAGCTAGACCTGCTCGGTCAGCCTCGTGATGCCGAGCACGCCATGCTTGGAGGCCCGCAATTCTCAGAACGGCCATAAGCCGGCCAAAAAAGCCAGCATTTCGCCGCTCCACTGCATGAAGTTTTGGTACCAGCCAGACACCGTTTCATAAGCAATCTGGAGTGCGCCCAGGAAGAAAACGAAACAGATGAGGATAGCAAATAGCTTGCCAAATGCTTCGTCACCCTTCGGGTCACTGCTCTGGCAAACGTAATCCTGTCGATTAAACATGGTCGATTAACGGTCCCGGTCGTCGCGGTCGCGTTCCCTTCTTTCTAGTTCCTCGCGCTCCAGCTCCTCGAGGCGAGGAATATGCTGTTGCGCCGGATCGGTCCGCGTCGTTTCACCGCCGCGTTGTGCGGTCTCCTTGTCCCTGTTTAACTTATCCTGCAGCCGATTTGTAGCATCTACGGTCGACGCTAGTTCGTGAGCCTGCAACGGCCCCTCCACCCCGGAAAAAATCGGGTGGGACGATTGCAGGATGGAGGCCCGGAGGCCTTGCGGCACCTCCATACCGTCGCAAAAGGGCAGACAGCGGACCGGCAGCACATCTTCGACCGGGGTGTCATGGAACCGCGCCGTCCCGAACATGCCCTGAAAGCCCATGTAACCGCCAGCCAGCATCAGTCCGCCGCCGCCTTCGACATAAGCTTTGAGCACATCGAGGCGATTGACGCCGACACGCCCGGCGCGGGCATCCGGCGTGACCAGCAACGTCAGCGCGCCGACGTCCGAGATCACCACCACTTGATATTGGGCGAGCGCATCAAGGTCATAGGGAAACTCCGCGGCGCAGCGCTCGCCGCCGATCTGCGTGACGGCGATGCCTTCGGCGGCCAGCGCGGCGTTGAAAGCCGTCGCGCCATTTGTCGAGGTCGCACTTGTAAGCACATCACTACCGATGGCGACCGACGTCGTTGCCGAAAAAGTTTCGCCTGCAAGCAACATCTTCATTTCCGCCCCGCACCGTTTTCATTCGAGAGAGTTTTGGAAGGGCGCCGGATCTATCCGGCGCCCGGGGCTTGAGCTCTACAGGGTCAGAACTTGAACTCGGCCAGATTGTCGGGGGTCACGATCTTGGCCGGACCAAGGATCAATTCGCCGCCGGCGCCAATCGTGTATTCGCCGAGCCTGCCAGCTTTGAACTTCTCACCCTCCTTGCCGGTGATCTTGCACTGCGCAAGTGCCTGGGCTGTCTGATAGGTAAGATACCCAAGATCGGTGACGTTCCACCAGATATCCTGAGCCGCCCCGCCCTTGATGTATTTCGAGATCAGAGTGGCCGGCGCGAGGCCGGTCAGCTTGACCTTGCCGATCATGCCCGCCTCCTCGAGTGCACGCGCGGCCGCCGGAAGGCCAATGCCTGCTGGGACGATGATCACCTTGAGGTCCGGAAACGCCTGGACCAGCGCCAACGCCTGTTGCTGGTTGATTTGTTCACTTTCTTCGCCATAGGCCACCTGCACCAGCTTCATTTTGGAGAACTTCGGCTCGGCAGCCGTCTTTGCCTTCATGAAGTCGATCCAGGCGTTCTGGTTGGTCGCCGTGGGGGTCGACGACAGGATCGCGAATTCGCCTTCACCGCCGCTGAGGTCGAATGCACTTTCCAGCATCATTTCGGCGAGACTGTCTCCCTTCACCTGATTTACAAACACCGCGCGGGCATCCGCGGCCACATCGGAGTCATACGAAATCACCCTGACGCCCTGTTGAACGGCGCGCTTCAGCGCAGGCGCGACGGCATTGGCGTCGTTGCCGGCAATTGCGATGACCCCGACCTTCTGCGACACCAGGCTGTTGATGAATTCGATCTGCGCCTCAGCAGTCGCCTGCGATGGGGCGACCTGGGTAACGGTGCCGCCAATTTCCTTCGCTGCCTCTTCTGCGCCTCCAAAAGCCACTTTGAAGTAGGGATCGGTATCGAGCTTGGGCAGGAAACCGACCGTTACCGGTTCCGTTGAGCATTCCTGGCTGAAGGCCAGCGAGGTCGGCGCGAGCAGAACCGCGGATGCGATCAGGGCTAGTCTAAACGCTTTCATTGTCACTCCTCCGTCAGAATTCGGGCTTGAAGGAAGGGGCCCGAGATTACCCCTTGGTTTCGCGCAAGACGCGCGATCTGCTGAGCCTCTCCCGTGCGGAGCGCCAGTTATTGCCAACCAGCAGCGAACCGATCAGAAGCAGGCCGATAATCATGCCCTGCGCATCGCCACCGATCTGGTTGAGCGCCAGCACGTTGCGAAGGATGGCGATCAGGACCAACGCAAGCATGACGCCAGTCAGGCGCCCCTTGCCGCCAAAGACGCTGACGCCGCCGAGCAGCACAATGGTGATGACGTCGAGCTCCATGCCGAGCGCATTGTTGGCGCGCGCGTTGGAGAGGCGCGCGGTATAGACGATGCCAGCAATGGCGGCGACGACACCCGAGACGACGAACAGGTTCAGGACCATCCGGCGGGTGTTTATGCCGGAATAGCGCGCCACTTCGGGGCTGCCGCCGAGCGCGTAGATGCGCTTACCGGTCGGCGTCTTCTGGAGCACGACCGCAAACATCGGGGCCAGCACCAGGAAAGGCACGATGGTCCACGGTATCTCGGTGCCCGGCAGGTTGTTGATGCCGAAATCCACGACTGCAGGCGGCAGGATGTTGACCGAGCCGGTGCCGAGAAGAATGTAGCCAATACCACGATAGAGCGCCATGGTGCCGAGCGTCACAACCAACGACTGCAGTCCAAGGCCCGACACCAGATAGCCGTTGAAAGCGCCGAGCAGACCACCGGCGATGAGCGTCAGCGGGATTGCAGCAAGCGTCGGCACGCCCGCCTGGACCAGTAAGCCAAAGACGACGGACGTCAGCGCCAGCACCGATGCAATCGACAGGTCGATTTCGCGGGTGATGATGAGCAGCGTCATCGGCAGGATCAGCAACGCCTTTTCCGAGGCACTCGCGGCCAATTGCGAGAGATTGAAGCCAGAGACAAAATTCGGCACGAAGATCGCTGCGTAGAGGAAGATGGCGAAGCAAGAGGTCGCCAGCAGGAGATCCCAGAAGTCGATCGATCGGAGGAATTTTTTCATCTCGCCCTCGCCTGTCTTGCCTGCTCCGCGCGCCGCACGATGAAGGTGTCGATGCCAATGGCGACCAGGATCACCAGCCCGTAGACGCCCTGTAGCCACAGCGGGTCGACGCGCACCAGCGTCAGTCCGTTCTTGATGACCAGCAACGTGAGCGCTCCGAGGATGATGCCGAGCAGCGTGCCCGAACCACCGCGAATGGCGACCCCGCCGACCACCGCCGATGCGATCACGGTGAGTTCGAAACCGAGCGCGACGCGGGCGTCGATGGTCGCATAGCGGGATGCCCACAGCGCGCCGCATAGGCCGCCGAGCAGGCCGGCCATGCCGAAGGCCAGCAGAATGCGCCGGTCAACGGGGATGCCGATAAGGCGTGCGCCGTCCGGATTGGAGCCAGCGGCGAACAGTTCCCGCCCGACCGCGGTGCGATAGAGCAGTACGTAGCCCAAGCACAGGATAACGATGGCGATGGCGACGATCAGCGGCACGCCGGCGATCTTCAGGCCGGTCATGTCGAGCCAGGCTTGCGTTACTTCATCGGCGCTGATCTGGTCGCCAGCTGCCCAGATCGAGTTGAAGCCACGAAAAATCGACATCGAGGCCAGTGTGACGACGATGGCTGGTATCTGTCCCCTGGTGACAACAAGGCCGTTGATCAGGCCGGCGACACCACCGACGGCGCATGCGGTCGCGAGACCGATGCCGATGTCGAGCCCTGGATAGGCCTGAACCATGCTGGCCGCCATGTAAGCCGACAGGCCAATCACCGCAGCGATAGAAAGGTCGATGTTGCGGGTGATCAGCACCAGCATCTGAGCGAGTGCTGCGACTACGAGCAGGGCAGCATCCATCGACACGGCGGTCAGGTTTGCCGCACTCACCATGCGCGGGTTGATAATGGTGACCGGGACGGCGACCGCCAGCATCGCGGCGAGCAGGCCGAACTCCCGTCGCTTCAATATGTCGAGTGGTCCTTTTCTCTTCTCCACGCGGGCGGCTCGTTCCGCCTGTGCTGCCGGGTCGGCGCTTTCGTCGGCCTTCGTGGCTGCTTCCAGCACCTTTTCCTGGGTGGCTTCGCCCCTGGCAAATTCAGCCGTCTGATGACCTTCGCGCAGGACGATGATGCGGTCGCACATGCCGATGAGCTCGGGCATTTCGGAGGAGATCAGGATGATAGCCATGCCCTGCGCAGCAAGGTCGGCGATCATCTGATGCACTTCCGCCTTCGTGCCGACATCAATCCCTTGCGTCGGCTCATCGAGGATGAGGACGCGCGGCTCGGTGCGCAGCCATTTGGCCAACACCACCTTCTGCTGGTTGCCGCCGGACAGTTCCTTCACCGGCTGCCCGTATCCGGAAAAGCGAAGCTTCATGCGCTTCAGCCAATCCGAAACCAGACCGATCGCGCGGTCCGTGCCGTAGAGGCCGGAGCGAGCGGCCTTGTCGAGGACGGGCAACACCGCGTTGTCGAGGATAGAAAAATCCATCACCAGGCTCTGGCCCATGCGGTCTTCCGAGACATAGGCGATACGCGCATCCATGGCGTCGCGCGCCGATGCGAAGCGCACAGCCTCGCCGTCGATCAGGATTTCGCCGGCATCCGGCTGGTCGATGCCGAACAACACGCGCGCGATCTCGGTCCGTCCGCTGCCGACCAGGCCACCGAGCCCCAGCACCTCTCCGGCGTGGAGCTTGAGGTCGATGTTGGAAAAGCCGCCAGCGTGCGAAAGCCCCCTCGCCTCCAGCACCAGCGCGCCGGTGGCGTGGTTTCGTTCCGGATAGAGGTCGGTCACTTCGCGGCCAACCATCATGCTGATGGCAGCCGCGCGGCCAAGCTCGGCCTTCGGCTTGACGCCAATGAGGCGCCCGTCGCGCAGCACCGCGATACGGTCGGCGATGCGGAAGATCTCGTCCATGCGGTGGCCGACGAACATCATCGCCACGCCATGCAGCCGCAGATCGGCGACGACGGTGAACAGCCGCTCGACCTCGCGTTGCGACAGGGCGGCCGTCGGCTCGTCCATGATCAGCACCCGCGCGTCGAGCGACAGGGCGCGGGCGATCTCGACCAGTTGCTGTTCGGAGGTGCGCAAAATTCCGAGCCGGGTTTCAGCTGGCACGTCAAGGCCGACTGTCGCCAGCACCTTGCGTGCCCCGGCAAGCATGGCGGCGTTGTCGATGCCGCCGAAGTGGTCCCGCAGCATATGGCCGAGATAGATGTTTTCCGCGATCGAAAGATCGGGGAACAGGCCGGGATGCTGGTGCATAACCGCAATGCCGGCGGCCTGGGCGTCGTGCGGTGTGTGGAAAACCACAGGCGTGTTATCGACTTCGACATGGCCACCTGTAGGGGCATGCACGCCGGCCAGCAATTTCACGCAGGTGCTCTTGCCGGCCCCGTTTTCGCCAAGCAGAGCCAGCACCTCGCCCGAGCGCAATTCGAAGGATGCGTCCTTGAGGGCAATCGTGCCACTGAAGGCCTTTGTCGCCTGAACCAGGGCAACGGGGACAGCCAAATTCCTCTTCGCCGCGGCATCGGCTTCGCCATATGCGCCCAAGTGCAGCACTTTTCCTCCCTAGTCTTCTTTCTTCAATTTGCTATATTAAATAGGCTCAGGCGGCAACAGGAAATTGACTTCCGTGGCCCCTATGGGCACTGTCGCATCGCGCAGGGTCGCGGCCGAAGTGCCTCGACCGCAGCGGCTTCAGAGCTGTAAGCGGCCAGAGTGGCTCCGCGGGAAATAATGGGGAAGCGCCAGTTTTGTCCGGAAAAGGCAGCAATTCGGTCAAGGTTCGGCATTATAACGAGCGCTTCGTGCTTGATGCCATCCGCCGCCTGAAGGAGGCATCCAAGTCGGATCTGGCGCGCGCCGCAAATCTGACGGCGGCCGCGGTCGCCACCATTGTCGACGGGCTGGAGTCGTCCGGATTCGTAAAGCAGGTAGGAAAAAGGTTCGGGCAACGCGGATCGCCGTCCACTCTCTACCGACTTGCACCGGAGCGCATCTACAGCGTTGGCATCAAGATCGGCCGGCGCGCGCTGGAAGCCGTGCTCGTCGACTTCGCCGGCGAGGTCCGCTCCCGCGAGTCGCACGAATATCGCTTTCCGGACCCCGATCTGGTGCTCAAGGCCGGCAACATGTCGCTGGCCAATTTCAACAAGCTGGTCGAGGGGCTTGGCGATGCCAGCATCGTCGGTGTCGGAATCGCTTCGCCATATTTCCTCGGCGGCTGGAGCGAGGAGCTCGGCTTTCCCAATGACCTCGGTAGCCGCTGGGAAGCAATCGATCTGACTACTTTCTTCGCCACAAAGCCGAAGACCCCGGTTTTCGTGGAAAACGACGCATCATCGGCGGCGCTCGCCGAACTCATCCAGGGGAGCGGCGCGCGGTTCCGCGATTTCATGCATATTTCGATCGACACCTTTGTCGGCGGTGGATTGGTGCAAGGCGGCAAGGTCCATACCGGACCGCACGGTAACAGCGCCGCGCTCGGTCCTTTGCCGGTCTCGCCTTCTAGCCTAGATTCTGTGGCGGCCAAGCCGGCGCGTTATCAAAGCCTTCTGCATCGCGCCTCAATTTATGTGCTGGTCAATCATCTCAAGTCGCGCGGCGTCGAGATCAATCGTGTTCGGGAACTGGATCCATTGCCGCCAGGGGCGCGCGAGCCCCTGTCCGAATGGATCGACGATTGTGCCAATGCGCTGGTCGAGGCGATCATCGCCATCACCTCAGTCATCGATATCGAGGCGATCGTTCTCGACAGCATCCTGCCGCGGCCGATCCATCTCGAGCTGCTGGCAAAGGTGCAGACCCAGTTCAACATGATCAGCGCCATCGGCATCGTGGCTCCGGAAATCGTGTCGGGACAATTCGGCCCCGAGGCCTCGCCGATCGGCGCAGCGATGTTGCCATTCTCGGCACTGCTGGCCCCCGACAGCGGCGTGCTGATGATCGGGAAGGACAGAACAATGTTGCTGGGCAGCCTTTCGAGGCTTGCCAGCCAAAGCCAACCAGCACGAACCTCAGCGGTTTCAACGGAATGATCTGGTGCTGCGAGGGGGGACTGACTGATCTCTTCGGTGCTCGGTGGATGTCGCTGCAGGCAACACTCGCGGACTGGTTCTACAACTTAACGACTGCTTTGCGCCGCCAGGAGCGGACGCTTGGCGCCAATGTGCCAAACGTCTTGATTGGGCCGGTTGCCGACTGGCAGCTTTTTGTTCCACCGCTTTCGAAGAAGTCGTCGCTGCCCAAATTGCCGCTCTTCAGGGTAAGGCCTAGCGGGCCGTTGCGTTCAGCGACAAGCGCGGGAACGCCGGGTCGATCTCTTCGCCAATGACGAGACTGGTGACGCCAAGCGCCTCCACCACGGCACCGGAGGTCTCGCCGCCGCCCATGACGATGCGGCGCACGCCTGAGTCTGCTAGCGGGCGGACGAGGCCAGCGAAGAAGTGCTCGACCTTCGCCGCGATCTCCTCGCGCCCGAAACTCTGCTGGCAATCGCCACCGAAGCGGGATCGGCGGTCGAATACACGATCGGCACGGCGCCGTTCTGCGCGGCGACCCAGGCTGCCGCCTTGTCGATGCTCATCGAGTCATTCAGCAGTTCACGCGGATCGAGCGCCAGCCCGGGATGCGATCTCAGGAACACGCCGACCGGCTATGGCTTGACCAAAGGCGATGGCGCAGCGCCAGACTTCTCCATCTGATACATCGGCTCCAAGGCCTCCACGCGAGGGCAGCGCAATCCTCAACAGGCCGGCTCGAAGCAGTGAGAGACAGTTTGGCGACCACCGCCTCGGGTCCCTCGAACGACGCCTAGCGTAGACCACACAGCGCGCTTCCGGATCGGCACCAAGTGGCACAAGAAGGCTTGAAGGAGCTGAGCCGGCACGCGTCGCGCAGCGGCGCGCGGCGCTCAACATCAAGCCGTGGCCAATCCACTTTATTAAGCCGACGGCTGGACACTCTACATCTGTATCGAGAATTCCTCGATCAGGCCATCCTTCGGCTCGAGGCCCAGCCCCGGTTCCTGCGACACGGTCAGGTATCCGTCCTCGGGCTGCGGAACCTTCTTGAAGATCGCGTTGTAGGCCATCCACTTGTGGAAATGATATTCGACCAATCCGCCGTTCGACAGGCCGGCATGCAACGCGATGTTGTGCGGACCATTGCCGTTGCCGTGCGAGAGCGGGATGTGGAACATCTTGGCAAGGGCGGCGGTGCGGATGGCTGCCGAGTAGCCGCCGTCATTGTTGACGTTGGGCTGAATGTAGTCGACCGCGTCGGCCAGGATCAGGTCGCGCGCGGAGAACTTCTCGTTCTCCGCCGCGGCCACCGGGATGATCGTCTTCGAGCGCAGTTCGCGCAAAAGCCTCGGGTCGTTGTAGTAGAGCGGCTCCTCGACGAAACTGATGTCGAGCTCCTCGCATCGCTTGCACAATTCCACCGCCTGGGCCAGGGTCATGCGCAGATTGCCGTCCATGGCGAGCTTGACGTTCGGGCCGACGGCCTCGCGCATCGCCCTCATGCGGATGTAGTCATCCTTCGGATCGGGGATGGGCTGGCGGCCGACGGTGTTCTTGAGATGGTTGTTGCCGAGCTTGACGAGGTGGGCCGCCTCCGCGGCCAGTTCCTCGGGCGAATAGACCGGGGCGTTGTCGTAGGCCGCGCCGTGCGTGACATAGACCGGCACCTTGTCGCGCGCGCCGCCCAGCAGGTGATGCACGGGCTGGCCGAGCATCTTGCCCTTGATATCCCAGAGCGCGATGTCGATCATCGCCAGCGCGGAGATCAGAGTCCTGCCCAGCGGCCGTTCGAAGCTGGCGCGGTCGAACAGCAGGGGAATGCGTTCGGTGCGCATCGGGTTCTCACCGACGATTTTCGGCGCGATGTATTTGTTGATCAGATCGATGGCGACGTGGTGGGTGTAGCCGCTGGTCGCCCAACCGACGAGGCCGTCATTGGTCTCGACCTGGAGAAGCAGCGCGCCTTCCTTGTTCGGCTTGTCGCGATAGGGCGGCGGCGTAATCGGGATATTGGCGAGCTTGTGCGCCTGGATACGAGCGATCTTGATCCTGGTCTCGACGACATTGTTGTCCTGTTGGACATAAACATCCTGAAGCACGACTTCCCTCCTTTCCCGACGTTCCATGTGCCGGGAAGGCACTCTCTAGCGGAAGCCGAACTTCAGAAAAAATTCAAAAATCCCATCGATTATTCTGAAAATCTGAAGTCGTATTTGATGGCGCCGGCCTTCAGGCCTGGCGCAGCGACACCCGGATCAATTGCGCGAGCCGTTCGGCGGCCGGCGACAGTTCCTTGCCGCGCTTGCGCACGATGCCGTAGCGGTGAACGAGTTCGGGCTCGACGATCTTATAGACACGCGACCGGTTTGGCTCCGCGAAACGGACGATCGACTGGGTGAGGATTGCCGCGCCGATGCCGGCCTCGGCCATCGCGACGAGTGTATCCGCCTGGATGCAGCGGTACCGAACGTTCAGCGCGATGCCGCGGGCGGCAGCCTCGCGCTCGAACATCGCACCCATCAGGGTGGTGGTGTGGTAGTGGAGCAAGGGCAGGCCGGACAGTTCCGCCAGCGTGATGGTGCGACGATTGTGCGGACACATCCGCATGGGGATCAGCGCGTGCAGCGGATCGTCGAGCAGCGGCTCGAAATCGAGGTCCGGATCGCCGGAGATAGGGCCAATGCCGAAATCGACGGCATCGGCCTCTATCACCCGGTAAAGGTCGGCGGACTTAAGTTCCGACAAAAGCATCTTGATTCCCGGATAATCGCGTTCGAACTCGGCGAGTATGCGCGGCAGATGGGTCGAGGCGATGGTGGGCGCGCAGGCCAGCGCGACCTGGCCGCGCCGGATGGCCAGTGCCTCCTGGACGTTGCGCAAACCGATGCCGACCTCTTGCAGGCCGCGCTGCGTGCTGGCGAACAATTTGCTTCCTTCAGGCGTGAGCTTGACGTCGCGCGTGGTGCGGTTGAACAGCCTGGCGCCGAGTTGGTCCTCGAGCTGCTTTATCTGCATGCTGATGGCGGACTGCGAACGGCGTGCCCGGTCGGCGGCCTCCTTGAAGCTGCGGTTTTCGGCGACCAGCATAAAAGTTTGCAGCAGCTTGAGGTTAACTCGCGCCAAAGCGGCCGCATTCGCGTCCAGCGGTGGTTTCGGTTCGCTCATTGGCGTCGCACCCCGAGATCCTCCTTGGCCACGCTGGCGCTGCTCGAGTCATGGTTGCAGCCAGGCTGATCAAGCATCGTCGGCCCTCTTCCCGCCTGCCGAGACTGCCCCGAAGGCGTCCAGAAGGACACGCACCAGCCGTCCTGAAGGCGCGCTGCGCGGCCACAACATGCCGATCTCGCGC
Source organism: Mesorhizobium sp. (assembly GCF_004962925.1). Taxonomy (GTDB): domain Bacteria; phylum Pseudomonadota; class Alphaproteobacteria; order Rhizobiales; family Rhizobiaceae; genus Mesorhizobium. The sequence continues at coordinate 1,264 of NZ_SUEO01000112.1, read as the reverse complement.
ACCAGCGGCGGGCCAGGCAGCGGT